>CAIKLQ010000596.1 GCA_903828255.1 uncultured Verrucomicrobiota bacterium
AATTGGAAATGCCGACGATCATTCCTTTGTTCACCGACACATCCAGGGCAAACGACCGCACGACCTCGCCGGCGGTGCATTGGTATCGGATCGCGGCCAGGCCATTGGTGTCCTGCACCGACACCAGCACCGTGGCGCGCGCCAGGCCCGCCAGGAAACACAGGCTCCATAGTATGATGCGCTTCTTCATTTGATCCCCGTCAACCGGGCCAAAACCCCCGCGTCAAGTTGCCGCTAACCTTAGCTCCAAACCGAAGGTCAGCAACCGTAATCGCCGCGCTGTAACGCATGAAAGCGAGTGATGAAAGTGACGCCGCGGCAAATTGTCCGGCGTGCCGGTTGGAAAATTTGCTTTGGCGGCGGTGGCCGCCCTGGACCGCGGTCGCCCGCTCAAATCCACGCCACCGCTTCCGGGACGGGCGCACTCCGACGCGGGCTTTGCCAGCCGATTGTGGCCGGTTTCAAAACTACTAACCCGGCGCTTCACTTTCAGAGCGCGATGACATTTCACTGGGGCTAGCAATCACCCGGTTTTTCGGACATTTTACAGGGGAGTCTGGTATCAGCCAATTTCCCTGGGATCAGGGGTTCTGAGCCTGCTCGTCAATTGATCGTGTGCGCCAGCGGGCGAACCCCGCCTCGCCGCCCTCATCATCAGATGGCCAGCCCGCACCTTTCGCCCGCCCAGTGAAATCGGCAATCGAGTGGAGCACGGACCTGTGGTTCGCCGCACGATGCTGCACGGGCGCTCACAGAGAAAATCCGGCTCCGCATTGCCGCCGCCGCACTGCGGTCACAGACCCGCGTTCCGCCAGCGAAGTCAGCACCGCGAGCTAGCGGTGAACTATACTTCGCACGGGTGCCGCCGGCGCTTTTTGTCGGGGTGGGGACGGCTCGTCCCCACCTCAACCGATGCGCAACCGAGACGCGCCGATCGTGAACGTGCCCAGTATGCTTTGCCGTTTCGGGGTTGGGTTCATTTGCACTGCGCCGAGTCAAAAAAGCAAATGCTCATCCGGTGGGTTGGCCCGCGCCGATTACGGCTCCTTGGGAAAGCCCACCGCTTGGGCGATCACGATTTTCTGATCGGGCTTGAGCTTCAGGATTTCTCCCAATTGGCTGCGATCCAGTTCATGCACCACGCTGGCCAGCCCGGCGGAAGCACAGAAGAGGTAGATGTTTTGGCTGATGTAGCCGGTGTCAATCCAAGCGTAACGCTCGCGTTCCTCCGGCTTCGCTTTGCCCAACCGCGGAAGGTCCGCGACGAAGAGCAGCGCGATTGGAGCGGTCTTCACGAAGTCCTGGCCGCCGGTCTTCGCGCGAAAATCACCGGCGGCGATGGGCTGCAACTGGTTTGCTGCCGCGTCGTAGCGATACACGCCGTTCGTCATGGCCACGTAGAGGTCAACCTCCTGCGAATTCATGGCCGACGGCGCGGTGCGATTCGTGGTGCCGACGCGGTTGAACCCGAACCCGGCCCAGAGCAGGTCCGCGAGCATCTGTGGCGGCAGCGGCTTGGCACTGAACTCGCGCGTGGTCCGGCGCTCCTTGAGCACCTGCATGAAGGGCTTGCCGCCTTCAGTCTGCGGCGCGGGCAGCGGGATGGGGCTGAGTTCGCCGGCAGTTGCGGTGAGACTCCAACCGGAAAGCAAGGCTGCCAAAACGGCGCGCAGTAGAAGCGACTTCGATTTCATAACCACTGGCGGCTGGAATTAAGCCTTCTCCAAATTCGCGAAAATGTCCCGGTAAAACTCGGGATGACTTTCCCAAGTCTGCGAGGAAATCAACCGGCCATCCACGACGCTCTGCTTGTCCACCCAAGTGCCGCCGGCTTGTTCCACCTCGAAACGCACGTTGCAGTAACACGTCAGTTTCTTCCCCTTCACCAAGCCCGCCGCCACCAGAATTTGCACGCCGTGGCAGATGGAAAAAATCCATTTGCCCAACCGGTCAAACTCTTGAACCAGCCGGATCACCTTCGGGTCATGCCGCAAGAACTCCGGGGCCCGCCCGCCGATCAACATCACCGCCGCATACTCAGCCGGCTTGACCTGCGCGAAGGTCAGGTCGCTCTGAATCCGGTAGCCGGGGCGCTCGACGTAGGTGTTCCAATCCGGCTCAAAATCGTGCAGAACGGCGTGGAGCAGTTTCTTCTTGGTGGCCGCAATCGGTGCGGCATAGCCCGCCTCGCGGAAACGGTGTTGCGCGTAGTAAATCTCCAGGGATTCGCCGGAGTCGTCAGTGATGATGAGAATCTTTTTCGCCATGCCGGGGAAGCTTACCGGTCCGTCGGGAGAGTTCGAGAAAAGTTTTGAGCTTGGCCGGGTGGCGGGACAATCTGGTTGTCACCACCGCTGCAACATGCCGTCTGGCGCTCCGGTGACAGTGCCCAGAGGGGACCTTTTCAGTTGGCGATCCTATTTTGACTTTGGCGCTGCTACTGCGAAGATTCCCTAGCGTAGGTTTCAGCCCAAGGTGGCCCGTTGGCGGGCGGCATGAGAAAGCCGACCCTGCCGCTGAACCGATCGCCCGCTTATGAAAGTTTTCTTCCTCGGTTTGCTCGGCGGGACGCTGGCCCTCGGCGCTCTGGCGGAGTCGTTCGACTTCGTGGTCATTGGCGACACTCGCCCGCGATTTCACAGCGAGAATTTCCAGGTTTTCGAGGGTCTCATCGGGAAGATCAACGAACAGAAACCCGCGCTGGTCATCAATCTCGGCGACTTGATTTACGGCTACGGCATGCCCAAAGGAAAACAGTGGGACCGTTACGAATCCGCGGTGAAGCACTTCAAGATGCCTTACTACCAAGTGCCCGGAAACCACGACACGTTCTCCCAAGCGGCCCGGCGGACTTATGCGAGCCGGTTCGGGAAATTCTACGAGTCTTTGGATTACGGCGGTTCTCATTTCGTGTTGCTGGATGCGTGTGAGGAAAGCCGGTGGGGATACCTGGGCACGCGCGAATTGGAGTGGCTGAAAAATGATCTCCGCCAGAATCAACTGCGCCCGGTGTTTGTTTTCCTGCACTTCCCGCTTTGGGAGCCGGAGCGCATCAAGCCGGCCTACCACGAGTTCTGGCGCGACACGTTGCATCCGCTGTTCCTGGCATCCGGCGTGACGGGCGTGTTCGGCGGGCATTTCCATTGTTATGGCCCGACGCGGACGATTGATGGCATCCGCTATTTCGTCACCGGCGGTGGCGGTGCGGAGTTGATGCCGGACTATCGCAAGTCCGGCGGGGAACACCACTTTCTGCGCGTCAAGGTCACGGGGGACACGTTTGATCTCCGCGTCGCCACGGGGCGCGGAGAATTGACCGACCTGGAAGCAGACATCATGGGCGGACTACTCTTCGCCGACCGCCACAGTACCCGGATGGGAATCCTGCGCGGTTCGCGAGATTTGCGGGCCGGCGCGGAATGTACGGTGGCGATTGAGAATCCTTACCAGAACTGGCTGGTGGGCAAGGCCACCTGGCAGGTGGATCCCAGTTCGTTCCAAGTCGAGCCGCGCGCGTTTGACCTGCGCATCGCCCCGGGCGGAACCGCCCATCCGGCTTTCACCATGAAGGCGCTCAAGGACACCACCGACATCCACTCCCTGCCCTGGCTGGAATTTGAAGTAGCAGCGGGCGGGACGCATCATCGGTTTCACCGGCAACTCGTTTTCACGGAGCGCCTCGCGGTGCCGTTCAAACCGGAGGCGCTGTTGCTCGACGGCAAGCTTCCGGAGTGGACGCAGGTTCCCGCGCTCGCGCTCGGCACCCGCCCGGCGACCGCGACGCAAGTGCAAGCGTTGCACGATCGGGAAACCCTCTACCTCGCCGTCACCTCCCCGCGACGTGCCGTGCAGGCCGGGGAGGAAGAAGCGGAAGAGGCGTTTCCCGACGATCTGGTCATCGGCTTGGCCACGCGCGCGAACGAAGCCGAGTTTGGGCGCGACCTCATCCGGCTTGGCTTTACCCGCCAGGGCAACAACACCGAGGTGCGGGATCGAACCCCCGGCCAGAAGCCAGAGACTCGCGTGCCGGGAGTGAAAGCCGCAAGCCGATTGGTGGCGGACCGAGTTGTTTTTGAAGCTGCCATTCCGCTCAAACTGCTGGGGCCGATCAAGGCGGGCGGCCAAACGCGATTTGTCTTGAGCCTCTCCGCTCCGGTGGTGGAAACAGTTCTCGCGGCTGGCGAGGCGGAAGATCTATCCCGGAATACATTTGCCTACCAAGTTCGATATGGCGGCGATTCGCTCATCCCGCTGCACTTCGTCGAGTTGGTGCTGGAACGGAAACCGTAAGCCCTGGCCACGGCGGCGACTCCGCCGTGCTTTGTCTCTGCGTCAAAGTCCGGCCGGCATTGATTTTTGGAGCCGATTCAGCGCAGCGCTTTGACTTTCAAATTGCGAAACTCAATGCGGTAGCCTTCGCCCTCCAGGCCGAGAAAACCTTGCTCCTGATTACACTCCTCAAACTGACAGGTCACCGCACCATTGACCCAGAGCGTCAACACTTTGCCCTGCGCGGTTATTTCCATCGTGTTCCATTCGCCCGCCGGTTTCACCCGCATGTCCGTCACACCCTTGCTCAGGTTGAACGACTTCTTCTGGCCCTCGGCGGCCGGGGTCTGGCCAAACAGGAAGCCGTCCTTCGCATCCCCGAATTGCGCCTGATGCCAGATCGCGCCGTTCTTGGAATTCCGGACGTAAGCGCCGCTGTTGTAACCCTTCTTGTCCGCGATCTTGGTGTAACAAAACTCGATGTGGAAAATGGCGTCGCCGATTTCCTTGTCGAGCAGCAGCATGTCATGCCCGCCGTCGCCATCGCAGATCAGAACTTTCTTGTCGGCATCCACATGCCACTGTTCGCGGCCCAGTTGGCCGGTGGGCGGCACGGGCACGCGATACCAGCCTTTGAGGTCAGCCGGCGGGAGAATGTCCTTCCAACCTCCCGGATCACTCTCCAGCTTGCTCTTGGTTTCCGCCCCGTGGGCCGAGAGGATGCAGTGGAGGCTGGCCGTCACGACGAAGAGGGTCGCCGTCACTTGGATGGAATTGCGTAATTTATTAAGCATGGCCGAGCCTAAGAAAAGCAGTTCCGAAAGACAAGCCGCGCGATACCGCCGGAAATACGAGCGGTCAATACGCGCCGGCGCGCGGGCTTCAGCC
>CAIKLQ010000597.1 GCA_903828255.1 uncultured Verrucomicrobiota bacterium
GAATTTGAACATAGAGGTTACTTGGGGTTGAGTGAGGATTGAGAGTTAAGGGTTAAGCCGAGTCGGTGGCGACGACGGGAAGCGCGGTGGAGGCTGTCGCCCCCTTGGCCTGGGATGGGAGAGCGGCGCTTGACTTTGCTGGCCCACCGGATGAATCTGCCACGATGAAAGGCGAACTGGAATTTGGCCCTGCCGGCTGCGGGGTGCGGAAGGTTCAAACCAACCGGGGGATTTCAATATACGAACCCGTGTAATAAATCGTTATCCCGTATGAGCACGCCGACGCCCAATTTTCGCTCAGATTGGCCACGGCGCTGGCTTGGGCTGGGCGTCGGGATTTCTTGTTGTCTGTTGTTGCTGTCAATATACACGCCTGGGCAGTCGCGGTGGTTTTCGGCGCTGTTATTGGTTGGAGCCGTGATTATGCTGGGCTTGGGCATTTATGAATTCGCCAGACGGAACGCACCTAAATCGGGCGGATAACAAGCCGCCTGGAGCTAACAGCCGCCACGTCAGTCGCGGGCGGTCTGTGAGTTTCGGGGTGGCCTGTAGCTCAGGCGGAGCGTTCGGCTGAGCAAGAACTCCGTCGCCAATGAATACTCCGACTGTGTTTCGAATTAGCGCCGTGTGGCGGGGAATCGCTGGGGCAGGTTGCCTGGCCGCGCTCTACATGCTGTCGCTTCAGTGGCGAACAATCCGGAATCTGCGTCAGGAGAACGAGTTGTTGCACGCCCAGGCGCAGCCTTTCGCAGCGGATACCCCCATTCAGACCTGGGTGGCTCGTGGAAGCGAGGCCACGGAATTGGACCAGAAGGACAAGCTTGAGTTGCTTCGGCTGCGCAATGAAGTGCGACAACTACGGGAACAGGTCACACGCTCTGGTCCCAACGGCACGCCTGACGCGCCACAAACTCCGCTGGTCCAGGTTGGAGGCGAGCATCAAGCAGGTGAGGCGCGGCAATTTGCGCTCGCTGCCATGCAGGGAGATTCCGGGGCGCTGGATAAATTAGCAAGGCTAGCGGCAGCCGTGCGCACGATGAACACAAATGAGCAGGATGCTGCCCGGTCAGACATCCGGCAGGCTTTTGAGGCGCTGGCTACGGAGGCCGGGAAAGGCAACGCAACGACCCTGCAAGTTGTATGGCAGGCGTCGCGAATGCGGGAGTTGCAAGGTTATGCCGTGGGTGCTTTGGGGCAGGCGGCAGGGCTGGGCAACGAGGAAGCACTGAAGCCCCTGCTCGATCCGGAGAGCTATCTGTTACTGCGGTCATCAACGACTGCCGCTTTGAAGCCCGCTGCCGATGCCGGCAACGCGCGCGCCATCCAGGCGCTTGCCGCCACCGCTGACGATCAGAATCAGCGGGCGCTCTGGTTCCTGGCGGCCCAGGGTTTGGAAACGGCAGCCGCTGCCGGGAACGCCACCGCCATCAACAGCCTGGCGGCGCTGGCCGCAGCGCAGAATCAGGACGTCCGCAAGGAGGCGACCCTGGCTTTAGAAGCCGCAGCGCGACAGCACCAGCCACGCGCGGAAGAGGCACTGCGAAAGTTGGGTTGGAGATGAAGCGATGGTCAGCACGGAAGGACAACAGCCGAACAAGGCACATGCACTGGACGGCGGGACTCCGTCCTGGTTTCATGCTGGACGTCGCTGGCTCGCCACCAGTGATGTGCGATGTTCGGCAGATTGATGCTATGACGCGCTCCGAGGACGATCCAGACGCAGCAGTTTTGCAGGAACGGTATCCAAAGCTTAAGCGAGTTGGTGAGAGACTGAAGATTGAGTCGGGTCCATTTGCAGGAGAGCCGATGATCATCAGACGACGGCTTACAGAGCGTCAGAGCGTTCTGTTCACTTTGAAATATGGCGACGGGCGGATACGAGAGCATGAATGGTTTGACTAGATTTTGTATGCGGAACCCGTCACGGCAGCTAGCGCCGGGAGATCGCGCTGGGTCGGCCCAACAAACCGGGCTGCAGGCAAAGCCGGAATCGCTTCTCAGTTGAGAATCGGACACCATCTGCCCGGCGTCGGTGAGCCGGAACGTTCGACCTCGTAGCGCCCCCATCATGAGAACGGAACTTATGCAAGCCTGTCCAGCCCACGAATGGCTCTCACCTGCAGCCGCTGCTGGTGACATCAAGCTCCGGCACCAATGCTTTTTCTTCGATCAGCAGACACGAGGCTGAGCAGCTCATGGCGAAGATCCACGCGGGCATGACCGTCAGGGACATACGGGTGGTCTTCCCGAAATTCCCTATCGAGCAAGCGCCAACCGTGGAACACGGCGGCGTTTGGTTCTCTCTCATGGTGAATCAGAATTACTACATCCAATTTCGGGCCGCCCATCCAAGAGCTGGCGATATTGTCGAGAACAGCCTTATCAATTACTCCCCACGTCTCCGCGACCGGAAGACTAACGCACACATTTCTGGAGAGGAGCACCCGTGGTGACCCGGCCGAACAAGCGTGGTCCAGGCAACGGCGCGGTCCCGCTGGTGTTCCATATCGAACGCTTGTAACCGTGCCCGGTCTTGTGCCATCAACCGACCACGAGTTGGTTCAGGGAGCAGTGGGGTGGGGTTCATGGGGTTTTGGATTTCGGATTTCGGATTTCGGATTTCACTGGCGGTTGGCATCGGCTTCCAGTTCTTCCAGCCGGCGCAGGTTGGTGGCATAGCCCTCCGGATTCACGGTGGCCACGTCCGGCACGGCGGGGATGGTGAAGTGTTCGACCAGCTCTTGCAGGCTGAAGTCAATGGGCGCGTCCGGCAGGGCCACGCCCCGGCCGTGCCGCCGGGCTTCGGGCACGCGGGTTTCCTTGTCGGCCCGCAGCTTCGCATCGAGGAAGCTGTATTCCCGGGAGGGGGTGTTGGAGGGCTGGAGATGTGGAGTGTTGGAGGTGGCAGCACCGCATTGCTCCAATGTTCCATCACTCCATTCCTTCTGATCGAGGAACATGGCCAGCTCCTGGCCGGTGTATTCAAAATCCTCCAGCGTGCCGACGAGATTGGGCTTCTGCGTCTTGCGCGTCACGGTGATGGTCTGCGAGCGGAGGGGATACTTGCGGCCCGCGCGGAAGATGACGGGAGTGGGATTAAGATTAAGATTAGGATTGAGATTAAGAGGGGCGGACTCCGCACCGTTCTTAATCTTACTCTTACTCGTAATCTTAATCTCGGGCGGCAGCGCCAAATCCTTCTTGCACACCAGGAAATCCTCCTCGTCCGTGTAGCCGAGCCGCTGAATATCCGAGAGCGGATAGAGCGGGGCGCGACTGGCATGATACTGCGCAATGGCGGCTTGCACGGCGGCGAGCAACGCGGGTTGCACCCGCCACCCGCCGCGCTCCGCCACGTCCAGCACTTCGTCGCGGTCGGCCCGTTGCAGCACCAACTGCATCGGGGCTTTGCCGTTCAGCGCGTGGAGCCGGGCGGCGGCGGGCTTGTTCAACTTCTTGCTGGCCTGCTCGAAGCTGGACAAGGC
>CAIKLQ010000598.1 GCA_903828255.1 uncultured Verrucomicrobiota bacterium
CCGAATCTTTACGGCGACATCATCTCCGATCTCTGCGCGCAGATGGTGGGTGGGCTGGGTTTCGGCTGCTCGGGCAACATCGGCAACAACCTAGCGGTGTTCGAGCCGAGCCTCGAACGCGGAGCGGAAACAGTTGAAGCGCACCCGGCACAGCGGGCGTCGTTATCTGCCAAACTCCGCTCGGCGTTCCGCTGCACTCCCAGCGGCGCTGCGTTCAGTTCAGGCTGGCTTCTCGCCGGAATCCACGCGAATGCGGAGGGGCGGGGGTTTGTTTGCGTCAGCAATCCGCACTTTCTCCTCCGTGTCCAGATGCTGCAGCCGGCGTTGCGCAGCAAAAGCCGTCGAAGTTTTCGGATGCTCGCGGATCAATCGCTGCAACGTCGCGCGCCCGGCGGCAAGGTCGTGCAGGCCCTCAAGTTGCCACACCGCGATGAGGCCGAGCCAGTCCGCGATCTTTTCTGGCGGCGGATCCGGCTCCGAGAGGAGCCTCTCCACCTGGGCGATGGCGGCGAGCGGTTGGTTGAGCGGGCCGGCGAGCAACCGCGCCAACTCATCGCGCGAAGGCAGGTCATCGGGTTGGAGCTTCAGCCGCGCGGTGAGTTGCGCCGCGCGCGCCGTGGCTTGTTTCACAGCGACTGGCGTTGGCGGTGCGCCCGCGGCTTCTCCCAGCGGATCGTGGAGTGCGGGCAGATGCACGGGTTTGTTCGCGTGTTGCTCCCGCCATTCCTCAGCGGTGCGGGGGAGTTGCGCGGCACGGGTTTGCGCCATGCGCGCGAGGTGGCTTCCGGGCAGCCGGCTCACGATGACTTCCAGTGCGCGGCGGGCGGCATCGGGATCCTCCCGGAGCTTCAAGTGCCAGTCCGCGAGCCGGTGCAGTGCCTGGGAAAGCTGGCTGGGGTTGGTTCGCGGTTGGTCACAGATTTCGAGAATGGTTTGCTCGGCCGCTTCCAGATGGTTGAACTGGTTCGCGTAAAGTTCGGCCAGCATCATCCAGCCCTCGAAATCGTCCTCGCGTTTTTCGAGTTGGCGGATGACCTCCGCTTCCGCTTCCGAGTATTTGCCGAATTTGATCCGGGCGATGGCGCGGGCGTAGAGCGGCGGAAGTTTGTTCGGGCGCAGAATCACCGGGGCGTAACCGGCAATCGGCGCGAGCAGGGCCGTGGCGGCCAGCCCCACCGCCAGCCAGCCGCCCAGCCACAGGAATCCGACCGCCGGCAGGGCCATGCCGACAAGACCCAGGCGGCAAAGGTCGCGAAACTCCTTGCGCAACTCGCCTTCCAGACCGTGACCCGCGCGCCAGACAATCCAGCCCAGCGTGAGCGCCGTCCAATAAGTGCTGATGACGCAAAATCCCCCCGCGACATAACCGGCGTAGAGCGGCCACCAAGCGGGCGTGCCTTGCGCCCTCTGCAATTGCGGCATGAAGGACTGAAGCTCGAAGGAAAAACCGAAATTCATCAACGCCCACAGCAGCCACGGGGTGAGCAAGCCTTGCAGGGACCAGCGCCGGAGCCAGCGAAAACTTTCGGGCCGCTCGTGCTCGCGGGCGAGCCGGTATTCCGAAGCCCACGTCAGCGCGGCAAACGCCACACCGACCAGCGCCAGGAGGGTGAAAATGCCGAGCGAGAAGATCATGGTTCAGTTCGTCAGCGCAACCGCGCCGTCCCCGCGCGCAAAGCTCCGTCAGTTTTAAGGCTTCTAAATTCCAAGCGTCGCGGACGTGGAAATTGCGCACCCTTTTGGCGGGGGCGCAATCAAAAAGCGCAAACCGATGTCCGCTTGTGCTCTGCGAGCTTCGAGGCGTTGGCGTTGTTCACGCTGAGGCCCTGATGATTCTGCTCGATGATTTTCACCAGCCCGGTCGGGGGGAAGTGCGAATTCGCGAACGCCTGCTCCCGCTCCGCCGCGAACGGGGAGCGAGCCGGGGTGGGAATTCCCCGAAAACAATTCCACACTTTGAACCCCGGAACCGTAGCCGCCGTCGGGAGTCGGCGCGGACTGGTCTGGACGGCCCGCTCAAATCTTGGCCGCATATTCTCCTTTCCCTTGCGGCGCGCGGAAGTTTGGGGAATGAGATTTTCGGTGAGCCGCCGAAAATGGCTCGCCCGCGGCGGGCGCTCCCCGGGGCGGTCGGGCAGCGCCCGAGTTGGACTGCGGAGTTCGCGTGGCACTGAAGGTTCAAGCAGACCCGGGCGGCGCGGTGGGGAGCAGGTCGACCAGCGTGGCGGGGTCGGCGAGGCCTTGGAGGAGGGTCTCGATGAGCAGTGCTGGCGTGGAATCAAGCCCCTCGCACAGGGCGGACTCGTCCCGTTCACCGGCGCGGAGGCGGTCGAGGACTCGGGACCGGGCCAGCCATTCGGGACCACCTTGGGACATCGCCTGCTGATGCTGGGTCACGGCCTCGCGGGCGTTGGGTTGGCCGGCGCAGGCGGCGACGGTGGCGAGGCGGCGGTATTTGCGGGTTGTGTTTGGGGTCCCGGCCTTAGCCGGTTCCCCAGCCGCAGCACCCGCGCACAAAACCAGGCGGATTCTTGTATCCACGCGCTGCGGCGGGTCTGCGACACAGCCGCGCGCCGCCAAAATGAGAACTGCGGCCAACCCGGAGCGCGCGATCAACCTCGGGTGCGGCCCGGAGTCTGGCCGAGGCCGCCCACCTCCGGGCTTCGCTCACTGAAATAATCGCTCCCGCGGATTGCCAGGGTTGGAATTTTGCGTTGACACTTGGCCACCGGACGGGTGTATTGCGTGCATTGCATTACCGCGTTAGGCGCTCCGAAGAACGCAAACAGCGCGGTGCGGTTCAGAACTGGTTCAACTCGGAATGAGCGCAAAGAAAATCAATATTGCCATCGTCGGTCTGGGATTCGGAGCGGAATTCATTCCGCTTTGGCAGAAGCATCCCCACACCGATTGTTACGCCATCTGTCAGCGCGACGAGCAAAAGCTCAACGCGGTCGGCGATTATTTCGGCGTGGAAGTGCGCTACGCGGATTTCGCGACGCTGCTCAAGGACCAGAGCGTTGACGTTGTCCACATCAATTCCCCCATCCCCGATCACGCCTGGATGAGCCTTGCCGCGCTCAAGGCGGGCAAACACGTCGCCTGCACCGTGCCGATGGCCACGAACATCGCTGACTGCAAGAAGATCGTGGACCTCGCGCGAAGCACGGGCTTGAAATACATGATGATGGAAACCGTCGTGTATGCACGGGAATATCTTTTCATGAAGGAGCTGCTCGACAAAGGCGAACTCGGCAAGCTCCAGTTCGTCCAGGCGAGCCATCAGCAGGACATGGACGGCTGGCCCAACTACTGGCCCGGCCTCCCGCCGATGTGGTACGCGACGCATTGCGTGGGCCCGGTCGCGGGACTGATCGGCAAACCGGCGGAATACGTCAGTTGTTTCGGCAGCGGCACGATCCGCAAGGAACTCGCCGAGCAATACGGCAGCCCCTTCGCCGTCGAATCCGCGCACATCAAGTTTCAGGGCACGGACGTGAATGCCCGGATCATTCGCAGCCTCTTTGACACCGCGCGGCAATACCGCGAGAGCATTGACGTTTACGGCACGAAGAAAACCGTCGAATGGCCGCTCGTCGAACACGAACCGCTCGTCCTGCACACCGCGAAGCTGCCCGAGCCAAGAATTCCCAAGCCGGTCAAATGCCCGGACTTCGCCAAGCGCCTGCCCAAGAGCATCGCGAAATACACGACGCACGGCGTTTATGACGCGAGCAAGAAGACGCATCTGAGTTTCACGCAAGGCAGCGGCCACGGCGGTTCGCATCCGCACCTCGCGCATGAGTTCGCGATGGCGCTCGTCGAAGACCGCGATCCTTTCCCGAACGCCAAGCAATCCGCCAACTGGACCTGCGTGGGCCTGTGCGCGCACGAGTCCGCTCTCAAAGGCGGCGCGATTGTGAAGTTGCCGGCGTTCACGCTCTGAGAAGTAATCAGCAATCAAATCCCCAAGCACCTAACTAACTAAACACCCCAAATCCCCAAACCCAAGAACAACCGATCCAAAAACTATGAGTAACCTACAAGTGAGCAATGAAGCAATCGCGCCGAATGCCCGGCGATTATTGATTGCCGGATTTATGGCAATTTTCGCCGCTGGCGTCGGCTTCGCCATCCGCGGCGGCATCTTCGACAACTGGGGTGGTGAATACGGTTTCACCGCCGGGCAACTCGGCGCCATCGGCGGCGCGGGCTTCTCCGGCTTTTGCTTCGGCATCATTATCGGCGGCGTCGTTTGTGACAAGATTGGGTACGGGAAGCTCGTGATTCTGGCGTTCGCGCTCCATGTGCTTTCCGCGATCGTCACCTTTACTGCCGCGGGTGCGAGTGCTTACCAAAGCCTCTACTGGGGCATGTTCATCTTCGCCTACGCCAACGGCACGCTCGAAGCCGTGGCGAATCCGCTCGTTGCCACCCTCTACCCGGGCAACCGCACGCACTACTTGAACATCCTGCACGCGAGTTGGCCCGCCGGTCTGGTGGTCGGCAGCGCCTTGGGCTGGTTGCTGGACGACATGATGAAAATGAAGTGGCAGTTTCAGCTTTCGCTCTACCTCATCCCGACGGTTGCTTACGGCGTGATGTTCTTCGGTCAACACATGCCGAAATCTGAAGCTTCCAAGAAGGGCTTGAGCTTTGGCGAAATGTTCAAGGATGTCGGCATGCTTGGCGCACTGATTGTGTGCTATCTCCTGACCCTGTTCTGCCAGGATGCGCTGAAGCTTTCACCCGGCGTGGCTTACGGGATTTGCGGTGTGTTGCTAATTGTGGTTTCGGTCATGACCAAATTCTCCATCGGCTCGTTGCTGTTGTTCGTGCTGTTCATCGTCCACTCGCTCGTCGGCTCGGTGGAACTTGGCACGGATGGCTGGATTCAGAACATCACCGGCAACTTGTTCACGTCGGCGGAAGGCAAGTATCTCTTCATGTGGACCTCGGCCATCATGTTCAGCCTGCGCTTCTGCGCGAACTTCATCGAGAAGCGCCTGGGCATCTCGCCGGTGGGCATCCTCGTGATTTGCGCGACCTTGGCGTGCATCGGGTTGAATCTCGCCAGCAACATCACGTCCTTATTCGTCGCCTTCCTCGCGCTGGCAGTTTACGCCATCGGCAAAACCTTCTTCTGGCCGACGATGCTGGCTGTGGCCTCAGATCGCTTTCCGCGCACCGGGGCCATTGCCATCAGCATCATGGGTGGCATCGGCATGTTGTCGGCGGGCATGATCGGCTCCCCGGGTCTCGGCTACGCGAAGGATCGTTTTTCGACCGAGGCGTTGAGCCAGTCGAATCCCGCCGCGCTCGCGACCTACAAGGCGGAAAAGCCGAGCAAGTTCCTGTTCTTCTCCGAAGCCGCCGCGCTCGACGGCACCAAACTGGCCGAAGCGCAAAAAGTCGCGCCGGACCAACGCACGCCTGAGCAAAAAGCCGTGGCCGAGGCGAGCATCGCTGGCGACCGCAAGACACTGCGAGCCGATTCCTTTATCCCGGCCACAATGGCGGCGATCTATCTGCTGCTGCTGCTCTATTTCAAGACCATTGGCGGCTACAAGGTCGTGCATCTCGAAGGCGTGGGCGCTGGAGAGTCGAAGGCCCACTGAGATCCCTCGGGACAATTGAATGATGGGAAGGGCGGTTCGCGAGAACCGCCCTTTCTGTTTTAGTTTGCACCAGGACAATGCTCAGCGTGGGGAGGCTGCGGGTCGAGCCGCAGTGTGAGGTGGGCGACTGCCACGGCGTAGGACAGGCGTGGCGCCGGTCTCAAACTCCTTTCAGCTCCCGAACGGAAGTCCGGTGCAGTTCACATGCGCAGTTGCCACTGAAGCGGCAGGCTTTTCAAATTGGAGATCGGCGCGAGACCTGTACTGCGGGGTCACTTCAGCCGCGCATCGCGAACAAACTCCGCCCGCTGATCCAGCATCAGCCGGTTGCGGCCTTTGCGGTGGACGGCGAGCCCTTTCAGTTCGGCGGCGACGGTCGGGGCGGTGCTCGGAAAGTAAGGGTCCACCGCAAATTCCACGTCGCCCAAGGATTGCGGGATTCCCACGGTCGGATTGTTCGCCACGCGCAAATCTTCCAGCGACCGCTGTGGGGACTTGAGCCAGAAGTTGTCGAGCGGCACGGGATCATCCGTGCGGTCAAAGCGCCACAGCCAGTAACCGACGGCGGAAGACGAATCGTTGGTGCGGGCGAGTTGAACGCATTGCGGCAACTTGCTCAAAGTGGCGGAGGCGGCAAGCTCGGCGCACCGCCAGACCGGCGAACTGCCGAGATAATTGCTCAGCGTCAGCGAAGCCCAACCCGCGCGCGGGTCGGACGGTGGCCAGTCAGTCCAAGGCCGGTAGCCAAGCGCCGTCTTCAACGGCCGCTGGTCAGGAAAACGATCGGCGGCGTCCGAAAGGTAAAGCGCAAAGCCGATGCCGATTTGGTGCAGGTTGGAAAGACAGGAGGTCTGCCGCGCCTTGGATTTCGCCCGCGCCAACGCCGGCAGCAGCAGCGCCGCCAGAATTGCGATGATCGCGATGACCACGAGCAACTCGATCAGGGTGAAGCCGCGCGGGTTGGATCGGAGCGCGGACCGTCGAGTCTGCGCGTTCCTCGAAAACACCGGAAGCGCCGCCGCCGCAAAATCGGCCGTGGGTTTGACCGCGGAGGACTCTCCCTCACCCTTGATCCCTCTCCCGCTGGGAGAGGGAGACAGCCATCGTGCGCCCCTGTTTTTCCAGCAACCTCCCAGCCGAGTCCTGCTCCGGTGACTCGCAAAGGCGGACGACAGCTCTCCCTCTCCCAGCGGGAGAGGGCAGGGGTGAGGGAGAGTCTTAGGTTGAGTTGCCGGCTCCGGATTCACCGCAGCCGTCAAGGCAATCGCCCTCACTCCTCCAGCTTTCATCACTTCCCCGTCGGCAGCGCAAACGCCACATACGCATCGCCGCGTTGCGATTCCCAGCGGGTGCCCGTTGCCGGGATGACGAGGTATTGCCGGCCATCCACTTGATAGGTTGCCGGCGGGGCGTTGCCCACCCAGGGTAGTTGCGCCGACCAAAGCTCCGCGCCGGTGTCCTTGTCAAACGCGCGGATTTTTCGATCCTTCGTGCCGGCGCAGAAG
>CAIKLQ010000599.1 GCA_903828255.1 uncultured Verrucomicrobiota bacterium
CTCCCACCAGCGTTTGTTGAGCTGGTCGGCGGGCAGATTGCCTTCGTAGAAATCACGTTCCCACGCGGCCATCACGCCCGCAGACCACGGAATGAAAACCACCTTGTCGAGCGCGTCGTTGAGCAGCCATTGAATCTCGTCGAACTTCTGGTCCGGCTTGATCAAGCCGAGTTGGCGCAAGTAGGGCAATTGCGCGGGCGCGGTGGCGAGCGCCTCGGCCATCGCTTCGTGCATCGCAGGGCTGGCGCCTTCGCGCAGGACCATCGGCACTTCGGGCCGACTGTAGCTCAGATCGTAGAACACGTGGCCCATCTCGTGATGCGAGGTGTTGAACCACTGCGCGTCCGACTTCACATTCATCAGGGAGCGCACATCGTTCTGCAAATCGAGCTGCCAAGCAGAGGCGTGGGTGTTCTTCTTCCGCTTCGCGTCGGCCGGCAACTCGTAGAGGTCCGACTTCACCCAGAAGTTCGACGGCACGTGCGGCAGGCCGATGGACTCACCGTAAGCGACGGCGCGTTGCACGATCCACTCGGGGGACTTGTCTTTGAAGAGCGGATCGAGATCAATGCTGTCCACGAGGCCGGGCCATTCCTGACTCCAACGGTTGGCGATCCAATGCGCGGGAATCAGTTTCGGCACGGGCTGGCCGTAGCGCGCGGCGAGCTTGTGTTTCGTCCAGCAATGCAACTGCTCGTAAAGCGGCCGGGTGTCCTGCACGAGGCCGTCGGTCAACTTCTTCATCTCGGCCACGCTCATGTCGGAAAAGCCTGCGCGCAGGCCGAAGTAGGAACTGAAACCCATCTCCTTCGCCACTTGATTGCGCAGGTCACGCAGGTTGAGCAGGCCGGCCTTCAATGCCACGCCGGATTCCTTCGACGCTTTCCACACCGCGAGTCGCTCGGCGAGATTCGTTGAGGAATTCAGGAGGTCATCAATCTTGTTCGCCGTGAGCGGTTCAACTTTCGATCCGCCGGGCGGTGTCCATTTGAATTCGAAGCCGTCCAGCGTCGCACTCTGCCGGCCTTCGGCAGTGACGCGGGCGTTCACGACGTCGGGGATCGTGCCGGGCGACCCGGCGGCGTTGAGCAACACGCGTTGCAGTTGCCGAATAGTGAGGCGATCCAGCTTGTTCGTGTGTCGCAGCAGCGCGCGCGTTTGCCCGATGATCCACGGACTGCCCAGATAAGCCGCCTGCGCCTTCTCCGCGCCGATGCGCTGGCCGGTGTGCTCTTCGGAAACGTCGGTCAAGGCGAGCCACGCGGCGGTGTTGGCCACGGTGTAGAGCGATTGGTAAGTGCGGTTGTAGGTTTCGAGAAAGGTCTTGGCATCTGCGGCGGTGGGCTTTGAACCCGCTTGCGATTCATCGGCCGACCAGAAGTTGAGGCCGATTGCGACGGCCATGATGAGATTGCACTTCATAATTCGATTTCAGTTTCAGTTCTGTTCTCCCTCACCCTGGCCCTCTCCCGCTGGGAGAGGGAACAGTTCGCGACCGTTTCCAGTTGCTCGTGAGTCCCGCGCGTTTCACCGTCTCCCGATTGTACGGCAAATGGCGGAGGATACTCCCTCTCCCAGCGGGAGAGGGCCGGGGTGAGGGAGAGTCCTTCATCCAAACGCCGCTCGTCATTTTTCTAACCAGCTTTGCTCCGGCTGCTAAACAACAACTCCCGCCCGACTGCGTAAAGCAGCACCGTCAGCACCACAAACGGCAGCAGCGCCAGCAGATCGGAATTTGGGCCTTCAAAGAAAGGATTCGCCTTCTCCGCCCACTTCGTGATGGCGCTGTCCAAGCCGCCGAGCGCGCCGGCGATGAAGGCGATCAGAATGCCCGCAATCGCGCCGCCCGCGATGTAGCCGCTGGCCAGTAACACACCCGGGCTTTTATCGGTTTCCGCCACCAGTTCCGCCTCGTCCAGATCGTGTTCGCGCAGGCCGCGACGTTTCCAGCGGTCCACGAGCCAGCGCACCAACCCACCGACGAACAGCGGCGTCGAGGAGGAGATCGGCAAATACACCCCCACCGCGAAAGCCAGCGACGGCACCTGACAGAGTTCGAGCACCACCGCAATCATGACGCCGAACAACACCAAGCCCCACGGCAACTGGCGATCGAGGATGCCCTTGATGATGTAGCTCATCAGCGTGGCCTTGGGCGCGTCGAACTTCCGCACCTCGCTGCCATCAGGGCGCGTTTTGAACGTGCCGTTGATGCCGGGATCCACCAGCCAGACCGCCGCGCCGCTGTCGTTCACGAGATATTTGCCCTGCGGTCCGCCCGCGGCGTCGGTCTTTTGCCAGACGCCGTAGCTGCGGGAATCGTCCCGGGCCTGCGGGCCGCTCAACGATTCCTTCTTCGCAAACTGCGTCCCGAGCGGCGCGTGCAAACCGGGCGCGACCTTCGCCGCCGGCACGTAAACCGTGGCGGTGTTGTTCAACGCGAGCAGGATCGGGCCGAGCAACAACGCGCTCGCCGTCGCGCCGATCAAGATCGCAATCTGCTGATACTTCGGCGTCGCGCCGACGAGGAAACCCGTTTTCAAATCCTGCGACGTCGTGCCGCCATTGGAGGCCGCAATGCAAACGATGCCGCCCACCGACAACGCCGTGACGTAGTAAGCCCCCCCCGTCCAGCCAACGATCAAAAACGTGAGGCACGTCAACAGCAGCGTCGCCACCGTCATGCCGGAGATGGGATTCGACGACGAACCGATTTCGCCCGTGAGCCGCGAGGAAACGGTCACGAACAAGAAACCGAAAATCACGATCAGCAGCGCGCCGAGCAAGTTCATGTGCAACGTCCCCGCCGCGAGAATGGCCACGACCAGCACCACAAGGCCGGCGACGACGAATTTCATCGAGAGATCGCGTTCGGTTCGGAGCACGGACACATGCGCGCCCGCGGCTTTGCGGAAGTCCGCCAAGCCGGCGCGCAGGCCGTGCAAAATGGTGGGCAGCGAGCGAAAGAGGCTGATTATTCCGCCCGCCGCGACCGCTCCCGCGCCGATGTAAAGGATGTAGGCGCTGCGGATTTGGTTGGGCGACATTTCGCCGATGGGCACAGTGCCGGGCGCGAGCACGGCGGTCATGCCTTCGCCGAAGAACTTGATCAACGGGATGAGCAGCAGATACGACAACACGCCGCCCGCCATCATCGTCGAGGCGATTTTCGGACCGATGATGTAACCGACGCCCAGCAACTCGGGCGAGATTTCGACGGAAAGCGAACCGTGTTTGAGCGGCGCGCCGAAAACTTTTTCCGGCGTGTCCTTCCAGAGTTTGAACGCGGACATCGCGGTTTTGTAAAGCAAACCGATGCCGAAACCGGCGAAGATGGCGGTGGC
>CAIKLQ010000600.1 GCA_903828255.1 uncultured Verrucomicrobiota bacterium
AAAATCAATCTCTGGCATACGATTCAGGGTGCATACTCAAGACGAAAAGGCCGGGGTTGGCAATCACAGTTTACGGGGGGAGCATCTCAAGAAATGGCCCTTCGCATCCGGCCGGAAGATTCTCCCTCACCCTGACCCTCTCCCGCTGGGAGAGGGAACAGCGAGTGTACCGTTACGGGTTGGCGGAAGATCTGACCGCGAGCGCCGGGGTCGGTCATCCGTGGAGAGCGCGAGGGATTCTCCCTCTCCCAGCGGGAGAGGGCCGGGGTGAGGGAGAGCGCTCCAGGCCATCCGCAACCGCTCATTAAATCGCATCCGGCGGGACGGGATGAAAAAGGCGCGTCCGCAGACCCTGCGGACGCGCCTACAAGACTCATTGTCCCGATTACCGCTGTTGCAGTCGGAAGAACTTCAGCGCGTCACTCCGCGGCAGCGTGACCACGTTCTGGTTGTTGCTCACGCCGACGGGGGCCGACAGGTTCGTCCAGGTCGCCGACGGCGACACCATTTCCCCGGATTGCTGCAACCCGAAATTGGTGGCCCACAACGGCCAGGATAGCACGAGATTTTGGTCCCACTGCGCGATGTTCAAGGTCGGCGGCGGATTCACCGTGACCATGCCGCCAATGTAGCCCGTGTTGAGCGCCGCAGCGTTCGCGTCGGAAACCTGACGGGGCACGGGCACTTGCGACAGGGCGACCGGGTAGCTTCCGGAATTGGGCCCGACCAAGTTCACTTTGAGGAGTTCGGCAGTGCCCGCCGGGAACTGACTGCCCGTTCCAAGGCTGAGCACGAAGCCGAGCCGGCCTTGGGCTGCCTGACTGGCATTCACGAACAGCGTCGCCCCGGCCGCGCCCTTCCCCAAGGTGGCGCTGGTGTAGCTCAATGTCCCCGGGTCAAACGACAGGCTGAAACCAACGGCATTCTCGTCACCTTGCGCTGCCAGTTGGACACTTACGGTGCCGCTCTTCCCCTGCAACCACATCGCATCCGTGACGACCAACTGCCGGCCCGTGAGGCTACCGCCTCCGCCCTTGGATCTCGGGCCGGTGGCGCCGGCCGCCAGCCCCGGAACTTCGCTGGTCGGCCCGCCCAACGGCGTGGCCGGATCGAGTTTAGCCATGTACCGCCCGGCTTGGACCCAATCCGTGACGGTGATCTGGCCATCGCCCAACGTGGCGCGGGGCGCAGCATCGGCACGCTGGAATTCAGCGGCATTGGTGGGATAATCGAGCCGGGCGGCATACCGGCCCGCCAAGACCCAGTCAGTGATGGTCAACGCCCGGTCCCCAACCGGTCGCGGCGACACGTCGCCTTCAAATTCCACCGCAGTGATGCTGACGCTCCCGCCGGCATAAGTGGCTGCCAACACATTGCCAGGCGCATCCGCCAGTTGCCGGCTAATCGGGACATCGCCAAAGGTGATGGCGGTTGCAGCCGGATGCAGAATTACCGGCAAGACAAAGCTGACCACGGCCACTTCCTGGGTGCCGGCGGCAAACACGCCGTCCGCCGGGAGGGCCACGGCCACCCCGATCTTGCCGCTGGCGGCTTGATTCGTGTTGAACAACAACGCGCCTCCCGTCGCCCCGCTGCCCAGACTAAGGCTGGCGTAAGCCAGCAGCGTGGGATCGAAATTCAGGCTGAAGCCCAGCGCGTTCTCGTTGCCATTGGCCACCAGCACAATCGGCACGGCGACGCTGCCGCCCGCCGGCCCGCTCACCCCCACCACGCGCACGGCGGCAACCGGGGAGACCACGGTCAGCACCGCATTGGAACTGGGGACCGATCCGCCGGCATTCGTGACGGTGACCGCATAATTGCCGGCCTGCCCGAACGCCACATTCGTGAGCGTGAGCGCCGCCGTGGTCGCGCCGGCGAGGTTCGTCCCATTGAACGTCCACTGGTAAGCCAGCGGTGCCGTGCCGCCTGCGGTGATGGCAAAGGTGACATTCGCGCCGGCTTGGACTGTCTGGCTGGTGGGTTGCGAGATGAGGAACGGGACCGCAGCCACGACACACTTGCCCGCGCTGCCCGCGCTGTAAATGGCTTGGATGTCGCCAACCGCCAGCGCGCGGTTGTAAATACTGATTTCGTCAATTTTGCCCAAGAAACTGTTCCCCAAGTTGTCCCCCCGGGCACCAATGGCGGCCGGCGTCGCAAAGTTGTAAGTTGTGCTATAGGCGGGCGCTGCATGGGCTACCCCATCAATGTAGAAGACCACGCTGCTGCCTGATTTAGTCACCGCCAAGTGGTGGAGGTTCGTGTCGGTGATGGCTGTGCCCGGCATCACGTTGTCAACCTCGACCCGGGTAAGGAACGGCGTGCCGTTATCAAGGATTCCAAGCGCGTACCCACCGCCCCCGTAACCGAAAATCAACCCTCCGTTAAACCCAAAGGAGGCTACACTAGCGCTGGCTCTCTTGATCCAAGCCTCAATCGTGAAGTCCTGCAATTGCAGACTGGCCGGGTTGCCCACGGTCACGCCATCCCCGTTGCCGTCAAACACAAAAGCCTGCCCCACCTGCCCCGAACCGTACGTCGTATTCCCTGCAAGCGTACCGTTGTTTTGCCCGGCTTGATCCAGCGCGTTTGCCTCAGACCGCCACCAACTGACCAAGCCCGGAGGCGGGGGCAGGCAACCGGCTGCCTCAGTCACCGTAAGAACAGCATTGGAACTGTTCACTGTGCCAACCAGGTTTGAAACGCTCACCGAGTAGTTCCCCGCGTCGGTGGTTTGTACATTCACCAGTGTCAGGAGACTCGCCGTAGCCCCAGTGATGTTGCTTCCATTCAATTGCCACTGATAATTCAGCGGTGCCGTGCCTGATGCCGTCACGCTGAACGCTGCCGTACCTCCAACCGTTACTGTTTGGCTTATAGGTTGCGTAACCACAAACGGGGCTGAGAGGGCTGTGCATTTCCCGGCACTGGCGGCGGTGTAAATGGCCTGAACCTCACCGGGAGAGAGCGCCCGGTTGTAAGCACTCAGTTCGTCAATTGTCCCCAAGAAGCTATTGCCTAAATTGTCCCCCCGCGCCCCGATAGCGGCTGCCGAGGTGAACGCAAAGGCTGGGTTGTACGCCGGCGCCTGATGTGCCACACCATCCACATAGAACACCACCGTGCTGTTTGATTTGGTTATGGCAAGATGGTGAAAGTTGGTGTCCGTAATTGCCACGCCAGAGTTGACCGCACTGATCCCCAATTGGCTGAGTGCCGGTCTGCCGGCCGCATCCATGTAGAAAGCGTAGCCACCATCCCCGTAACCAAAAATCACACCGTCGCCGTAGAGACCATACGACACGACCGAAGGATTGGCGCGTTTTATCCAGGTTTCGATGGTGAAGTTCTGCGAATTCAAACCCACAGGATTGCCGACCAAAACGGCATCACGGTTGCCGTCAAAAACAAAAGCTTGCCCCACGCGACCTGAACCATAAGCCAAATTCCCGGCGAGCGTGCCATTGTTTGTCCCGGCTTGATCCAATGCGTTCGCCTCAGCCCGCCACCAACTGACCAAACCCGACGGTACCAAAGCGCACCCCGGAACTGCGGTTACGGTCAGAGTCGCGTTCGAACTGGTCACCATGCCAGCAAGATTGGAAACGACCACCGAGTAGATGCCCGCATTCGCGAACTGGACATTAGCCAGCACCAGCGCAGTTGCGGTGGCTCCGCTCACATTGCTTCCATTCAGTTGCCACTGATAACTCAACGGAGCCGTGCCCGCCGCAGTCACGGTGAAGGTCGCCGTGCCGTCAACAGCCACCGTTTGGTCGCCGGGTTGCGAAGTTATCGAAGGTGGAGTTGCAGCCCCGCATTTGCCAGCGCCGCCCGCGTTGTAGATGGATTGAATCTCCCCGGCAGAAAGGGAGCGATTGTAAATGCTCATTTCGTCAATCGTGCCCAAGAAACTGTTGTCCAGGTTGTCGCCCCGCGCTCCGATAGCCGCGGGCGTGGTGAATGTGAACCCGGGATCATACCCCGCTACCGGATGCGCCACTCCGTCCACGTAGAAAACAACTGCGCTCCCTGATTTCGTCACCGCCACATGGTGAAAGCCCGTGTCCGCAATAGGCACCCCTGAGTTGACCGCGCTGATGCCCAGTTTGGTAAGAGCCGGCGAGCCATTGGCATCCATGTAAAAACCATATCCGCCATAACCGTAGCCGAAAATGATACCATCGCCATAGAGCCCGTATGACACAACCGAAGCACTGCCGCGCTTGATCCACGCCTCAATCGTGAATGACTGCAATTGCAAACTGGCCGGGTTGCCCACCGACACACCGTCCCCACGACCATCAAACACAAAAGCCTGCCCCACTTGTCCCGGCGCGTACCCCGTATTGCCAGCAAGGGTCCCTGTGTTCGTACCGACTTGGTCCAGCGTGTTGGTTTCGCCACGCCACCAAGTGACCACGCCGGAGGCTGTAGCCACGCAGCCGGCGGATGCCTTTATGGCGAGAAGCAACAAAAACAGGGCGGCTATCCCAGCGACCGCTGTGGAACGTGGGGTGCATGATTCCGTTCGGGATTTCATATTTTAACTTTCTTGATGATTTTCGGTTTACCAATTCGGCTTCCTTAGCGAAGTCTTGAGGCGTTTATGGCCCCAACAGATGGCTGGGTCAATGATAATCTCGGGAAAGTTACGAATCCCAACGGCTTACGCTTAGCCTCGATACCATAGCGGGAAAAGAGGGATGCACGGGGGCGCGCAAGCCACCGCAAGTGCTTGCGACCGGTGTGAGAACGAAACCCAAAGCCCACAGGCTGGTCCCGCGGTGGCCGGGGTTTAGGCAGAGAGGGGAAGGCTCAGGACGCCATTCTGCAATCCGTCAAAGCTTGGCGTAGTCGTGAACAATGAATTTATGTGAGGCCCACCCATACGACCCGTGGTCGCTGCAATCAATCTGGTACTTGGCGACCATCTCAGCCCACACTTTCCTCTCTCCCAAATTCTTTGAACCCCGGTTGCAGTTCCAGTCATCGAAAAGGACGATTGCGCCCTCAGCAACCATGTGTTTGGCGAAAACGTGGTCCAACACATCCTTTGCTGACTCGTAAAGATCGCAATCCACATGCAGGAGGCTGAGGCGCGTGCCTGCGGGGAACTTGCTTATGGTCTTTGAGAACCAGCCTTCATATATCCGAACCTGTTCGGGCTTGATGAATGCTTCGCACCGTTTCCGTAGCTCTTGGGGTGAAATTCCCTTACATGTGCCGGGCCTCCATGTGCCCTCACGGGTGTGAAACGAGGCCGCGTCAACCTCGTTGGTGGTTTGGGGCAAACCTTCAAAGCTGTCAAACAGGTGCAGCAGTTTATCCGTGCGGAATGACGCCATCGCGCCGGACAAAACGGTGGCGGTGCGACCGGTCATGCAACCGAACTCAGCAATGTCGCCCTCCACCGAAGCCCCAATCGCATACTGCACCGCAAAAACCAAAGCATCAGCTACCGCCTGACAATTGCGGGCGTCCGATCCGTTCCGCTGCTGCAACTCATCCGTGATGATTTCACGTAACTCAGGGACTTCCCTGAGCGGGTCGTGGATGAAACGCCGCTCGTAAAGTCCAAGCCTTGCCTTAATGCGCTGCCAGATCGTCATGGGTAATTCTTTGATTTCTGTTTATTTCGTGCGGTAGATTGCCGCCTGAAACGGCTCTGTCAATCACAATGCCCACGCAGAACGGCGCATTTCCAGAGTCCCCTTCACGCGGATGCGGCCAGTGCCAGTGCCAGAATGCCACGGGCTTTCTCCAATTGGACAGTTTCCCGGCTACCAACCGCTTCCACCCCGACTGCGAAAGCACGCCGGGCCCGGTCACCGCGCACGAACTCGTTCAGCATGATGCAGCACCACTTCACCTGATACGCCGGTTGCAAGCGCCGCGCCCGTTCGGAAAAGGTGGGGTCCAGTTCCAGCGCCTGCGCCAGCCGCGCCAGGAAAGCGTCACGATGGCAGAAGTCCACCGGCACTTGCGGC
>CAIKLQ010000601.1 GCA_903828255.1 uncultured Verrucomicrobiota bacterium
CGCCGGGCATTTGCGGATATCCGCGCTGAACGCCTCGTAGTTACCCGCTTCGGCGGCGGCCGCTCGCACCACGTAAGGGGCGAGTTTCTGATACCACCACATCGTCGTCGGGCTATAAGGGAAAACGTCACCAAACAAAGGAATCTTGTCGCTGTTGTCGCCCGTGTACATCACGGTAGCCAGGCCCCACTGTTTCATGTTGGACAGGCACTGGATCCCCTTGGCCTTATCTTTGGCTCTGCTCAGGGCCGGCAACAGCATTGCCGCTAAAATGGCGATGATCGCGATGACGACCAGCAATTCGATCAGGGTGAACCCGGCGCGTTGCGGGCGGAATTTGCAATGAAGCGAGGGGTTCATGGTATTGATATTGTTCGGAAATGGCCTTTTTGACGCGCCGTGGGTCACACCGCATGGGAAGGACGCTCGGCGCGACGTCCACCCAAACGACAGAGCGGATACCTGACACGCGGATCTGTCATTCCCATCCTCGGTGGGTTAGCCGGTGGTTGGACTGAGAAACCGTGCGGCAAGTTATCCTGCGAGCTGGGTGAGACAAGACTCAAACTCTCGGGATACATCTGAAAGAGCATATTTGGCGTGCATAGCTTCGTGCAAGAGAGTGCCAGCGAATAATGGAAGCTCCCGCAACTGAGTTCGCTTAACGATAATCCAACAGTTGCTCGGATCCCACAACCCCATAGTATCTCGTGAGGAGTATGGATCGGAGTGCATGGTCTCGGATATGCGTATGTCGCGAACAATGACAGGCCGCCCCCCAATGAAATCTAAGATTCGAGTGACGTGGTTCCATACAGCACGTTCTGCTGGTGTTAGTGCCTCAGGGAGAACCCACGCAAACTGGAAGGACTCATTGTGCTGTTTGATGAACTGACGGAGTTCTGTGACTGGCTTGCCGGAAATGTCGGTAATCCCTTCGATTTTCTTGGTGAGGTTTTGCGGAACGGCAACAATCTGGAATCCGGTTGCCTGTGCAGCCTCCACGAGGTCGGGACGTGTAATGAGCTCCGCCGAGTTGATGAATAGAACATGCTTCGATGCACTGAGAATACGGACGGCGTGCTCCTGCACGTCCAGCCAAGTAAGCTCGTCGTGCGAGACGCCGCCGCTGTAAGCCTGTAAGCCTGTTGACAAAGACTGTGCAACCCCTTCGGACAGGCACGCGAGCAAGATGGATCGGACTCTTTCTGCGTATGCTGACCTGCCGAGGTTTTAGCGCTCCCGGTTTAGGGCGCGTTTGATGGTAGAATTAATCGAGGTAATGTTGTAACTAAAAAGGAAATTCGGTTCTTCTGCCACCTTCATGCCGTTGATGTAAATGACGCCACCGACAGGTGTGCGGTGATGAACAGCTCCGAACTTCGTATCTTCTACCAATGTGCTCTCGGCGAAGCGGAGGAACATTGTTTTCGCAACGGCAATATCGGTATCTGAGACGCCTTGTAAGCAGCACTCCGTTCTAGGCAGGTTCGGGAATGAAGCGGGCGAAACCGCGGCGTGGAGCGTAACGATGTCGTCGAAAGAGTGCTTGGTGACTCTGGTGAGGCTGATGTCCCCGTGACGTGAGCGAATGAGCACGCTGACGCCTTTGCGGTCAAATGTGGCCAGAGCGTCCTTGAGTCCAATGCCAAACTTACCAATGACGGCGGGATTCGTTAGCTTTTCGGGGTTCTCGCTCTGAATCAAATCTTGGTAACGAAGACCGCGGCCATAATCTCGGATGCGCCACCAACCAGCCTCATCCTTGGTGACTTCGGGAGAAGCCGTGTTCGTAAGGATTGACTCATCAATCGCGTTCGCGATTAGCTCCCTGGCTGCGTGAGACAAGTCCCAGCTCTCAAGAATTTTGTCGATGATAAGGTCAAAGTGCTTCATGGCGAGCCGTTCGGCGAGAGAACGAATGGCGAAGTATTGATAAGAAAGGCTGCTCTTGACGCTCCGCAGTTCAGGGACAATTCGTTTTCAACGGCATACACTATTGGTGGTGTTACGCCTTTTCCGGCACGGAGCAAGACTTTTCCGGGCGATTGCGCCGGCCGGCGGTGGCGGCCAGCGTGGTGCAACCTCAGCAATTGCATGGGCCCACGGTGCCCGGTGGCGGCCTGAGTGCCAGTCGGCGCATTCCGGCGCGCTGCAGCGATTGGCTTGGCGCGTAATCAAACGCTACCGCGCCGCCGCTTCCCTTCCGGCCCGAGGATCTCACCCCACGAACAACCCAGCGCGGCCTGAATCCGGGCGACCGTCGTCAGCAGGATGTTCATGTCACCCCGCTCGATTTTCCGGATCGTCTGCGAATTCAGCGAACATTTCTCCGCCAGTTTCTCCTGCGTGAATTGGCGTACCACCCGGGCCCGGCGGACGTTCCCGCCGGATTCTTGGAGCTTTCGAGTTTGGGCCTTTGATTTTGCCACGCCTTATTAAGGCGGGTCGGCTGCTTTTCTCCCACGCCCTAGGAGGGCGTATTCGGTTACGGGAGGCAATGGCGCTCGCCAGAGGACACGAATTCAGAACCGCCAAGGTCCGTCAGAAGGAATTATTTTCATGGCTTTGCCTTTTTGGATTTCGAGTTTCGGTTTTCGTTTTGGTTGCGGAATTGCGGGTTGCGGATTCTTATGGGCCGACACCCACGCGGTAGAACAGCGGGGACAGAGCCGTGGCGTTGGAGTCGCTGAAACTCGTCGTGCCGGGCTGACCGGGGAGATCCGAGGCCAGCAGGGTGAAGGACGGGCTGGCCCACAGGTTCGTGCTGCGCTCCAGGAAACAGTTCACCCCGGCGACGCTCTGCCGACCCACGGTCACATCGGCGGCGTTGTCGTTTGCAATTCATGTTTTTCGCCCGTTCATGCGCTTTGGTTCCAATTCGGGGACGGCAGCTTTTCTCAAAGTTGGTTTATGAGAACTTTGCCTCTCACGGTGAGCGGAGGCGGTAGAAACGGGCGGGATAATTCGTCCACTGCGGATCGCTGAAATAGGACCAGCCGCCGGTGAGGGTGTTGGTGCGCAGCGGAGACCAGTTGGGACTGGCCAGGTTCGGGCAGGCTTCCCCCACGACGGGGAGGTTCGTTGCCCAGGAAATGATGAAACCGAACCCGTCGGTTTGCACGCCAAAGCTGGGGCCGTTGTTCAGGATCAGCGGGTTCGGGAGCACCCACAGCGCGGTCGGACGATCGCCAAATGTCGCGCCCCAGCCCATTGGGCCCGGCAAGTAATAGGCAATCGCCCCAAGCGTGTCGTAGAATGCATAGCCACAAGCGCATCAACAGCCATCTTCCTGACAAAGATCACAACTCAAACTAAACCAGTCATCTTCGTAAATGCCGCACACCCCAGTAACAATTTCATCGCGGTGCCCGGCACAGTCCAAATATCAATCCACTCAGGCTTCATAAACCCCGCCATTTATTACACCCTCGGCGGTTCGCAACCATCCTTCGACTCACATCTCTACTCCGGTCCATTTTCCATTTCCGCGACCGCCATCGTCAGAGCAATTGCCTACCGCTCCGACTTTCTTGATTCGCAAGAGTCAGATCCCATCACCATCATCATTCCCAGAAGCTTTGAACTGCTTGCCACAACCGACGGCGGCGGTGCTGTTACCACCACGCCCCCCAACGCCGGATCTAGGTATTTAAGCAACGCCGCCGTTTCAATAGCAGCAACCCCAACCGCGCCATGGGTTTTTCTTGGCTGGGGCGGAGACGCCAGCGGCAACAACAACCCACTGTCCATCAACATGCGCGCTGACACATACGTCAAGGCGATCTTCGGAACGACCGTTGGCACGACAACCGCTAGAGCTGGAGTCATATCAATCTCCCCAGCATTGCCCGCCTACCCTTTCGCCACAGTCGTTACACTCACGGCGCTCCCGAGTCTCGGCAACTATTTTGGAGCTTGGGGCAACGCGGCTAGCGGCAACACCAATCCATTCGTTTTTACCGTCCGAACTCCCGCACCCACCATATCTGCACTCTTCAGTGCTCTTAGCGCCGGTCAATACGGTTTGGTTATCCTCGGGGCGATTGTGGGGGTGGAGTTTGCGGCGCCGCCGCTGGGGGGCTGGAAGATTGACGCGAAGGGCGGTCCGCATTTGCGGGTGGCGGCGGTGATTCACAAGCAGGCGGAGGGGGTGCCGAAGCTCTTGGGCGAGCACCTGAGCGGCCGGCACAAGTATGCGGTCAGCCAGGAAGTGCTCTACTCGATGCTGGACTCGGGCTTTGTGGTGGAGACGGGAGCCGGGGGGGGGACGGCGGCGACGCGGGAGTTGTGCGCCCGGACCACGCCGGAGGAATTTACCCGGGCGGGGCTGTCCTACGTGCCGGTGCTGCTGGGGGCGGACCAACTGTGTCCGGAGGAGTTGCTGAACTGTTACAGCTTCGAGCAGAGCCGGGTGACGCGGGACTGGCAGGGGCAGCGGGTGACGGTGTTGAAGGGGGGGATTGCGGGGCGGGTGCATTTTCAAGGGGTGGGTTTGGTGCGTTACGGGGCGGAGAAAGAGGCGCAAATCCAACAAATACTGGCGAGTGACCCGGACGGGTTGGAGGCGGAAACGGACGCGGAGTTGGCGGCGGTCTTGAAAATAGTTGCCGAAAGTTCGCGAAATCTCTTGACGGCGGTGGGTAATACTGTTCTGCCAAGTGTGTGACGAGAACTAACTAAGACAACTAAACCTGAAAACCATGAAAAAGATTTTGGCTCTAATGCGGACGAACCTGACGGCGCAGATCACTGCGTTGGCCAGCGCCCCGGACAAGGTCGCCACCGAACTGACGGCGACGCTGCGGGCGCAACTGACGCAGTTGGACGAACTGGACAAGCTGCCCGAGACGGATGCCGGGGCGGCGTATCTCGCGCTGCTGGGCAAGCAATCCGAATGTGCCCAAGCGGTATTCAATGATTTGACCGCGACCCGCGCCGCCCTGGCCACGGCCACGGCGAGCCTGAGCGAACACGCCGGGCGGGTGGCGGCCGGGGAACTGGTGGAGCAGGTCAAGGTCGCGGAACGCTGCGAGCTGGCCCGGACCACGGCGCTGGAAAGTATGCAGCCGGAAATTGCGGCACTGCGGCAGAAGGCGGTGCTCGGGTTGCCGGCCGTTCCTTCCGGTCTTGCAGCGTGGACCGACTCAACTTCAGTGTTGCTACTAGTTGCGTGAGTTCAGTGCCGTCAGCCAGCGCCCGCAGGATAGCCTTGGTGACCTCGTCGAGCTTTTGCCACAGCGCCTGCCAGTCGAGCCTGCGGCCTGCTTCCACCGCCGGATCGTCCGCGGTGCTGGCCAGCACATCAGCCAGGGCGCCAGCCTTGCCATCTTCATCAGACCCTGACACAGGCTCGTCGAGCGAGTAAACCCGGCAGCAGTTCAACTTCGATGCGGGATGGAGGGCGTCATTTTTGCGAACGCCTGTACTGCGGCGGCCAGCGTTTAGGTGTTTGAGCGTGTAATACGCGATGTTACCGACGGTGACCTTTTTGCCTTTTGCTTGTACGCTGCGCAACAGGCCGAGCGCAATCACCAGCCCGTCTTGGAGGAGTTCTAAATCGTCCTCACCGCCAGCACGGACGGACGACCCGATGCCGGCCCGGAGGCGCGGCGCCACTTCTTGGAGCATGTATTCTTGATGCATGGGAAACGAAACAACTAAGGGGATGGTGTGTAAAGAAAGCGGCCTTGGTTGGCGCCGCAGATCTTTGAATGACCTACGGCGACTGACCCACAACGGGCAGTCGTTGTGGTCAAATCGTGGGAGCGCCGGGGGGGGCGCAGAAAGCTTAGAGCCGGTGGGGTCAGGCGCGGATCGGCAGGCTCAGCCAGCGGCGACGAGGGCTTCCGTCACTGGTTTATAGCACGGAAATGCACGGAGACGTTCTGGGAAGGCCATGTGCAAGCGTTTGCATTTTTCGGCGGGGTGCCCAAACGCATCAGTTATGACCACACGAAGATCGCGGTGGCGGAAATCATCGGCGGGGGCAAGGGCCGGCGGTTGACGCCGGGGCTCTGCCAACTCAAAAGTCACTATCTGTTTGCGCATCACTTTTGCCGTCCGGCGCGTGGCCACGAGAAAGGCGTGGTGGAAGGGCAGGTAAAATTCACGCGGCTGAACTACTTTGTGCCAGTGC
>CAIKLQ010000602.1 GCA_903828255.1 uncultured Verrucomicrobiota bacterium
GAGCTGATGGCGGGTCTCGGTTCCTTGCGTCCCCAGGTCTTGCAGGTTCTTTTGGAGGGTTGCCGGTCTGTAAAGGTGAAACGGGCTCTGCTGTGGATGGGGGAACAGGCGGGACACGAATGGGTAAAGCATTTGGACGCGAGCCGGCTGGATTTGGGCTCCGGTGCCCGCCTGTTCTATCGCGGCGGCACAGTGGACAAGAAATACCGCCTCTCCGTTCCGCAAGAGGCGGAGGCTCCGAATGTTTGACGACGGTTATCTCAAACAGGTCGATCTGTTGATCCAATGTCTGCCGGACATTCAGAAGCAGACCTGTTTCGCCATCAAGGGCGGCACGGCCATCAACCTGTTTGTCCGAGACATGCCCCGGCTCTCGGTCGATATCGATCTGACGTACCTGCCGTTGTCCAATCGGGAGGAGGCCTTCGCCGGACTATCGGCGGCGATGGTTGAGATGACTCGAGACTTGAAGCGCAGCATTCCGGGTTGCCGCATTCAACCTACGCATGCCCAGGGCATTGTGACGAAACTGGTCGTTGCCACAGCAGATGCCCGCATTAAGATCGAACCCAACACCATCCTTCGTGGAAGTGTCTACGGCGCGTCGAAGCGGGAACTTTGCGCGACCGCACAGGCCCGGTTTGAACGGTTCACAACCGCACACGTCCTCTCCGTTGCTGATTTATACGCCGGAAAAATCTGCGCAGCGTTAGACCGCCAACATCCGCGAGACCTCTACGACGTTTATCAGCTCCTGCAAAACGAAGGGTTGACCCCTGGCATACGCCGCGCCTTCGTGGTCTATCTTGCAAGCCACGGCCGCCCCATGCACGAACTTCTTAAGCCAATCTTCAAGGACATCGCGCCTGTCTATGCGGCGGAGTTTGCCGGCATGGCCCGGGAAGAGGTTCCTCTCGATGCTCTTCTGTGTGCGAGGGAAGAGATCGGCCAACTCATCCGTACAGGACTGTCCGCCGAGGAACGGCAATTCTTGCTGTCGATGAAACAGGGAGACCCAGACTGGCATTGCCTCGGCGTTGAGCGGCTCAGCGAGTTTCCGGCATTGCAATGGAAGCTGCGAAACATCCGGCAAATGGAGCCCGGCAAGCGTGCGGAAGCTCTTGGCAACCTCCGTGCGGTACTTGAGGAATTTTAGAAGAAAAAAATAGCCCAATGGCCTGGCAACCTTGCCGATCGCAGAATTGCCGGCCGATTTTGGGCGACAGCTTGATGCTTTTGGATACTAAAGGCAAACATGACCATGCTTGACAAGAAACGAATATCCCGGATGCTGAAATGCCATTTGGCGGACTGTGCCGGGCTGAAGACCTGGATAACGATGATAATCATAGGAGGAGCGACGATGCTAGGCCAGACACGAGCGGCAGAGGATGCCGGAATGAAGGATCAGTGGGTGAAAACGCTTTCCTTGACGGTACTGGCGCTGATGCTCGTGCTCACGGCCATGGGCACCGCAAGCGGCGGGGCGACCCTGCTGCAGGACCGGACGCGGCAAAGCATCAACCTCAACGGCGAGTGGCAGATCCACGAGGGCGGCGGGCTGGTCCCGGTCTTTCCGGCCCCGGCCGATGGCTGGGAGGCGGCCAGTGTCCCCCAGGCAGCATCCAAGTTCTTTGACGAGAGCCCCTATGCGCCGCCCGTGAGGAGTTTGCTCAACAAGGAGCAGACCGCCCTGGCGGCCACGTCCAGAATCTCCCAGTGGTACAAACGCTCCTTCGAGTTCCCCGCCAATCTGGAGGGGCGCCGGGTGCTGTTGCGCTTTGAGGGCGCCGCCTTCAAGAGCGTGGTCTGGCTCAACGGCCAAAAGGTTTCCGAGTCCCTGCTGGGCATGGTGCCGCAAGTCCAGGACGTCACCGGGCTGGTCAAACCCGGCGCCAAC
>CAIKLQ010000603.1 GCA_903828255.1 uncultured Verrucomicrobiota bacterium
ATTCACAGCCTGGCCGGCTTGACGCGCTTTGCCCTCGCTCATGGTTTGATCAAGCTGGATGCCGAGCCGTAAATTTAGTCCCATGAATCCTTCCCCCACTGTGCCCGAAACTCCGTCGCAATCACCCGAACCTGGTCGCCGCCGCCGCTCCAACAGCCGCCACCAGCAATCTCTCCTCGCCCTCCGCCGCCGCCGCATCAACCTCGGGATCGGCGTGGCGGTGCTGCTCGTGGCCGCCTTGCTTGGCGGGCCGCTGGCGTATCGTGTCTATACCAACTGGCGTTCGACGTCGCTTACGGCGGAATCGGCGCGCTGGCTCGAACGGAATGATTTTGGTCCCGCCGCGGTCAGCGCGAAGGCCGCCTTGAAGCTGACGCCGGGAGACCCTGCGGCTTTACGCGCCTTGGCCACAGCCCAGACGCGCGCCGCGAATGTTGCCGCGCTACATTCGTGGGGACAACTTCTGCAAACCGGACACGCGACGGAACAGGACCGGCGCGCCTACGTCGAGCAAGCTATCCGCGCGGGCGAAGTCGGTCAGGCGGCTGACGAGTTGCAGAAGTTGCTTGCCGAGGCCCCGACCCAAGCCGCGAATCTCTGGTTGGCCGCGCAACTCTCCGCGCTGCGCAATGACCCGGAGCAAACCCGCACTTACGCGACGCAGGCGGCGGCGCGCGATCCGTCGAACCCGCAATACAACTTGTTCCTTGCCACCCTCCAGTTCGACGCGCCGGATGCCGCCCGGCGTGCTGCGGCGCGCTCCAACCTTTGGGCGCAGGCCGATGATCGCGGCCCGCTGGGCTTGCAGGCGTTGGTGTTTCTGGCGCCGCGCAAAGATTTGACCCCGGAACAAAACGGCCGGTTGGTCACGCTCCTGCGACTGCATCCGCTGCGCACCACCTCGCAGGACTTGGCGGCGCTGGGTCTGGAACTGGCCGCCGCGCCTGGTCGCCGCGACGAACTCCTCGAGCAAGCCCTCGCGCGCTACCAGAAATCCGAACCCAAAGAGCGCATCGAGTTCGCCGGGTGGCTCAATCAAAACGGCGAATTTGAACGCACGCTCGTCGCCCTGCCCCTGGGCGAAGTCCGGAAGCGCAAGGATTTTTTCCTCCCGCACCTGGACGCCCTCGCGGGGCTGGGCCGGTGGACAGGGCTGCTGAAATTGGTGGACAGCAAACCCATGCCGTTGGAGGCCGCTTACGCCGAGGCTTTCCGCGCGCGATGTCATGCGCAATTGAAGAACGAGAAGCTGGCCACCCTGAACTGGCGGGTCGCCCTGCGCCTGGCTGGAAGCAACCCGGAGCAATTGACTTGGCTGGCACGTTTCGCGGAAAAGTGCGGCGAACTGGACACGGCCCGGAAAGCGACGCGCGCCCTCGCTGCCTGCCAGGCTAACCCCCGGCCCGCGTTTCTGGAACTCGAACGCCTCACCCGGTTGTCCGGCACGACTACGGACCTGCGCGATTTGTTGGTCGAAATGACCCGCCGCTGGCCCCAAGAGCCGGCCTTCCAGAACGAACACGCCTACTTGAACCTGTTGCTCGGCGAGGACCCGGAAGAACCCCGCCAGACGGTGGCTGCGTTGCTGAAAGAGTCGCCTGCCAACGGGGCGTATCGCACCACCTTCGCGTTGGCGTTGTGGCGGCAGAAGGATTTCGCCAGTGCCCTGCGCGCTTACGAAGGTCAGGCGGGTGACTGGTCGCAGTCCCCGGCCAGTCAGCGCGTGGTTTATGCGGCGGTGCTGGCGGCCAATAACCGCGCCGATGAGGCCCGACAGATCGCCCGCGCCCTCCCCGCTAACCAACTTCGCCCCGAGGAACTCGAACTCCTCAAACCCTTGCTCTGAGTTGCGCGCCGCCGCCGCCGTCAGGCGGCGCACGTTTCCGCAGTTTCGTTGGCAGTTTGCGCGTCTGGACTCTGAACTCTGGACTTTCCCTTCACAAATCCCGCATGTTGCGCGCGAGATTCCGCCGCACCGCTTCCCGGTTCGCCGCATCGTGGTAATCCACCGGGTTGTAATCATCCGTCAGCACGATGCCATGCTCCGGATTCGCCCCAACCACGCGCGCAAACGCTGTCTCCGCCCGCGCCCGGCAAGCCGGGTGGACGTCGTCCAGCGTCGGCGTCCGCCACCGGTTCAGTTCCGTGGCCGACGCCACGAAAAAAACATTCCCCGCATCCTCGCCGCTGTGGATGCGCACGCTGGGGAACGCCGCCGCCAGAGTTTTTTGCAGCGACGTCACCAGAAAATCCCGGCCCGCCGTAAAGTCGCCAAAGCAGTTGATCACCAGCACGCCGTTGGGCCGGAGGATGCCGCGCATCGCCGTGAACGCTTCGCGCGTCATCAGGTGCGACGGCGAAGCTTCTCCGAGAAACGCATCCAGAATGATCGCGTCATATTGCGCTTTGGGGCTGGCGTTCACAAACTGCCGGCCATCGCCCACGGTGATCTTCAGCCGGGTCGGGTCCAGGTCAAAAAACTTCTGCGCCAGCGGCACCGCCGCCGGATTGATCTCCGCCACGTCCACCCGCGCGCCTTCCCGCGCGAACTTCATCGGCACGATCCCCACCCCGAGGCCGATGCACAACACGTCGCTCACGTTCGTGGTATAGACCTTTGCCAGCCCGTGCAGCAGGTAGGTGAACATCTCGACGCCCTGCTTCGCCTCGGTGTCATAACCGCCCTGTTCCAGAAAATCGTTGAGATACAGCCGGACGGGCCGATTCTGCAACTGCAGCACCTGCACCTGCCCAAAGTTGGAATTCGCGTGATATACCTCCCGCACGTTGGCTCCGTCAAACCGGCCTTTCGACCCGCTCGCGAAGCCGCATCCGACGGCGAATAACAGCGCCCCCGCCACCATCGCCTGGGGTCCGCCCGCCTTGCCCCAGATCAAAAAATAAATCGCCGCCACCCCGATCAGCACCCCGGCGGTCAGGATCAGCGTGAGCGAATTCGGCAGCAGCGGAATGAGCACGTAACCAATCAAGATCGTCCCGACCACGCTGCCCAGCGTGCTCACCGCCGTCAACCGGCCCATGCTGCTCCCGACCCCCGCGAGCGATTGCGTCAGCACCCGCACCATGAATGGACCCACCGTGGCGAGCAACGCCAACGGCACGAAAAACAGCACCGCTGCCGCCAGCAACGAACCCAGCGCCAGCTTCGCGCCCAGACACGCATAAGCCACCCGTTCCACCAGCAACGCCGCGCCGCACAAATACACCGCCGCCCCGACCAGCGCCAAATAGAGCGAGCGCAATCGCGGCGAGCGGTCCACCCATCTCCCACCCAGGTAGTAACCGCTCGCCAGCGCCACCAGCGTGATCGTGATCTGCGCCGTCCAGACAAAGTGCGATGTGCCCACGTACGGCGCGAGCAGTTTGGCCCCCAGGATTTCGACGATCATTATGGCCGCGCCGGTGGTCGCCGCGGTGAAATAAAAATACCGGCGTTGCGCTGGAGAAAGCCCCGGTTCGGGCTTGGGCGCGGGCTTGGGAACAAACTTCGGTTTCACGCCCGTGATGCTGCGGCACAAAGCAGCTTTCGGAAAGCAGAAAGCAGAAAGCGGAGGGCAGCGGGCAGCCACTGCGATTCCGGACTCACTCTGTCAGCTTTGCGACTTTGCGTTCTCTGCGTTCTCTCGCGGCAAAACGGAATTGGCCACAAAAGAGCACAAAGAGCACAGAAACGAACCGGAGCGCCGACATCCACCGGCAGCGGACGAAGTCAGGGGAATGGGATTTAGGCAGGTGCGGCCGGATGGAGTCGGATTCCTCTGACCTGCATTCCCCTGACCTTCCGAGTTGCGGGGTGCCGGCGAACAGGCAACGGCCGCGGACGGAATAAACCGCTGATCTCCGCTAATCGGCGCTGATCTGATGAGTGGGGATTAGCGGTTTTTTGGCCTGCTCCGGAGTTGCCATCGTCAGGCATACGACCTAATGTGGTCGCATGTTGCTGAACGAACTGCTGCCCGGAGTGCGCGAGCTCGCCGCCACCGACAAACTCCGTCTGATCCGCATCCTGGCTGAAGAAATCGAGGCCGACGTGATGCCCCTTGATCCAAACCGGAGGATCGCGGCGCGGGCGCCAATCCCGCGGTGCGCGTGGCGGACTCGCAACCGCGCTCCGGGGACACCCTGAAACTGGCACGAAAAACAGCGAGCCCCGCCGGGTGCCGATGATTCCAAGTATGCGCAAACTGCTAGAGCGCATGCGGAGGTTGTGCGAGGAGGAGCTGTTTTCCCGAGCGTTTTTCGCGCTCCAGTCCAAGCAATCAGCACTGGAAATACGGGCTACATCCTTGGCCGCCAAGCCCGACCACGATTTGAGCAGGGCGGCGATGCGAAACTCGTAATACTCTTTGGTCCGCGGTTTGATGTTGGGATTC
>CAIKLQ010000604.1 GCA_903828255.1 uncultured Verrucomicrobiota bacterium
AATTCCAACACTTTCGCCGCGGACGGCGGCAACCAATTTGGCAGGAGTGCCTGCCCGCAAACAGAGCGGGCGGAGATTGTCACCTGTCAATAATACCACCGCGGTGTCCCGTGGTGCGAAATCCAAACAAGAAAAACAAACACAACGAATACAGGTGAACAAAATGAAAACTCTGAATCAATTAACTCGAACCCTCGCCCTAGGCGCGCTCTTAATTACGCCCGCCATGGTTCAGGCTGGCATCGTGGGCAGTCCGCATGACTTCTCCGGGGAAGCTTGGAACGTCAAACCCTCCGACCAAAACAGCGTTTGCGGCACATGCCACACGCCGCACCATGGCGACAGCGCGGTGGTTCCACTCTGGGCGCATGGAACGACTGATGGCAGTGGGGGGGGGTGGAAAATGTATAACAACGCCAATGTGCCGGTGGCCAACTTGCAAGCCACTGTGGATGCGCAACCTGCGGGTCCGTCCAAGGCCTGTTTGAGTTGCCATGATGGCACCGTGGCGGTCAACCAATATGGCGGGGCGGTTCAAGGTGGAAGTCCCTATTTCATTACCAATAGCGCTAAGCTCGGCACGGACCTGACCCACACCCACCCGATCTCGCTGACCTACGACAACACCGTCGCGGGCATTGGCACCGGCAAAGACAAGTGGCTGTATAATCCGGACACGCGGAACGTGCTCCAGCCCGACAGCGGCCTCTTCGTTACGGACAATGACATGACGGTGAATGGCTTCCTCCTCGGTGGCAAACACCGGCTGGAATGTACTTCCTGCCATGATGTGCATAATCAGGTTGGCACCCCGTTTGACAAGGACCTCAATCCCAAGCTGGTAAAGATTGTCGGCACGCAAGCGGGCAAAGGCAGTTTGCTTTGCCGCAGTTGCCACGACAAATAAGGCGGAGATTAACCCCTCCGGCCTCTCGGACGAACTGTGGTTCGCAGGGGGCCGGTCCAAACGGTAGTGGTGAAATGACAAACAACACTTAAATAAGAATCGCGCCTATGAAAAAAAATATTTCGAGAATCCTTCCCGCCCGTGATAGTCACGCGGCGCCCTCCGGGCTTCTGACCACCATCGCTTTGGGAGCGATGCTGGCGGTGTCCGCGCACGCAGACATGTACCATTCGCCCACAAACAGCGAGGGTGGTGTCCGCGCGCAATCAACGATCACTTCGATCACCGCACAGGGTACCAACACGACGGTGTGCTGGTACGGCATGCAGGGGTGGTACAATGTCGAAGCCGCTCTGATCGGCGGCACCAATTGGAATTCCGTGGGCCGCACGGCGGCCGCAGACCATCCTTGGTGCCTGACCGTGGCCAATCCGGACCCCACGAATAGTTACCAATTTCGCCTGAACCAGACCAACGCCTATGCAGGTGCTGGTGCCTGCGCAGGTTGCCATGGCGACAAATTCGCGGAATGGAGTGGCACCCGCCACTCGGTGGCGATCAGCTCCCTGGCGGCCATTGGCATGGACAAAAACCCGGCCTGTGTGGTCTGCCATTCGGTGGGCTTTGGTCAGCCCAATGGGTACGACTTGACACCGAATACCGCCCACTTAAAGAACGTGGGTTGCGAAACTTGTCACGGACCCGCTGCCACCCACAAATACAGCGATCACAACCTCATTCGCCCGGCGGTCAGTCTGGATCCCAAGATCTGCGGCGGTTGCCATCAAGACTCCCACCATCCCACGTATGAGGAATATGAAAGTTCGCCTCACGCGGAAGTGCTGGATGACATCAGTTACGGCTTCACCGGTGGCGTTTATGTGCCCGATGTCCAGCTTTCGTGGCTTGGCGGCAACGTGGTTGCGGCTGGTAACTTGGGAAGCAGCAACGGGTATGGTTTCTACCTTACCACCAATGCGAATCTGACGCTGAAAACCAACTACACCACGGGCATTGTACACAGCGGTAATGGTCCGGGCACGGTGTACACCAGCCTGTTGAATTACGATCCCGGTCTGGATCGCGCGGCCAGTTGCGGGATTTGTCACTCGGCGGGGGCGCGCATGGCCATGATTCAGGATTGGGAGGCCCGGCAGGAAGGGCACACCAATGCGTTGAGCTTCCCGTCAGCCCATGATTCGGCCTCGTGGGGAGCGGCGTGCGCGACGTGCCATGATCCGCATTCTTACGATCATCCGGCGCAATTGCGCAATCCGATGCGGTCCACGAACTATTACACGATGCCGACCACCACGGACAAGCGGACGAACTACACGCTGAACGCCCAAGGACAAAGGACGGGCACGAATGTGGTGTTCTACAGCGCGGCCTTTGCCAGCATGTATGATCCGGAGGTTCAGGTCTGCGCTCAGTGCCATAACTCCCGCGGGGCGCGTTGGGATGGCCGGAGTTACGGCTTGGTCACCACTACCGCGGCCGGGGATCCGGTGACCAACCGGACGAACGTTCCGATTTACGCCTACACCACCAACACCTACGGGGCGGTGACCTACATTCGGACCAATATCGTCGGAAGTTATCAGACGAATATCGTCATCACGCCGACCAACACGGCCGTCAGCGTGGCGTTGACGACCAACTCCAGTTTCTCGCGTCCGCCCCATCCTTCGCCGCAATACAACATCCTCATCGGCATTATACAGGATGACTACATGGGCGGCACAAACAGCCCTGTCACCCACAACCACACCCGGGCCCCCAATGGCTGCGCCAACTGCCATGTGCCCATCTACTCCAATGGCAGCACGAATATCACCGGCCATACCTTTGCCTTGGATACCAAAGGCTGTATCGCCAGCGGCTGCCACGGCAGCGTGCCAAGTGAATTTCGTTCAACTCAGACCGGCAACAGCAATCGAGTAAATGTCGCGGTCAGCTTGTTGAACCGGTGGGCCCTCAGTAACGGCCCGTCCTTGTTTGGCAACGCCTACACGAACTATATGCAAAATGGCTGGGAATATACGACTCCTGGCAGCCTCGGAAGCACCAACTATCGAGGCCCCTCCAGCGCGGATCAGTTAAAAATCCCCGATGGCATCAAACAGGCCCGGTTCGACCTCTATGAAGTTCTGGGCGATGGCAGTTGGGGTATCCATAACCTGACTTACATTTCGCGGCTGCTTAGCGATGCCACGAACAAAGTCAACAGCGCGCTAATCGGCGCCACCAACAGCGCCTATTTCACCGCGGATGCGACCACGGGTTATGCGCCGTTCACGGTGAACTTCACCAGTTGGGGAGTTGGCATCACCAACTACAGTTGGGAATTCGGTGATGGCGGGATTTCTACCGCCGCCAATCCGTCCTACGCCTATGCCAGGTCTGGCACGAACACCGTTAAGCTTACGGTGATCAGCCCGAGTGGCACGGCGACATACACGCGGACCAACTACATCCGGACTTACACGCGACCGGTGATTTCCTTCGCCGCCAATCCGCTATCGGGCGAAGCCCCGTTCACGGTAACCTTCACCAACACGAGCACCAGCACTAACAGTGTGAGTGCCTGGCGTTGGACCTTGAATGGAGTGAACGTCACCACGAACGCGACCGTTCTCCCCTATACCTTCTCCACGCCGGGCAGCTATGTGGTGGCGTTGCGGGCCACCACCCCGGTGGGAACACTCACGGTGACTTCCAATGCGTTCGTCATTGGCACCACCAATCCAGCGTATTTTGTTGGCAGTGCTACGTCTGGTTATGGCCCCGTCACAAACAACTTCCAGTGTTTGGGTGTTGGGGCTACCAGTTACAGTTGGACTTTTGGCGATGGCGGAACTTCCACCAATGCCAACCCGACTTACGTCTATAATAGCCAAGGTACCTACACAGTCTCACTCGCCGTGACGACAGCGGGCGGTCCCAAGACTTGGACGCGCACCAATTACGTCGCGGTATATGATCGGCCAGTGGTGTCGTTCACCGCCAGCCCCACGTCGGGACCCGCTCCGCTGTCGGTAGGTTTTGTCAACACGAGCAGCAACACGAACAGCGTGACAACCTGGCGTTGGACGATCAATGGGCAGAACATCACCACGAATGTTCCGGTCTATACCTACGTCTTCACCAACGTGACACCGGCTAGCTACAGCATTTCTCTCCGGGCCACCACCCCGCTGGGAAACATTACCACCACGTCAAATGCATACATCACTGTGACGGCGCCGTAGGGCGTATCTTGCGGTTCGGAATCAGGCGGGCCCTGGTCGCGCAAGTGACCGGGGCTCGTTTTTTTGTTTTTCAGGTGACGAGCTGTTGTGTTGGGTTTGGTGGGCCGGTTTGGGACCGTTGTCAGGTGCGAGACCGGTTCGAACGTATTGCCACCGTTGCCACCTCCAACAGTGGACGCGTATCGGAGCCATGATTCGGCGGAGCGTAGCGCCGGTCTCCGACCCGGTGCGTTTCCGGTCTGGATTCCTCAACGCGCCGGAGCGGACATTGGCGCTCCGGTTCATGGAAAGTCCCCTTTCCGGACGAGGTGCAGGCGTTGGGATCATGAACCGCGCGGCTGGAGCGCGGAGTAGCGCGGACATTCCTGTCCGCGGGTTCGGGCGACTTTCGAGTCGGCCGTTCCAGCGGTCGGGTTGCCCGCACGGTCTCGAACACGCGACTGGAAAGTCCCGTGAACCCGCGGCCAGGAATGTCCGCGCTACGGGACTCATGGAGGGCGGCACTGGTGTCCTGCCCGATCATTCGAACCACACGTGCGGGACGCCCGTGCCACTGTTGATGCTACGATGGGTCTGCAGGACGGGGCGTGTTGAGTATGGCACGAGACCGGTGCTCGCTTCCATGATCCGGATCGGTTGCGCCGGAACACAATGCCAGCGTGGAGAGGGAACTTGTGGCGATGTTGAGGGCCGTGCCGCAGGAACGGGCACGGCACTGGAGGGAAGTAGCGTCCTGTGAATCCCCGCCACGCGATTCTTTGTGGATTCTGTGACGATCGTCAGAGCGCATCGCCGACGGTCGGGATGGGGCGGGGAGGTGCGTATTTGTTCGGGTTCTTTGGTTCGTCGCGCGTTTCGGATTGGGAGCGCATTTGCGACTGCTCCTTTCTTGTTCTCAGCGCACACAGCAAAAAATGCAGGGCCTTGGGCAATTCTCGCGGTGCAAGGCAAGCAGGCAATCTTAGAATGTCGCCGTGATTAAAAGCCACAGGCTTATGACCGAGATCGCCGCGAAGATGCGGGTCGGCAGCCGGAGCTTCCGCAGGGCGCGGTTGGGGAGTGGGGACGGCGGATGGTTCGGGCCGCTCGGTCAAACCGGTGGAGCAATCAGCGTATGAAACTATTTGTTGCCGGAATCAGCTACAAGACCGCGCCGGTCGCCCTGCGCGAAAAGGTGGCGGTTCCTCCCGCATTGCTCGCCTGTCACGGCTGCCGGCTAAAGCTCGGTGCCGGGCTTGATGAAGTCGTTTTACTTTCCACCTGCAATCGCGTCGAGATTTACGGCACGACCCCTTGGGTCAACGGCAACGTCCACGGCATCTTGCGCCATCTCGGTGCCGGCGAAACCGACTATTCCCCATATCTCTACGTGAGGGAAGGCGCCGAAGCCGTGAAACATCTTTTCCAAGTGGCGGGCGGTTTGGATTCGATGGTGGTCGGGGAAACCGAGATTACCGGGCAGGTAAAGAACGCGTATCAGACGGCGCAGGATGCGAAACTGACCGGGCGGGTTTTGAATCGCCTGTTCCAAACCGCCTTGCAGATCGGCAAAGAGATCCGCACGCGCACCAATGTGGGTCGGGGCGCGGTCTCCGTGGGCAGTGTGGCGGTGGAACTGGCGGAAAAAGTTTTTGACAAAAATTTGGCCCAAAAAACGGTGATGATCATAGGGGCAGGCAAGATGGGTGAAGCCTGCGTGCGTCATCTGGCCAAAAAGGGAACCCGGTCGGTGCTCGTCTCGAACCGCTCCTTTGAGCGGGCCGAAGGTTTGGCGGCCGAGTTTGGCGGCCGTGCGATCCGTTTCGATGATTGCCTCGCGGCGATGATCGAGGCGGACATCGTGGTGAGTTCGACCGGGTGTCCCCAAACGATTTTGCATCGCGCCGACCTCGCCCAGGTCATGCCCTCCCGGCGCAACCGCCCCTTGGTGCTCATTGACATCGCGGTGCCGCGAGACATTGATCCGGACGTGCAGGCGGTGGACAACGTCTATCTTTACAACATTGACCACTTGGAAGCGATTGTCCGGGAGAATTTGCAATCGCGCGAATCCGAAGTGGGCCGCTGCGATGAAATCATCAACGAACGCGCTCAGGAGCTGATCGCAAAACTGGAAGCGCCCGCGGTCAAGCCGAGCGCGCGCCCGACGTCGGCGGCCCCGGTTTGGGGTCTGTGTGGAGCGGCCAGAGCCTGACCGCCCTTGACCATGAACCTAAATTCCAACACTTTCGCCGCGGACGGCGGCAACCAATTTGGCAGGAGTGCCTGCCCGCAAACAGAGCGGGCGGAGATTGTCACCTGTCAATAATACCACCGCGGTGTCCCGTGGTGCGAAATCCAAACAAGAAAAACAAAC
>CAIKLQ010000605.1 GCA_903828255.1 uncultured Verrucomicrobiota bacterium
CATCTTTGAATTCATCGAATGCTTTTACAATCGCCAGCGCGCTCACAGCGCCTTGGACTATCTTTCCCCAGTTGACTTCGAAACCCAAAACCACTAACTAAATGACTCAACTTCTTTGTCCGTTCTTTCAAAGCAAGCCCAGAGCCTGGTGACGTGACCGCCGCCTAAAAACGGAGCCGCGCAACATCTCACGTCACCCCTGGGAGTTGAGATGACAGGCCGGTGTTGTCGGCGCTTGGCGGTAGCCCGCGTGCCTGTGAATCGTCCGCGTGTGGCCGCGTTCCATGCGTTTGATGGCAGCGATTTTGGCCAGCACCTGCTGCGGCGTCTGTCTTTTTTCATTCCGTCGCGGTGTTATGCGGACATCGTACTGGATCAACAACCGAAGGGTCGGTGGTGCCTGCCCGGTGTGAAGATTTCGCGGCGGACGGTGCGGTTGAAAGCGATGGCCGTCGAGGGGAAGCGGGCCTGTCGAGCCAGAGCCGAGCGTGGTGAAATGGATGCCGCCTCCAGACCGGGTTGGGCAACATCTCACGTTACCCCTAGAAGTTCAGATGCCGGGCCGGTGTAGTCGGGTCGTAGCGGTATGCTCCACAGTTTCGGCGGCCATCTTCTGAGCCACCGGGACACCGAACCACGGCTTCGGTGACACGGTGAGCGCCAATCCCGTGGATGGGATTTGTTCCAGGCTAATCGCCCGCTTTCGCCTCCCGCTCCTGCCCGGTCTCTTGCACGATCAACTCCTCGTATTCCCGTACCAGCGCCTTGAACCGTTCGTGCGCCGCCGTCAGTGTCCTTGGCTTCGCTAGTTCATCTTGGCGGACGCTCCGGTCGCCACCGCCCGTCGTGATGTCCGCCCGTGGTGCCGTGACGCCGGATCGTCCCGGTCTCCGCCACCATCGTCACGATCTGCACAGGCGCACGTTCAGCGCACACCTGAAATCTGCCACTTCAAAAACCTTGAACGGCGGGGGCCGCCACGGACAACATCTCCGGCATGGGTGCCAAACCAACCAAAAACAATCGCCGGTCACCTGGCGTAGCGAGCCGCAAGTCCGAGCTTTCTGAATCCGAATACCGCTTTGATCGCCTCGCTGAGGAGGACTACGACGATTGCTTCCGTTATGAGATTCAGCGAGCGAATGTTCCCCGATTACGCACCAAACTCCAAAGAGAGCTTGCCACCATCCCGGCAAATGTTGCGATGCCGATTGAACCGGAGGAAGTCGAGGGCAGCCTATTCGCCCGGAAGCATGACTTGGAGGAGCAGCTTGAGATGTTGAAGGAGTATCAGCGTCCCTGGTTGGAACTTGATGCGAAGGGGAAAGCCCCGTTCAAGACCGCGAAGAAGCCCATCGTCAGCAGGATTTGCGAACCCGTACTGGCGCTTGACCGGCTTGATTTAGTCGGAAGGGCGTTCCTGATGCTGGCTGAGAGCGGGGAGGTTGAAAAGCTGACCCTGGTGATTGATTGGACGGAACCAGACACTGCACTGACTAAATCCTTTTCAAGGCTTCTCGGACGGATGCGAAAGCACCGTGGCAAGGCTGCGCATCTTCTCCAACGGCGGGGCCGCCCTAGTAGCCCCATCGAAAATAAGCTGTTTGCGCTGGCTGTTTGGCGTTGCTCTCAACACGGTATGACCTACGAAAAAACTTGGGAGTTCCTCGTCCCCGTCAGTAAGAAAATGAACATCGCTGCCAGCAATAAGCGCATACTTTGGCAGTTCTCCAAGATGCTCAAGCAACTCCTCGGATGAAATCTGCTGTCGCAAGACACCAACCCACAGCAGTTTGTGCTGCCAGCAATTCTTCTAAGAATTAACGGACGATGACCAAACCCGGAATCCGGGCGAGGCATTGGCATGTTAAGTTCCAAAGAGAAGAAAAGTCTCTCCGGCGTGCTAAAGCAGGCCAGGGGCGGAGACGTAAATCCGAAGCCCCAAGACATCAACCAAGCAGCCGGTGGCGACGACCCCAAGTTGGTCGCCGACCGGGAAACGGACGGGATCACCGCCGAAGCTGGCAACGGCAACACCGCGCCGACACCGCATGCCCACGCCTGCGGCGCGGGGGCGGCGAGTGGAGACGAGGGCGTTGAGCCGACCCCAGCGCCAGCGAAGCAGTCAGCGGCTGCCCTGATGCTCGCATGTACTAAAACGCTGAAACTGAAACAAATCAAGACAACGGACGGCACGCAAGTCCGTGAACTTAACCTCGAAGTCGTCGAGGACTACGAGCAAAGTCTGAAGAACAATCCGCACTCGCTGCCGCCTGTTGAGGTCTTCAGCGACGGCACCGGGTTTTGGCTGGCCGATGGTTTCCACCGCCACGAAGCCTCCAAGCTGGCCGGATTAAAGTCCATCCGGGCTCAAGTCCACACAGGCGGTCACATCGACGCCCTGAAGCAGGCCCTCGGCTCGAATGTTGAGCACGGATACCGCCGCACAAGAGAAGATAAACGAAGGGCGGTCGTCAAGGCGCTCACGGAGTTTAGTGATCGCTCCGACCGTTTCATCGCTGAACTGTGTAAAGTTTCGCCAACTTACGTCGGCAGTATCCGCAACGAGGAGTTTCCCACAACTGTCCACATGGACAGTCCCACACCCGCCAAGCGAGTCGGACGTGACGATAAGGCCAGGGAAGTGCCCCGTGAACAAAAGACTCAGGCACTGACGGCCAAGCCCGAAGTTAACGGGGACGCCGCCGTAAAAACAATTGCCCAGGTCGCATTACCACCTGCCGAAGCGGGGTTCGAGCAAACCAAGCCGGGCGATGTGTCCACCAACGCCGCCAACCTGCAACTGACGGAAGCAAAAATGTCCCCCGAGTTGCCGAAAGGAAAACTTCCGAAGTGGCTTGCGGACGCCGTAAAGCCTCTAAACGGCGAGCGGTTCGATGTGATCTTCACGGACGAGGCGGGGCTGTCTGATGCGATTCGTGAGCTAGGGGCTCGCCTCACGGAATCTATCTTGACGCTCGCTGCCAGGCTGGGCAAGCAAACAGACGACAGTAGTAAACGGCGGATGTTGAAAAGAGGGAACGAACCGCTACGATGCTTTGGTCTTCGGGGGCACCGCTTGCTTGAACGTGACTTTCTGAGCCATCGCAACGGAATGCTGGTCGCGAAGATGGCCGTACACCTTCATGGCCAACGCGCCGCCATCCTTGTGGCCGAGCCAGCGCGAAACCGTTGGAATGTCCACCCCGCTTTCGATGCAGCGGGTGGCGAATAAGTGTCGCAAATCGTGATGTGTGATGCGGACCATACCAACAACCTTTGCCGCCCGGTTCATTGACTTTTGACACTCCGCAACTTTCATTACGCCGTCGCCCGGATTCGCGTCCGGTCGCTCGTCTCTGAGTCCGCCAAGCAGTGCGATCATGTCAACAATCATAGGCACCCGGCGCACCGTCCAGTTTTTCGTGCCCGTGATGGCATCCCCCCGCACAAGGATTTCGCCCTTCTCCGTGTCCACATCAGCCCAAGTGATTTGCGCCGCTTCGCCTTTACGAAATCCGCCGTAGGCAAGGAAGCGAACCAAATCGGCGCAGTTCTGTGAATCCCGACTGCCGCCATTTTCGATTTCGAGAACGAACTTCTCGAATTGTTCCGTCTCCGGCAACACAAGATGCTTAGACCGTTCGGCAGCACGTTTGATGGACTTGGCCGAGTTGTCGTATCGTGCGCCGACTTCAATCCCGATTTCGAGCAGCGCTCGCAGCGAGCTTTGGGTGTGGTTGAACGCGCTGGGGCTGGCGGACTCTCCATACTTCGCGGCCCAGTTCAAGCAATCCGTCTTGGTGATGTCCCGAATGAGCTTCTTGTCGAGCCCCGGCCATGACTTGAGCAACGCTGTGATGCGCTGGTCATGGTAATCCTTTGTTCTTGGCTTCAACGAAGCACCCCCCCCTACGCGCTGCCTGAGTATGGTGATGGCGTCCGCCGTGGTCATCTTGCCGCGTGCGGCTGCATCCGTGGACTCAGCACGCTGCCGTTCTTGTTTGTCCAGGTCACCTAGCCTGAGCTTGGCGACGGATAGACCGTCCGTCTTGAGGCTCCGACGGATAAGCTTGCCAGCCACGCGCAACCGTGCGAAATAGATCCCGGATGGAACGTAGCGGACAAGATTTGCGTACTGGGTTTTCTGCCAATCCCTGCTGGATTTGTCAGAAATTGACGCTGTTTGGCTCTCATTCATGCAAGCAGTATCAGATTGCAGTATGAGATTGTAAACTCACTACGTTCAAATCCTCACGCAACACAATAGAATCGAGGTTGCGCCCGTAGCTCAGTTGGATAGAGCACCTGCCTTCTAAGCAGGTGGTCGCGCGTTCGAATCGCGCCGGGCGCGCCACTTGCCATCGGATTCCGGCCGGGATCTTTCAAACTCCTTGGCTGATGTTTTTCGCCTCGCTGCCCTAGCGGCTTGGCAACCCACCGCTCGCGCCTTTAGAACCGAAGGTTTCGCAAGGCCAGGACAACGAGGGTGGCGATGAGCATGATTCCGGCAGGCATGAATTTCTTGGTCTTCGCCAGGCGCATGGCAAACACCACCAGCAGCGCCGCCAGCAGGATGTCGGCAACGTAATCTTTGAAAACCAAGCCGAGCGCGCACAGGATCAACCCGGCGGCGAATGCCGCGGACATGATGAGCGAAACTTGGCTCTTCCCTTTGAAGAACCCGATCAGCCCGCCAACGAGCAATAGCACGATATAAATCCAAAGGACGGTGTTATGCATGGCCGCCAGCGTGCCTCAACCGGCCTGCACGTCCAAGCTCAGAATTTCCCCCGGCTCACACTCGGCGGTGACCTCGAACGGCCGGCAGCAAATTTCGCAGTCCGTGGTGAAGCGCTGCAATCCCGCCGAAGTGTCCACCACGAGCGCAAAGGTTTGGCCGCAAAACGGGCAGGCAATATTTTCGGAGACTTCCATGGGCGGGAACTTAGGTGGCCGGCCGGGAAAAGCCAAGCGAACGAATCCGGGATGGTCGGGCGGCAGGGCGGGTGGGAGCAGATGCGCGGGAGAATCCTCCGAAATGAACTTCGCGCTTTGAACCCCTGAATCGGAGCCGCCGATGTGAGTCGGCGCGGACTTCTCGCAAGAAAATAGGGCGCGGACTCACGTCCACGGCTCCGAGGTTCAGAGGGGAGGTCGCCCGGCGTCCCGAGTGGGTGGCCGGATGCGAATTGCGGGATTCCCCAAGTGCGCCATTGAGTTCCGCCGTTGAAAGCGGTTACGCTGTTGCTTTATGAGCCAACCTGCCTGCCCGATGTGCGAAATGACCGAGGTGCTGGACCATCCTGAAAAATGGGAATGTGTCACCTGCGGTCACGAATGGGAGCGACCGGCCGCGGCGGAAACTCCCGCCGCCGCACGCGTCGTCAAGGATGCGCACGGCACGGTGCTCGCGGATGGCGATTGCGTGGTCTTGATCAAGGATTTGAAATTGGGCGGCGGGTCGCAGGTGCTCAAAGGCGGCTCGAAGTCCAAACCCATCCGCCTTGGGGATGGGGACCACGAAATTTCCTGCAAGATGGAGGGAATTTCCATCGGCCTGAAAGCCTGTTTCGTCAAGAAAGCTTAAGCTCCTGGCCCGGACTTTGGGGCCTCAGTTGCCAGCCTGAAGTCCGCGCTCCGTTAGCGTTTGGCGGTTCTATTTCGGACTTCCGGTTCCGCCGCCGGGAAGGCAGGGAAGCGGTTTGCTCAACGACCTAAATACTTCAGCGTCGCCTCGGTGCGGCTATGCACATGCAGTTTGTCGTAGATCGTCCGCACATAACTGCGCACGGTTTCGAAGCTGATGCCCAGCAGATCGGCGATTTCCTTGTAGGCGTGCCCTTTGGCCAGCAGCGCGAGCACCTGCCCTTCGCGATCGGTCAACGTTGCCACCTCGGGCGCGCGTTGCGGGGTGGCCGCGGTCTGGCTCAACTCTTGGAAATACCGCACCACGCGCCGCGCGATCTGCCGCGACATCGGCGCACCGCCGCTGGTGATTTCGCGAATGGCTTCCAGAAGCTTGTCCTTGGACGTGCGTTTGAGGAGGTAGCCGGTCGCGCCCGCCTGGAGGGATTTGAAAATTTGCTCACTGTCGTCATAGACGGTCAGCATGAGCACGGGGAGGTCCGGCACCACGGACTTCAACTGGCGGACACATTCGGTGCCCAACATGCCGGGCATGTTGATGTCCATCAGCACGACATCGGGCCGGTTGCCAGGAATGTGCTTGAGCGCCGTCAGACCGTCCGGGTACGCGGCCTGACACTGGAAGCCGGGCGAGTTGTCAATCATCTTGGCGAGATTGGCCCGCACGCCCGCATCATCCTCAACCACGGCGACCTGAATGCTTTTTGCCACGCGACGCTTATTCATAAATCCATTTGCCCGGGTTCACCATCCCACATTGATGTTAGGCCAGTCGGGGTTCAACCCGGTTCTGCCACGGCAAAAGTGAACTGAATCTTCGTCCCCTTGCCCGGCGCACTCGTGAGGGTGGTGCCCCCCCCACCTTCCGCTAGGCGTGAGCGCATGTTGTCGAGACCGTTGCCGCCCGGCGGCACTTGCTCCGGGACAAAGCCCCGGCCGTTGTCCTCGATCTCCACAGTTACCTGCGATTTCACCAGCACGAGCCGCAGCCAGACTTCCGTGGCGCCGGAGTGTTTCAGCACGTTATGAAACGACTCCTTGATCGCGAGGAAAACATTGTGGCGGACATCGGCGCGCAGCGGCAGAGTCGGCAGATCATTCGGGATTTCCTGCCAACAGCGCACGCGGGTGCTTTCAAAACATTCATCGGCAAAGCGCCCCACGTAGTCGGCGAAGCGCGGCAGATTGTCGTTCCGCGGGTTGGTGGCCCAGACGATTTCATCCAAGCCTTGCACCGCCGAGCGCACATGCGTGCCGATGCGTTCAAACTGCCCGCGCAGCGCCGCCCCTTCGTTCTCGCTCTGCGCCACGTCGCTGAGAATGGACACCCGCGTCAGGATGCCGCCGATCTGATCGTGCATGTCCTGCGAGATGCGCAACCGCTCGCGCTCGATGGCTTGTTGCGTTTCCAACGCCGCGAGCCGGCGCTTGTAACGGCGGCGCGCGAGCCAAAAAGCCGCGCTGGCCAGCAATCCCAGCGTGGCGAAACCGCCCAGCAGCCGAAACCAGCGGGTCTCCCAGAAATGCGGGAGCACGGTCACGGCCAGCTTGGCTTCGCGGTCGCTCCACACGCCATCCGCATTGCAAGCCGTGACGCGAAATACATACCTGCCGGGCCGCAGCGGATTGTAATAAGCCACCCGCCGCGTATCCGCTTCCACCCAATCCTCCCCGAGGCCGGCCATCTGATAGCGAAAGCGCACCCGCTCCGGCGCCCGAAAACTCAACCCGGTGTAATGAAATTCGCACTCGCGGCGTCCGGGGGGAATCGTCACCGCAAGCGGCGCCCCGACTTTCTCCGGGTCGGCCACGGGCTGCAACGCCTGGGTTTTCCGGTCCGCCCAAACTTCCTCCAGGACCACCGTCGGCGCACTCGAATCGAATTCCTGCAAATGCGGATCAATCAGCACCACGCCCTTGACGGTGGGAAAAGCCAGCTTCCCGGATTTCAATTTGCACGCGGCGGGCGAGGAGCCGCCGGTACATTCCTCGGCCAACATGCCAGCGTTCAAACCGAACGCTTGCGGATGCGAGAACGCCCGGCGGCCCGCGGCCAGGTCGTCGAGTTCCGATTTGCGGACGCGGAAGATGCCCCGGTTGCAGCCCAGCCACAGAAAGCCCTCCTCGTCTTCCAAAATCTGCGAGACCGTGTCGTCCCCCAAGCCTTGCCGCGCGCTGATGTTCTTGAACTGGCCCGCTTGGTAGCGCACCAATCCGGCGCCCCCCGTTCCGATCCACAAAACGCCGTCGCTCGTCCGATGCAGGACGCGCACATGACTGCTGGGCAGTCCATCCGCCGCGGAAAATGTCTTCACCATTTCCCCCCGCATTCGGCTCAGCCCGCCCGCCAGGGAGCCAACCCACAGAGTTCCATCCGGCTCCGGAGCAAAACTCGTTACGCTGCCGCGGGCCAGACGATTTGTGAAAACGCGCGCCTGCCCTTCCGCCAGATGCACCACCTTCCCTTGCGACGTGCCAATCCACATTCCGCCCGCGTCGTCCTCCCGCAACGCAGTGACGGCGGCGGTGGCTAGCCATTCCGGCACCGTCGAGGTGGGCACCAAAGCATTGCCACCCCGGGTGTAAGCTTCCGCCAAGCGTCCCTCCTTCCAGCGAAACAGGCTGGCCGCGCCGCCCCACCACAAACTGCCGTCGCGTGCCGCCAGCGCCGTCTCGACAAACGGATAGAAAGTGTTGAAGGGCGCATTGGTGAACAACCGCAAGGCCCCACCCTCCTCGTAAAAAAGTCCGCCGCCCGTGGTCCCCACCCACAACCGGCCATCCGCAGTCTCAGCCACCGATCGCACGTAGTCGTTCGTCAAACCCTGCGCGACTCCCAGCATCCCCAACTTGCGCGCGGCGAGCCGCTCCAAGCCCGACGTGCGATGACCGACCCAAAAATTTCCCTCGCGATCCGACAGCAACGAACGGATCGCATCCCCGGAAAGTCCGTCCTGGGCGGACAACTTGTGGAACCTCCCCGCTTGAAAATAGAACAACCCCGCGTCGAGCGAACCCGCCCACACCGTGCCCTCCGAGTCCGCTGCCAGGCAGGTGATGTAGGCGAACGGCAACCCGGAAGTTTCGTCATAGCTCCGCCAGACTCCATTCTCCCGGCACAACACTTTGCCGTTCCCGATACTGGCCCAAATTCTTCCCGCACGGTCTTCCAAGAGACAATAAGGAGAGAAATTCGTGTCGGGCGGCGGCCCCACCACCGGCGTGAGCTTGGTGTCATCATAGGTGAACAATCCCGACACCGAGGAAATCCACATCAACCCGGCGCGGTCTTCCATTAGAGCCCGGATCGCCGCGTGCCCGATCCGCCCGAACGACTCGTCGCGGAAAATTGCTCCCCCCTCCCAGAACAAAAGCCCCTCGCTGGTGCCGATCCACACATGGCCATCCACGTCCGCCGCCAAGGCCGCCACATTCTCGTCGCCGGAATTGCCCTCGCCCCGGACGCCCTCAATCTTGCCCGCGTGCATTCGGCTGACGCGCCCCCCCGCCGTGCCGATCCAAAGGTCCCCCTTCGCATCCTCAAAAAGCGAGCGCACCTGCACATTCGGCAAACCCTCGGCCAGCCCAAGCACTTTGAAGTTGACGCCGTCGAAGCGCGCCAAGCCGGCTTGCGTCCCCAGCCACAAGTAGCCATCGCGCGTCTGCACCATGGCATTGACGGTGTTTTGCGGCAGGCCCGCCTCCGTGCCCCACGCGCGAAACACAAAGCTGTTGCCCACGGGCGGCTCACTCGTGGCGGCAAGGACGCGGAGCCACGACAACAGGATCCACCCAGCCGCCACCGCCACGGGGCCGCGAGTCGCGGAGATTTTTTTTGCGGTCGAATACATCGCAGGTCTTAGCCGTAACCAGGCCGTCGGAATTCAATGCCAAGCCACCGCGCGGCGGAGCCACGACTACCGGCGCGCGGCACTCCGGGCCGCAGCAGCCTTGGGTTATCAGCGCACCGCTGTCAAACAAAGGTTTTCGCGAACCGAAGTTGAGACAGGTCTGGACTCTATCCCCGGAACGCGAGCCAGCCACGGCTCGCGGCAGTCCCGCTTGCGGTCGGAAGTCCAAATTAATTCGTGCTGCGCGGCCACGGTTGGAGGTCGAAGCCTCCCATGAACCGACCGCACCACCGACAGGCCCTGGAGTGGGCCAGCTCTCTGACGCTTTCGGCCACCCACGACTTCCAAAGCGCCAGAGGGCTGGCGCACTTCAGGACGCGGGCGCGCTCCACGCCGGGTTTTTCAAAACGTGCGTCAAGAGTTTCTTGATGCTGGAGTCCGGCGCGACGCCGGTCCTACGCAAGCGTAGGTTTTGTCGGCGCTCCCACGGCAACCCGCGTTCCGAAGGACCCGGATTCCGTCCGCAGCCTAGACAAGATATGTTTAGCCTTTGCCAAGATTGGAAATGCGGCGTGCTTCGAGCCTGATGAAACTGCCAGCGTGGTATGGGCGCTGTGAAGCGCGGGGAAATCAAAGCGGTCGCAGCGCGAGATCAGCTCACAATTAACAACGAAAGATCGAATATGAAAAAACTACTAACTCTCAGTGTTGTGATCCTCGCTGCGTCTGCTCTGTCAGCCGCCGCAGGTGATGCCAAAGAAGCTTACGAAAAAGACTGCGCCAAGTGCCACGGCACCGATGGCAAGGGCGACACCAAGATGGGCAAGAAACTCGGCGCGAAGGATTACACCGACGCGAAGGTCCAGTCCGAGTTCAAGGATGAAGCCGGAGTGAAGGCCATCAAGGAAGGCTTCAAGGACAAGGAAGGCAAACAAGTGATGAAGCCGACGGAAGGTATCTCCGACGCGGATGCCAAGGCGCTCATCGCTCACATGCGGAAGTTTAAGAAGTAGCGCACTTAGGTCTGTCAGAATGTTAACGCGCGTAGCCGCCGACGCGAGGGGGCAGGGAAAAGGGTAGGTAGGACCTCCGCCTCTTCACGCCGGCGGCTACGACTAAGAACGACTTGGATTGAATTGAATTGAATTGAATTATGGCCAACGAAACACCACCGCAACCTGAAGCGCAACGCTTGCCGCGCTTGGGCATTTTCCGCAACTGGCTGAGCCTGTCGGGCATTCTGCTCGTCGCGAGCAGCTTGTTCGCGTTCGTCCTCCTCTCGCTGATTGACGCGCTGGCGAACGTTTCCAATCCCTACATCGGCATCTTCACGTACCTCGTGGCCCCGATGTTCGCGTTCCTTGGTCTGGCGCTGGTGGTGTTGGGGGTGGTGCTGCGCCGCCGCCGCGCCCGTAAGTCCGGAGAGATTTCCGGCGGCGCACCCTCGTTCCAAGTGGACTTGGCGCGGCCGCGCGACCGGCGCTTGCTCGGATGGTTCCTCTTCGCCAGCACAGTGTTTCTGCTGGTGACGGCAGTGTTGAGTTACAAGACATACCATTTCAGCGAGTCAGTAACGTTTTGCGGGGAGGCTTGCCATAAGGTGATGGAGCCGGAACTCGTCACCTACCAGCACGGTTCGCACGCGCGGGTGTCTTGTGTCGAATGTCACATTGGTTCGGGCGCACAGTGGTTCGTCAAAGCCAAAATCGCCGGCACTTACCAGGTCTATGCCGTCGCGTTCAACAAATATCCCCGGCCCGTGCCCACGCCGATCAAGAACTTGCGCCCGGCCCAGGAAACTTGCGAGCAATGTCACTGGCCGAGCAAATTCGTCGGCAATCTCGACCGCACTTACAATTACTTTCTCGGTGAAGAAACGAACACGCCCTTCTCCGTCCGACTCACCATGAAAGTCGGCGGCGCTGATCCCACGCATGGCCCGGTGGGCGGCATCCATTGGCACATGAACGTCGGCAACAAGGTGCAATACATCGCCTCCGACGACGCGCGACAGAAGATTCCCTGGGTGCGCATGACGGATAAACAAGGCGTCGTCACGGAGTTTCGCACGCCGACCTTCACCAATGTTGTCGCCGAAAGCGAGATGCGCACGATGGACTGTATGGATTGCCACAATCGCCCCGCGCACAAATACATGTCGCCGGACAGGGCGGTGAATCTGGCCATGTCCCTCCCGTCTCTCCCAGATCAGATTGATCGCAATTTGCCGTGGATCAAAACCAACGCGGTCTTCGCGCTCACGCGCAGCTACACAAACCAAACTCTGGCTTTGCAGGGGATCGCGACGATTATCGCGGAGCGCTATCCGAGTGATAAGTTCCCGGCGGCGCAGGAGAGTGTCCGCAGAGCCATCGGCGTGCTACAGAAGATTTACAAAGACAATTTCTTCCCGGAGATGAACGCTTCGTGGGACAAATACCCGGACAACATCGGGCACATGATTTGGCCGGGGTGTTTCCGTTGTCACGACGGCAAGCATACGACAGCCGATGGAAAGCGCAGCATCAAGGCCAGCGATTGCAATACCTGTCACACTATCCTCGCGCAGGGCAAGGGCGAAGAGCTCAATTTGCTGACTCCCGGCGGTCAGAAATTCAAACATCCGGGCGACGAAGTAGATGGAGCTTGCAATGATTGTCACACTGGCGGGTTGTAAGGTTATGGGAAACATTCAACATCCAACATTCAACATTCATCGCCCCGCGCGAGCCTGGCGTTCGGGCCTGCTCCGGCGCCTGGGATGTTGGTTGTTCCTGCTACTCCTTCCCTTCGGTATTCCTGGCACCCCTGCCGCCGAGAAATTCACCAACCCCGATTGCCTCGACTGCCACACCGACCCGGCTAACAAGCGCAAGGTAGCCGGCAAAGAGGCCCCGCTGGCGCTGTTCCCCACGAACACGTTCGCCAAATCTGTCCACGCCAAGCTCGACTGCATTGATTGCCACGAAGGCATCAAGGATTTAGTTCACGATAGCAAATTGCCGCCGCCCGTCTGTTCTGGCTGCCACGAAAAGGAGGGCAAGGACTACGCCACAAGCATCCACGGCGTGAGCCACAAGATGGGCGCGTCCGGAGCCGCTAATTGCTGGGGTTGCCACGGCGCGCACGAGATCGCTCCCGTCAAACAAGCTGACTCGCCCGTCTTCAAACTCAACCTCCCGAACACTTGCGCCACCTGCCATACCAACGCGAACCTCAATAAGGAATACCAGATGAAGTATCCCGAGGCGGCCGGGCAGTACAAGGATAGTATCCACGGCCGGGCCTTGCTTAAGATGGGGTTGATCATTGCGCCTTCCTGTAACGATTGCCACGGCGTCCATGACATCAAGCGCGGCGTGGACCGCGAAGCGCCGATCAACCACGCCAACGTCGCCAAGACCTGCGGCAAGTGTCACGTCGGCATCGAGCAAATCTACGCGCAGAGCGTCCACGGCCAAATCCTCGCCAAGGGCGACAAACGCGGCCCGGTCTGCACTGATTGCCACACCGCGCACGGCATCGAGACGCCCCAGAATGGCCACTTCAAGATGATGAGTGACCAACGCTGCGGCAAATGCCACCAAGACCGCCTCGAACATTATCGCGACACCTATCACGGCAAGGCCATGGCCCTCGGCAAACCGATGGAAGCCTCCCAAGTCGCCGCTTGCTACGACTGCCACGGCCATCACGACGTCCTCCCGCCTTCCGATCCCAAGTCGCGGCTCTCGAAAGACAAAATCCTCGGCACCTGTCAACAATGCCACCCCACCGCCACCGCCGGCTTCACCGAGTATCGCCCGCACGCCAATCCGCTCGACCGCAAGAATTACCCCTTACTCCACGTCGTGTTCCTGAGCATGACCGGTTTGCTGATCGGGGTGTTTTCCTTCTTCGGCCTGCACACCATCGTGTGGCTGGCGCGCGTCATCTACATCTCGCTGCACGACACCAAATCCTACCGCGAGGCCCGGGCCAAGACCGAAGCCGACACCGAATGGTTTACCCGCTTCGTGCCCTTCGAGCGCTTCCTGCATTTCCTCGTCGTCACCAGCTTCCTCCTGCTGGTGATCACCGGCATGCCCTTGAAGTTCTATTACACCGACTGGGCCAAAGTCTTATTCTCGTTCATCGGCGGCGTGGAAACCTCCCGCACCCTCCATCACTTCGGCGCCGTCGTGACGTTCCTCTACTTCGGCCTCCACCTCGCCTCCCTCGTGAGCAAGTCCTGGCAAGGCCGGGGACACCTCCGCGACCCAGCCACCGGCAAGCTCCAAGTGAAACGGCTTTGGGCCGTGCTCTTTGGGCCTGACTCCATGATGCCCACCTGGCAGGACTGGAAGGACTTCGTCGCGCACAATAAATGGTTCTTCGGCCAAGGCCCCAAACCCACGTTCGACCGCTGGACCTATTGGGAGAAATTCGATTACTTCGCAGTATTCTGGGGGGTGGCCATCATCGGGTCCTCCGGGCTTATCCTGTGGTATCCCGCCTTCTTCACCCGCTTCCTGCCGGGTTGGATCATCAACATCGCCCACATCATTCACTCCGACGAAGCGCTGCTGGCGGCCGGCTTCATCTTCTCGATTCACTTCTTCAACACCCATTTCCGCATCGAGAAATTCCCCATGGACACCGTCATCTTCTCCGGCCGCGTCTCGAAGACCGAATTGATGCACGAACGCAAGCGCTGGTACGACCGGCTGCTCGCCTCGGGCAAACTGGATCAACACCGCGTCAAGGACGAATGGTTCCAATGGAAAACCATTGCCCGCGCTTTCGGCTACCTCTTCTTTGGCGTCGGCGTCATCCTGCTCCTGCTGATCATCTACGCCATGGTATCCCGGCTGGCACATTGAGTCCGTGTAGCGCGGACATACCCGTCTGCGGGTTCTGGCGGCTTTCCAGTCGCCAGTTCTGCTGGGGAAGCTCGCCCGCATCCTCATGGCCACGGCCTTTGCGCCGCACGAAAACGTAGCGCGCATAGCAGCAAGTCCGGCACAACCGTCCTAGCGCGGCGGCGGCCTCGGGGGACTAGCTGTCCTTCGCTTGGACGACGACAGACCACTGCGTGGTGGCGAAGACGCCGCCGGGCGGGGGTCTTGCTGCGGAGCGTGACATACCCGGACGATACCAGCCTCAAAGCAGATGAGAATTCAGGAATAAGGCCATTCAGGAATTACGGCCAGGAATTGCCACCACGGGGGTTACGGAAACTTCCGCATTAATCCTTCACGCGCGGCAGGAAGTAGCAAATCAGCGCCGCTGGCAGGAACAGAAATCCCGCGTAGAACAGCGCCAACCGATGATCGCCTACCTTGGAGAACAAGCCGAAGAACACCGTGCCGAACGCCGCCCCGACGCGTCCGATATTGTAGCAGAACCCTGCGCCAGTCGTGCGCAAGAGCGTCGGGAACAGCGGCGGCAGATACATCGTGAACAGCCCAAACGCGCCCTGGCAGAAACCAATCACCGGAAAACAGAACAGCAGTTGTGAATGGTTCAACGGCAGCGCGTAGGAGCCCAGCATCGCTAGAAAATAGGCAAAAAAAATCACCCCGATCGCCGCGCGATAGCCGATGAGGCGCGCAATCCAGCCGGCGAAAAAATTCCCCGCGATGGACGAACCGATGACCAGATACATCGCCGTGCCTGCCAGTTTGTTTCGCTCGGTCGGCGACATCGCGAGCACCTCTGGCAAATTGCGCAACTGGACTTGGTGCCAGAACATGAAGGCCCAGTGCGCCGTCAAGGACACCGCGCAGACGAGCACGACCCAAATCGTGATGCGGCGCGTCGCCCCTTGGAACAGTTCCCGCAACCGTGGCTCACGGTGATGCGCTTTCGCTTTGGCGGCGTGCCATTCCTCCGGTTCGGGCACGGCACGGCGAATCCAAAACACCAGGAGCGCGGGCAGGACGCCGACCAGGAAAATGTAACGCGGCGGCGAACCGGCCAGCAGTCGGCTGGCGAGCACCGCTCCGAGGATCCCCACGTTGACCCCGCTTTGCAGCACAGCGGCGATCCAGGGTCGCCACGTCCGCGGCCAGGTTTCCGCCAGTAGCGACGCGCCCACGGCCCACTCGCCGCCGATGCCCAGTGCGGCCAGGAACCGGAAGATCATCAAGTGCCACCATTCGGTTGCGAAGACTCCGAGCCCTGTGAACAGAGCGTAGGTCAACACCGTGAGACTCAGCGCCCGCGCGCGGCCCAGACGGTCGCCAAGGCGGCCAAAGAAACCGCCGCCCAGCGCCCAGCCTAGCAGGAACGCGCCTTGAATGATCGAAGCGTACCGACCCACGCGCGGGTCAGTGGTGTCCGCAGCGTGAATCAATTCCGCCACGAACGGTGCCGCCACGAGCGTGTAGAGGTGCATGTCCAGCCCGTCGAACATCCAGCCCAACCACGCGGCGATGCCCGAGCGCCATTGCGGCAACGAGATCGAGCGCAGGGTGGGCGGGGCGGCTTCGTTCGCGGGCTTTTCCATGCAGATCGCCGCGCATCTTGGCGGAAGCGGCGGGCGTGGCGAGTGAAAATTTCGTTGGGCAGCGTCGCGAGGTTGGCTTAATCTCGCAACCCATGCGACCGGGTCACATCAAACTGCCCAAAGACGAAGCCGCCGAGGCCGGGCGCGCCGCTGCGTACGAGCGCAAGGAGCGTTGGAAGGAGCTGCCCGGCAACCGCCACACGCCGGAGGAGTTGCGCCGGATGAGTGGCGAGTTTGCGGATTGTACGATGCGTTCGCCGGAACCGACGGTGATGCACATTGACTGATCATGTCGCTGACCAAGGTCTATGACTGGCCGCGCATCCGCGCCGATCTCAAACGCCTCGCGGAGAGGTTTCCCGGCGATTTCGAGACGTGGCAGCTCATCGGCGGCGGGGCGTGCTGGTTTTATCGGGCCTATCTGGAGCGCGCGAACGATCCGGATTTTCGCGTGCCGAAATACTCCGAAGCCGAGGAGCAAACCTGGTCGAGCAAGGACCTTGATTTCATGGGGATGACGTCCGAGCAGGCGGCGGCGTTCTTTGGCAGTCCATTCAAGCCGGAGACGCACACCCTTACGTTCGACGGGATGGAGATTGATTTTCTGGAGGAGGGCCTGCGCTTGACGCCGCTCGCCGTGTCGGCGAGTGCCCGCGAAATCCGCACTTCGGAGTTCGTCTTTTATGCCATCGAAGCTTCGCTGCTTTATGACGAGAGATTCACGCTGTTGAAAGTGAAGGAACGTCCGCAGGACCGGTTGCATTGCGATCTGCTGGCGGAGTTCTTAATGTTCGAGTTCTGTCACGAAGCGGAGCATGCGCCGGAACTTCGACCGCAAAAGTGGCTGTCCCGCGCTCGCAATGTGAAGACGACCAATTTGGATTTTTTCCAAACGGATGAACGATTGAAGCGGCGGCTGACGATCGCAATCACGAGACTGACTAGCCCCGAACATCGCGGATTGAACCACTGGGCCAAACACCATCTGCCCGGTTACACCGAATAATTTTCAAAATGAAAGTCACCCTAAACTGGCTCAAACAATACGTGGATTTCAACTGGTCGCCCGCGGAAACGACCGAACGCCTGACCATGCTCGGTCTCGAAGTCGAGGGCGTGCAGAAAATTTCCGGCGCATTCGAGGGCATCGTCGTCGCGCAGGTCATCACGCGCGACAAGCATCCGAACGCTGACAAGCTCTCGCTCTGCCGCGTCAACGACGGTCAGGGCGAGCGCCAGATCGTTTGCGGCGCGGATAACTTCAAGGCTGGCGACAAGGTTCCGCTGATTTTGCCCGGAGCGTCGCTGCCGCCCAAGCCCGGCGAGAAAGAGCCATTCACCATCAAGGTCGGCAAAATCCGGGGCGTGGAATCGCACGGTATGATGTGTTCGCCGCAGGAACTCGGCCTGCCCGATGCCGTGGACGGCTTGCTCCTCCTGAGCGCCGATGCGAAGGTCGGCCAGCCGTTTGCCGAATATCTCGGGCGCAGCGGCAGCGACGTGGTGTTCGATCTCGAAGTCACGCCGAACCGGCCGGACCTGAACAGCCTCATCGGCATCGCCCGCGAAATCGCCGCCGTCACCGGAAACCCGCTGAAACTGCCGGCGATTCTTGACGCAACACGCAACACGCAACACGTCTCCGACTTGGTTTCGGTTCGTATTGAAGCCCCCGAGCTTTGCCCGCGCTACACGGTGCGCGTGGTCAAGGGCGTGAAGATTGGCCCCAGCCCGGAGTGGTTGCGGTCCAGGCTGGAGAAAGTCGGCATCCGCAGCATCAACAACGTGGTGGACGTGACGAATTACGTAATGCTGGAAGTCGGTCAACCGCTGCATGCGTTTGATTATCATCTCATCGCCCGGAGCGCGGACGGCAAGCCGACAATCGTCATTCGCGGCGCGCAGGCCGACGAAGTGTTCACCACACTCGATGGCCAGAAGCGTACGCTCACGAACGAGATGCTCCTGATCGCCGATGCAGGCAAAGGCATCGCGCTCGCGGGCGTCATGGGCGGCGCGAACACCGAGATCAACGACCAAACTGTGGACGTTTTGATCGAGAGTGCGTATTTCTCGCCGACCAACATCCGTCGCACCAGCAAGCGGCTCGAGCTGCGCAGCGAATCCAGCTACCGCTTCGAGCGCGGCGCGGATGTCGGCATCTGCGATTGGGCGAGCCGGCGCGCGGCACAGTTGATTTTGGAAACTGCGGGCGGCGAACTGGCCGACGGCGTGGGGGACGCTTATCCCAAACCCGCCGAGCCGAAGCAAGTCATGTTGCGCTTTCACAAAGTCGCCGAGCTTCTGGGCGTGCCCATCCCGCTGGCCGAACAGAGCCGCCTCTTGGAGAGCTTGGGGCTGCAACGCCTCCCCAGTGCCGGCCCAATTCAGTTGCCGATGGTGGCGGGTAGTCCGGACACGCACACCTTGCTCACCAAAGAAATCGTCGCCGACAGCAATGGATCAAGCGCGAGCTTCCAGATTCCCACCTGGCGCGTGGACCTCAAGCGCGAGACGGATTTGATCGAGGAGATCGAGCGGTTGCATGGCTTGGAAAAAATTCCCGCGACCCCGCCGCGGGGGGCGATTGGGACAAACGCCTTCGACTCGGTGCATGATCAGATCGCGGAGGCGCGACGAATCCTTTGCGGGCTGGGACTGAATGAGGCCCAAGGGCAGACGCTGGTGGCAAATACAGAATGTAGAATGAAGAATGAAGAACTGGTGGCGCTGGCCAATCCGTTGAGTTCGGACATGGACGTGCTGCGGCCCAGTTTGCTGCCGGGGTTGATTCATTCGTTGCGGCACAATGTCACGCGCAAGAATTACGACGTGGCATTGTTTGAAGTCGGGCGGACCTTCAGGAGCGCGGACGCCCTTGTCCGCGCGAACCCACAGCAACCGAAACATGCGGACGAAGGCGTCCGCGCTCCAATCGAAGAACGCCGCGTGGCCATCGCGCTCACCGGGCAGCGCAACGCGCCGTTTTGGTGCGGCGAGGATCGCGACGCCAAGTTCGATCTGCTCGATCTCAAAGGCATGCTCGACGAATTTCTGGAGCGGTTCGGTCTGCGCGGCTTCAGTCTCACGCGCCGCGCCGAGAGCACGCCGCTCTTTTTGGAATCGGCGACCATTCAACTAGGCAAGCTGGTGCTCGGCGAAATCGGCCTGCTCCTGCCGACGCTCGCCAAGAAATATGATTTGCGCGATCCCGTGCTGCTGGCGGAGTTGAATCTCGATCAGCTTCTCATGCGGCGGAATCCGACGAAGGCGTTCAAGGCGTTACCGGCGTTCCCCGCCATCCGCCGCGACGTGGCGATGCTCGTCTCCGAAGCCACGACTCACGAAGCCGTGTTGCAGACCGTCAAGCAAACCCGGGCGGCGAATCTGGAGGCGGTGGAACTGTTCGATGTTTTCCGGGGCAAGCATGTGTCGGAGGGACAAAAGAGCGTGGCTTACGCGTTCACATATCGCTCGCCCGAAAAGACTCTGACCGACGCCGAAGTCAACGCCGCGCAGACGAAAGTGGTGGACGCGCTTAAGGCCCAGTTGCAGGCGGTCGTGCGCGAGTAGCGGCTTCCAGCAAGCTCGCGAGCCCAACGCTGCCCCGCGCCGGAAACTGCCGTCGGCATTTCGGTAGATGTTGTCCGCCGTTCAAAGCTTCTTGTCCGGGGCGACGGAGCGAAGTTCGTAGCGCCCGCCGCCGAAGCGGTGGAAGAGCAGCGGATTGCCCCGGCAAACCCTCGACTTGCGCTCGGAATCGGGTTTGGGTACCGCCAGTGCGAACGCTACCAACCGCTTCACGCTCGGCTATCGGTCACGCGACGGCGGTTTGTCGAAACTTGGATTCAAGAACATCGAGGACAACTCGGCCTTCACCATTTTCTCCGATAACTTGGCCGACACCAATCAGGTGGATCGGGCCATCATCAAGCCTTGAAAGCGGCCGTGGCGAACCAGTGGCAGTAACCCTGGGTGGTTTTCCATCAGGCGGACGAAGCATCGGCGCGTCAAAGCTACGGGCTTGAACTCACCTCGCTTGAACGGACGCGATCCCTGGCGCGAGGATGCGGTCGAAGATCATGATCTTTTGCCAGATTTTCCGCGACAGGCCGTTGGTCAGGTTCTCGACTTCGTTCACCGCCGAAAGTGTCACCGGGTCGTTGAAGTTCTGGACGTAGAGCGCGGCGATCTTGCTGAGGAGCGCAAGGAGGTCGCTGCAATAATCGAGATAGCGGATCAACTCGGCGGGATTCTGCGGTCGCCGGACGGTTGGTGCTTCCGGCGGCAGCGGTCCGACCAAGCGTTCCGGATCCTTGGTGAGTTGGTGCATGTCAATGATGTGCGCCATCGAGCGCAAAACATGGATGGCCTCCAAAGCCCGCCGCCGTTTGAGCCGCGTTTCCAGCGAGAAGAAAAAGAAGATCGCGATGCCGAGGAAGACGACCTCATTGATCGCCGCTTCCGACCCTTGCAGGAACTCGGTGATGCTCGTGATAGTGAGTTGGAGTTTCACGTTCAAGGCCACGCCGAGGATGACGAACAGCACCGCCGTGATGCCCAGACCGGCGAACGCGCGCAAGGGCAGATGCGGCTTGGCCAGCCAACTGGACAACTCTGCGGCGTGGGAACTTACGCCGTAAATCTCCTCCGCCACCTTGCTCAGGCTGGACCCCGGAAACCGCCCGCCGATCTCGTCGCGCGCCACCTGGCAAGTCTCGACGATCTTGGTTGCGTCAAGGCTTCGATACATGGCCAGAGTGCGGGCGCGCCGAGTTGACTAAATCAGTTTCTTCAGCCGCGCATCGTCGGCGATCTTCTTGACCAATTCCTTGACCTTCTGCGCCTGGCTCTTGTGCGCGAGCAACACGGCGTCGTCCGTCTGCACGAGAATTGAATCGCTCAACCCCACGACGGCGATCGGCGTGCGGCGGTCTTTGCGGCGGGCGTCGAAGATGATGTTGCGGGCCGCGTCAACGTGGATGAAATCCGCCACGGCGCAGTTGCCTTCGGCGTCGGCCTTGATGTGGCGGCCCAGCGCGGTCCAGGAGCCGAGATCGTCCCACTCGAACGAGCCATCGGCGCAGACGACGTTGTGCGCCTTCTCCATCAGCGCGTAATCAATCGAGACTTTTTTGATCTCCGGATATTCCTTCGCCAGGACTTTCGCGAGCTTGGTGGCGTTGCCGGCAACTTTGAACCAGCGCTGGCACGCCTCATACATCTCGGGCTGATGCTTTTGCAAACCCTCCGTCACCGTCACGAATGACCACACGAACATGCCCGCGTTCCAGCGATACTGGCCGCTTTGTAAGTAGCCGACCGCGGTGTGGTAATTCGGTTTCTCCACGAACTGCTCGGCGCGATGGAATACCGTCTTGTAGGCCTTCGCGCCCGCTGGCGGCGGCAGTGCTTCGCCGACGCGCAAGTAGCCGTAGCCAGTATTCGGCTCGGTGGGCTTGATGCCAATGGTGACAATCGCCTGGCCGCGGCTGGCGAGATCAAAAGCGTCGCCGAGCACCTGCTGGAATTTCTTTTCCTCCGGGATCACATGGTCCGCCGGCAACACCGCCATAACTCCGGTGGTCGAGCGCGCACCCACGAGCGCCGCGCCCAGTGTGACGGCGGCGCAGGTGTCGCGGCCAATCGGTTCCGCCACCACGTTTTCCTTGGGCAGCTTGGGCAACTGCTTTCGGACCTCCGCCGCCTGCGCTTCATTGGTGATGATGAAAATGTTTTTCATCGGCACCAGCGGCAGGACGCGGTCCACGGCCAGTTGCAGAAACGAGCGGTCGCCGAGCAGCTTGAGGAGTTGCTTGGGCGTTTTCTCGCGGCTCATCGGCCAGAAACGCTCGCCGCGTCCGCCAGCCATGATGATAACGAAACGATCTTGGTTGTTGGTTTTGGTTTTCATGGGAGGTTCCTAAATTGATTTCACGGCGTCTGCCAGCAACTTCACGAACGCGCTCACCTTGGCGACCAGTTCCGGCGATTTGCCATGCTGGGCGATTTGATTCACGACCGCGCTGCCCACGACCGCGCCGTCCGCTGAGCCGGCCACGAGCTTCGCTTGCTCCGGGTTCGAGATGCCGAAGCCCACGGCGATGGGCAGCGACGTATGTGCGCGGATTTTGGTGATTTGCTCCGCGAGGTCCGCCGCCACATTGGTTTGCATGCCCGTGACGCCGATGCGGGAAACGTAGTAAATGAAACCCGCGGCGCGTTTCACGATGAGTGCCATGCGGTCCTCGGGCGTGGTCGGTGTGACAAGATAAATCTGGCTCAGCCCGGCGTGGCGCATCAGCGCTTCGTAATTGTCCGACTCCTCCGGCGGTAGATCGAGCACGAGCAATCCGTCCACGCCCGCTTTCGCCGCATCCGTGATGAACTTCTCCAAGCCGACGCGGTGAATCAGGTTGAAGTAAATGTAGAGCACGATCGGAATCTGCGACTGCTGACGGATGGCGGCGATTGTTTCCAGCAGTTTGGGCGGCGTGGTACCGGACTCCAAACCCCGCTGCGCCGCGAGTTGATTCACCAGACCGTCCGCGAGCGGATCGCTGAAGGGCACGCCCAGTTCGAGTACGTCCACGCCCGACTGGTCGAACGCGAGCGCGAGTTGGCGCGTGGCGTCGAGATTCGGATCCCCTGCGCCGATATAGACGATGAAAGCCTTCCGGCCCTCGCGCTTCAGCCGCGCAAACCGTTCCTCAATGCGATTCATGGGACGGGATTGTTCCGGGGTGGGTGGCGGGTTGCAAGTTTGGAGTTCTGAACCTCAATTCGTGAGTCCAATTTCCGAAGCCGCCATGTCACTTGCCGAGGGGACACCGCTTTGCGCCTGCGTTGCCTGTTTGAGGCTGATTAAACTGCGCTTGGCAAGGGGGGACACGCTAAGCCCCAAACGACTTGCGGAGCGTGAGCCGGTTCTGGTTTTCCAGGCGCGTATATTCCATGTGGTCGGACATCTTGCGCAGCAGATGAATCCCCAATCCGCCGATGGGACGATCCTCCACGGGCAGATCGGTGTCCGGTTCGGGCTGCTCGAGCGGGTTGAATGGATGCCCGTCATCCACCACGGTCAGCACGAGTTCGCCGCCGGAAAATTTCAACTCGATCTCGATGACGTGTTCGAGCGCGTCGTCGTAGCCGTATTTGATGCAGTTGGTGATCAATTCTTCGAGTGCGAGATTCGCGAGGTAGTCTGCGGCGGGTGGGGCGTTGCGCTCGGCCAGCCAGTTGGAGGCGGTTTCGCTCACCGTTGGAATCTCGGTGAAGGCGTTCTTGATCCGCAAGGTGAGCGCGTGGGCCATGTTCAGAATTGGATGCGGAGGATGGAAAAATCGTCCTCCAGCGGGCCCTCGCCGTGCCGCCGCCGCACCCAGCGGAGCAGTTGCTCCAAGCCATCGGGCTGGGTGCCGTTGGCCTGCATGTAGCGCTCGAACTCGTCGAACTCCATCACCTGTTCGTCCGGGCCACGGATTTCGTAGCAGCCATCGGAGAGCACCACCAATTGCACGCCAACCGGAACGGAACACGACTGCGATTCGTAAACGATGCCCTCCATGCCGCCGACGATCAGGCCCGGCGAACGCAACCGCGCGCACGCCGCCTCGCCGCTGGCCGAAGGCGTTAGTAGCAGTGCCGGTGGATGGCCGCCGCTGGCGTGGCGCAACGTCCGGCTCGGCGCGTGATACACGCCATACCACATCGTGAAATACATGTTGTTCTGCCTCTCCATGGGATAGGCGTTGTTCAACGCGGAGAGCACTGCGCCCGGATCGCGGAAGTCCGTGTTCGGGAGCGAGCCGGAGCGAATGACGTTGATCGCCGTGACCGAGAGCAACGACGCGCCGACGCCGTGACCGCAGACGTCGAGCAGATAAACCGCGAAGTGTTCCGGATCTATCCAGTGATAGCCGAAGGCGTCGCCGCCCAGTTCCGTCGAGGGCTGGTATTGCCAGTCCACGCGCAGCGGCGCTTCGCACGGTGGCGGAAAAATGGAACGCACGTAATTCGCGGCCTCGGCCAGTTCATCGCCGAGCCGGCGTTGCGTTTCCTCAATCGTGCGCAGGTGGAGTTGCTCGTTATCGCGCATCCGTTTCTTCTCCAGGCACACGCTGATGCGGGCGCGGAGTAGCGTCGGGTTGAACGGCTTGGGCAGATAATCCTCCGCGCCGGCTTCGATACAACGGATGACGCTGTCGAAATCATCCAGCGCCGAGATCATGATGATCGGAATGTGGCGCGTCGCAGGATCGGCCTTCAACTGCTGCAATACGCTGTAGCCGTCCAACTCCGGCATCATGATGTCCAGCAGGATGAGATCGAAAGCCCGTTCGCGCACCAGGGTCAACGCCTGGCGTCCGTCCTCGGCCGTTTCGACGGTCATTCCCTGCCGCTGACACCGACGGGAAAGCATGTCGCGGTTGTTTTCATGGTCGTCCACGACGAGGATGTGACCTTTCAGTTTGACGAGGAAATTGGTTTCGCCCTGAGAGCCGGGCGGCGGTGAGCCAGGCGGGCGGTGGGCGATGTTCAGCGCTGGCGTGGTCGGGGAAATCGCGCCGGACAAAGCCGCGGCATTGAGTTTGGTGTTGATGAGGCCCAACAACTGGCGCGCGGCGAACTGGATTTTTTTCAGGTCGGCAACGCTGGCGTTTTGGCCGGCGGCCTCGGCGTCCTCTTGCAACATCTCGCTGTAGCCGAGGATTTGGTTGACCGGCGTGCGCATATCGTGGCGCACTTGCGCGAGCGGATCGGCGACGGAGTTTTGCGGCGAATCGTTCACGGTTGGGCGCTCTTCGCAAGCAAGGTGGTGATCTTTTCGAGCAAGCGCGTCAATTCCACCGGCTTGACATCATAGTCGTCGCAGCCCGCTTCCAGACACTTTTCGCGATCGCCGGACATGGCGTGGGCCGTGAGGCCGATGACCGGAATGGCACTGGTGGCGGAATCAGCTTTCAAGGTGCGGGTGGCGGTCCAGCCGTCCATGATCGGCAAGCTCATGTCCATGAGAATTAGCGCGGGCTTTTCCGACTGCGCCATTGCCACGCCCTGCGCGCCATCCACCGCCATGACGATTTCAAAGCCGCGGCGTTCCAAGCGGCGCGACAGCATGTCGCGATTCAACTCGTTGTCTTCGACTAATAAAATTTTCGGCATGATTGAAACTGAGGAATGATGTTGCGGGATTCTAAAGCCAGAGGCAGAACGATCAAGCGGTATTTCCCTGGCAGCGCCTGTTTCGCAACGGAGCTTTCGCTTTTGCATCCGCCACAGCTTGAAATACCATTTGGACGGAGACTCAAATTTACTGCCTCCTGCCAGGTCAAACCGCTTGCGAGTTCACGCCTTCCTGCCGCGCCGCCGGAGCGATGGTCTAGGGACGCGCGCCGGGATCTGGATGCAGGGGTGTTCGTTGGGCTGCCCCGGTTGTTTCAATCCGCAAAAGGGTCTTGCCGGTTTGCGGGTCCTGCACGGTCACGCACGGTAGCCAGTAGGCGCGTCAGCAACGCTTCCAGTTCCGCGATTTACCCTCGACCAGTCATTCGAGCGCTGCCTGCCATCGCCGCGCATGGGTCTCCTCGCCATGAACCCTCACTTCTATTCGGCTCCCATCCAGCCCCACAAAAAAAGACTGACACGCGTTCCGGCCGTCGAGTATAAGATGCCCCGCGTTTCGGAATTTTCCCGACGCGCCCTGTGACCGAGCCCCGCAGGCAAAGCACGGGGTTCACGATCCTAACGGAAAAGTTTTCCGGAGATTGAATTTGAACATGCAAACTCAGAAAGGGCTTTATGACCAGGCCGATCAAGACAGTTTCATTTGATTTGTGGGACACCGTATTCATTGACGATTCCGACGAGCCGAAGCGCGCCGCAGCGGGACTGCCGCCCAAGGCGATCCAACGGCGCATCCTGGTGCAGCAGTTCTTGGAACGCCACAGCCCGATTTCCCGCGAACTCGTGGACGCTTGCTACGACACCACGGACGCCGCATTTCGCGAGGTCTGGTACGGGCAGAATGTGACTTGGCCCGTCGGCGTCCGGCTCCGCATCCTGCTGCAAGGCTTGGGGCGGAAACTTTCCGATAATGATTTTGCCGAGTTGGTCCGTCTGCACGAGGACATGGAACTGGAAGTTAAACCCGACCTGCTGCCGCACATCGGCGAGGCGCTGGAATCGCTCAAGGGCAAATACAAGCTAGCCGTGATCTCCGACGCAATCTTCAGTCCAGGCCGGGCGCTGCGCGAACTGCTGAAGCATTACGGGCTGCTCCACTACTTCGACTACTTTGTGTTCTCCGATGAAGTGGGTTATTCCAAGCCCGATCCGCGCGCGTTCCACGCCGTCGCGAAGAACACCGGTTGTGCGTTGGAGGAAATCGTCCACCTCGGCGACCGCGGGGTGAAGGACATTGATGGCCCCCACGCCGTCGGCGCCCGGGGAGTTTTGATTCCGATCGCCAAAGACCGTGGCGGCCCGATCTCCATCCCCGATGCCGTTTGCAACGATTATCGCGAACTCGCGGCGATCCTGAAAAAACTCGAAGCCTGATTCCCATGAAGCTCTCTGCAACGGAGCGCGGAGCTGTGACCCGCAGCGGTCAGGGAATGTCGGAAGCGCTGCGGGTCACAGACCCGCGCTCCGTCCGCGTTCCCGGTGCGTGGCTCCGTCTCGTCTGCACAGTCAAATGTCGAAAATTCCCATGAAAAAAATCACCGGTGCCAAAATGAATTTCCTGATCGTGGACGGCTACAACTGCTCCAGCCGTGACGATCTCGCCAAGGCGGGCATGAAACTCGCCGCCGATCTTTACCTCGAAATGCTCCAGCGCGAATTGCCCCGCGCCCATGCCGACTTGCTGTTTCCCAGCGATCCCGGCTCGCAAATTCCCACGGGCGTCGCGCTCAAGGATTACGACGGCATCTTGTGGACGGGCTGCAACGCTACGATTTACGAGAACGAGCAACGCGTGCTGAATCAGATCGAACTGGCGAAACGTGGCTACGAAGTTGGCACGCCACAGTTCGGCAGTTGCTGGGGACTTCAAATGGCGGCCTACGCCGCGGGCGGCGACGTCAAGGCCAACCCGAAAGGCCGCGAAATGGGCATGGCCCGCCGGGTTCACCTCACGCCGCAGGGACGCAAGCATCCGATGATGGCCGGTCGCGCCGAAGTTTTCGAGGGTTTCATCAGCCATGTGGACGAAGTCACCTCGCTGCCGCGCGGAAGTCAGCGGCTCGCCACGAATGATTGGACGCGCGTGCAAGCCATCGCGGTGAAGCACAAGAAAGGCGAATTCTGGGGCGTGCAATACCATCCCGAATACGATCTTCACGAAATGGCGCGGCTGACGGTCGCCCGCGAATCCAAGTTGATCCCGATCGGTTTTTATCGCGATCACGACGACCTGATGACGCATGTGGACCGGATGGAAGCGCTCCACGCCGAACCGCATCGCAAGGACCTCCGCTGGCAGCTCGTTATTGACGACGACGTGCTTGATCCAGGAATTCGGACCACGGAGTTCCGCAACTGGATTCAGCACCTGATCCTGCCAAGAGCGGCGAAGAGGTAACGCCGATTGCGGCGCGAGTTTCAAACCATGTCGTTGCCCGCAGATTACCATACGCACACGCCGCTCTGCCGGCACGCCACGGGCGAGCCGACGGAACTGGCCGCGCACGCCGTCCGCATCGGACTGACGGAAATCGGTTTTTCCGAACACGCACCCATGCTGCGGGACGATTGGGACGACTGGCATATCCGTCTGGCGGACCTCGATACCTACGCGGAGAAAGTCCAGCAGGCGCGGCGCGACTTTCCGCAGCTGACCATCAAGCTCGCGCTGGAGGTGGATTACCTGCCAGGCCACGAGGATTGGATTCGGCAAATGGCCGCCCGGCAGCCGTGGGATTATTTCATTGGCGCGGTTCATTACGTCTCAGACACCTGGGCTTTGGATAATCCGCATGACCGCTCGGGATGGCAAAACCGCGACCCCTTCGAAGTATGGACGCCTTACTTTGAACGCCTCACCAAGGCCGCCGAGTCGGGCCTGTTTGAAATCATCGCCCATGCTGACTTGTGCAAGCGATTCTGCGATTACCCCACGCAGGACTGCACTCCCCTGTTCACGAAATTTCTGAACGCCGCCAAAAAACACGGCGTGGCAATGGAACTAAACACCGCCGGCTTGCGCAAGGACTGCAAGGAAATCTATCCCTGCCCGCGCATCGTGAACCTGGGGCACGACCTTGGCGTGCCGATCACCTTCGCCTCGGACGCCCACGCGCCCGACCAAGTGGGCATGAACTTCGAGGAAGCCATTGCCCTAGCCCGCAGCGCCGGATACACTCACACCTGTCGCTTCACCGCTCGCCGGCGCGAAGACGTGAAGCTTTCATGACTTTTCTTTTCAATTTGAACGCAGCACCCCAACACTCTGGCAGCACAAAATTCGCTGAGGAGCGCCGTCGCTTCTCCCTCTCCCCCGCGGAGGGGGAGAGGGCCGGGGTGAGGGGGCCACACAGGCCGCCGAGCATTGACGGCCCACTTAGCGCTCACGGAAAATCCCCTCACCCTGACCCGCTCCCCTTCGGAAGGGGAGCGGGAATGCTCCGCGCGTTTCAGTCCGTCTTTCACGTCACAATCCATCACGCACTTTCACTTCCATGAACCTGACTTCATTTTCCTTTCCGACTCCGACTCTCTACGGCGCAGGCGCAATCTCCGAGTTGCCCGCGCGCTGCCAAAAACTCGGCATCCGCCGCCCGCTGGTGGTCACCGATGGCGGATTGATCCCCCCGGCCAGTTTTCAAGCGCTGGCGAACGCCCTCGGCGCCGCCGGCAAAGACCGCGACTGGTTCGTCTATTCCGGCGTGCATCCCAATCCCATCGAGCAGGACGTGCGCGATGCCGCCAAGTGTTTTGTCGAAAACAACTGCGATGGCGTGATCGCTTTCGGCGGCGGCAGTCCGCTGGATGCCGGCAAAGCCGCGCGCCTCCTCGTCAAACGCCCGGACTTGGACTTCGCGAAGTTCTACGACGAATCCGACTGGTCCGGGCTTGCACCTTGCATTGCCATCCCGACCACCGCCGGCACCGGCAGCGAAGTCGGCCGCAGCTCGGTCATCACCCTCGACGCCACGCATCGTAAGGCTGTTCTCTTTCACCCCGAGTTGCTGGCAAAGCTCGTGATTCTTGATCCGGGACTCACCGTCGGTTTGCCGCCCAAACTCACCGCCGCCACCGGCGCGGACGCGCTGACGCACTGCATCGAGAGCTTCACCTGCCCGCAATTTCATCCGATGTGCGACGGCATCGCTCTCGAAGGAATCCGGCTCATCATCGAAGCGCTGCCCCGCGCCTGCGCCAAGGGCGACGACCTCGAAGCCCGCGGCCACATGCTCGTCGCCGCGGCGATGGGCGCAATCGCGTTCCAGAAGGATCTCGGTGTAGTTCACTCGCTCGCGCACCCGCTCTCCTCGATTTGCGGCATGCACCACGGCCTCGCGAACGCGCTGTGCTTGGTGGCGGGGATGAAATTCTGCGCTGCCCGCAAGCCGGGAATTTATCGCCGCGTCGGAATCGCCTGCGGATTGGAACTTCAGAAAAGCTCCGCCGCCGAAGCCGATCAGAAGACCATCACTTTCATCGCCGACTTCCTCGCGGGAATCGGTCTCAACACCCGGCTCAGCTCCCACGGCGTCAAACCCGAGCAACTCGACGCGCTCGTCGGGCAAGCGGTGGATGATCCCTGTCACAAAACCAACGTCGTGCCGGTGACGGCCGATGATTTCCGCAACCTGTATCTCGAAGTTTTATGAACTACCCAACTCGACTCTTCATTGACGGCGCCGCCCGCGACTCCAAGTCCGGCAAGCGCACCACTCTCATCAATCCAGCCACGGAGACCGCGCTCTGCGAGGTAGCCGCAGCCGATGTTTCCGAGGTAAATGCCGCGGTGGACTCGGCGCACCGGGCGTGGGAATCCGGCTGGCGCGATCTCGCGCCCGGCAAACGCAGCGAAATCCTCTACAACGTCGCGCGCGTGCTGCGCGAAAACCTGGAGGAACTCGCGTTGCTGGAAGCCCACAACATCGGCAAACCGATCAGCGACGCTCGCGACGAAATCGGCCTGGGCGCGCGGGTGTTTGAGTTTTACGCCGGCGGCGTGACGAAGTTTTACGGCCAGACCATCCCGGTGGCGCGCGGCGGATTTGATTTCACTTTGCGGCAACCGATGGGCGTTGTCGCGGCCATCGTGCCATGGAATTTCCCGTTCCCGATTGGCTGCTGGAAGGCCGCGCCCGCGCTCGCCGCCGGCAACTGCGTTGTGCTCAAACCGGCATCGCTGTCCCCGCTCACGGCTCTGAAATTGGGCGAATTGGCTCATGCCGCCGGTTTGCCGCCGGGCGTATTGCAGGTCGTGCCCGGCCCCGGCGGAAGCATCGGCGACGCGCTGGTGACGCATCCGTTGATCCGCAA
>CAIKLQ010000606.1 GCA_903828255.1 uncultured Verrucomicrobiota bacterium
GCCGCCAACGCGCCAGACTACACGCCGGTGTCCGCCGTCACCTACGAATACCAAATCTGTTTCAAATGCCACTCGGGATACTCCTGGCTACCCGCGAGTCCGCCCAAGGGACTTACCACCAACGGAACCGTGCTCACGCCGCTTCAGACCGACTGTGCCCAGGAATTCAGCCCCAATAACCTCTCCGGCCATCCGGTCGTCACCGGCTTGAATAACTATAGCAACTCAACCCCTCCTCGAGCGCTGGCAGCCGCCGCGATGAAGCCGCCGTGGAACGTCAATCTCGGTACTCAAACGATGCTTTGCACCGATTGTCACGACGCTACAACCACCAATTTTGTCGCCGGAGCCGCCCAAGGCCCGCATGGTTCGTCCAGTCCATTTATGTTGCGCGGCCCAAATGGGGCCAACTGGCCCAACGTGACGCTCAACAACATCGCCATGAGTTGGTGCATGAATTGCCACAACGACTCCGCTGGGGATGGACATGCCAAGGATAGGCACGGCGACCTGGAATGCTACGTCTGCCACCTCGTCGTCCAGCATGGTGGGAAGATGTCTCGCATGATGGCAGACCATGACACCATGCCGCCGCGATACGCCTACAGCAACACGCGCGATACGAACAATCTTCAGGGGTTCACCAAGTCGGCTATCAACTCGTACGGTCAAAACAGTTGTCGCGCTCAGTGTCACGGCGAAGGCCCGCATCGGAACACCACCCCGAACGAAACCTGGTGAGGACTATTATGTCACCCGAGCCAACATTCATCTCCCGAGTCGCCACGTTACGAAGGTCCGGTACGCGCAAACATCCCCTAGCAATAGGCGGAAGTGGCACTAACTTTCTAGCCGCCATCTGCTGCGCCGTTGCGCTTGGAGCGTCCGCTCAACCTGCGCCTCCAGTCGCAGTGTCCCTTGGTGCTTACGCCCAGGCGTTGCAGTCCCCGGCGCGGATCGCGGTGGATACCGCTGGCCGGGCCTATGTTACCGACCCACAAGCGGGACAGGTGGTGGTTTTCGACGCGTTTGGCCGCCCCATCGCGACCCACTCGGGTTTTGCCCGGCCGTTGGGCATCGCCGTGGATGTGCAAGGGAAGATATACCTCGCGGAAGAAGGGACCGGTAGCGTGAGCGTCTTCAGTGAGCAATGGAATCTGCTCTACAAACTCGGCCAGGGGAACGGTGAGTTTCAGTTGCCAAACCATATCGCGCTGGATGCCGGGTCAGCGGGCAACACTGTATATGTCTCCGACAGCAAGGCAAACACGGTCAGAGTTTATATCGGCGCGACGCTGGACCATACGATTGGGAGCGGCGGGACAAGTTTTGGAAAGTTTGACTTTCCCTCCGGGGTCTGTGCCAGCGCCAACAACGAAGTATTCGTGGTGGATCAGGGTAATGATCGGGTGCAAGTCTTCGGCGCGGCAGGGAATTGGGTCCGGGCGTTCTACTTGGGGAGCACTAAAGTCTCGGGCCGATCCCAAGGGGCGTTTCTCGACGCCGCCGGGCGGATTTTTGTGGCCGATTCCTTCCAGGGAATTGTGAAAGTGTTCAACCGCACTAGCGGAGTGCTATTAACAAACGTGGCGGCTTTCGGTAAGTTGCCCGGGCAGCTCGACTCTCCCGCCGGGCTAGCAATAGACAACCTCAACCGGATGTTCGTGACTTCCGCCAACACCCACCGCGTTGAACTGTTCGGACTCGACAGTTTCATCCACCTTACCATCGAACCCGCCGCGGTTACTATCGCTGCCGGGACCAACCTGACTTTGCGGGCGCTGACCGGCGGGGCCGGCAGCTTTACCTATCAGTGGTTGAAAGACGGGAACTGGCTTGCCGGCGCGACCAACGGAACACTTACCATGCCTAGTGTCACCCTGAGTCACGCCGGAAGTTACTCGGTCGTCGTGAGCGGCCCGGCGGGAACTTTCAGGAGCAGCGCCGCCTCGGTGGTGGTGGTTGCTCCGCCGAGGATTCTCAGCGAGCCAGCCAGTGTCACAGTCCTGCGCGGATCGAATGGCGTATTCACGGTGAGCGCGGAAGGCACGGCCTTGAACTACCAGTGGCTGTTCAACGGAGCGGGTCTGGCCGCGGCCACCAACGACACGCTGGTGCTGGCAAACGTGGAGCCGTTTCAAGCGGGTTTCTATTCGGTGCGGATCAGTAATGCGCTAGGCTCAATTGGCAGCGCCTCCGCCAGCCTGACGGTGACGGTTCCGCCCGCGATCATGGACATCGCCAGTTCCGGCATGGACACGAACCGACTATTTCACCTGACGGTCAATGCCGATCTCGGATTCGCCTATGCGCTCGATACTTCCACCAACCTGTTCAACTGGGAGCCGCTCCTCAATTTCACCAACGACGTAGGCTTGATTGAGTTTATAGATGCAGACACCACCAATTACACGAATCGTTTCTATCGCTTGCGGTGGATTCCGTAGGCCGCCGGGTGCCGGCAGTAACTGCCGGGCAAACCGCCCGGAGGCTGCCGCGCAATCGCTGCCAGGTCATAGAGCCGGTTTGAAAAGTAGTAGCCGACGTAAGGAGGCTCTAACTTTGGACCGTTCTGATTGCCTCGATCCGCTAGAACCAAGAGATTTGAGCCTCCTTACGTCGGCTGCTACGACCGCAATTGGAGGTGTCAAACAGGCTCTTAGCGGCGCCGTTGGTTTGGCGGCGGCAGCTCTAGTCTGGCGGCGCCTCGGGCGTGGTGTGAAATAGCCGGGTTAGCCTGTCGCAATGAACTACTCCGACTTATTCCAATTTCAACCGCTCGAACCAGCGATCCGGCTTCGGACTGCGGAAGATGGGGATGAAGCCGGACGTTTGGTCAGTAACTACCTCATCTCGGACGAGATGGCGGATCGTTTGACCAACGCCATCCTTCCGAATCTCCGCTTCGAACAGGCTGGGGAAAGCAAGGGGCTGCTGATCGTCGGGAGACAAGGCACGGGCAAGTCGCACCTGATGGCAGTCGTCTCGGCTTTGGCGGAACATAAAGTCCTGGGGAAGAGCCTTGCCCATGCTGGCGTTGCCAGTGCTGCCGCCGCAATCGCCGGCCAGTTTAAGGTGCTCCGCTTTGAAGCCGGCGGCGGTGCGACCGACCTCCGCAATTCCGTATGCCGGCAACTGTCAACGAGCTTGGCTCAGTGGGGTATCCATTACACTTTCCCGGCCCGGGGCAAGGTGTTGCATCATCGGGTTCACCTTGAGGAAATGATGACGGAGTTTCGCAAGGCATTTCCGGAGCAGGGCTTGCTGGTGGTGTTGGATCAATTGACGGAGTATGTGCGGGGCCGCAAAGGGAAAGGCCTTGCGCAGGACCTGAGCTTTTTGCAAGAGCTCGGCTCAAGTTGTGGCAGTCTCAAGTTCCGACTAATCACGGAACTACAGGAGGAAATCTTCGACCTGCCGACCTTCGCGAAAGTGGCCCACTCCTTCCGCAAGGCGCACAGCTACTTTGTTCAAATCCCGATTCCTAAAGCCGATGCTCGGGCCATCGTCCAGCACCGCTTGGTAAAGAAGACCCCCGCGCAGCAGGCAAAGGTGCGAGAGCACCTCGCCCAATTTGCCGCGCTATTTGGTGACATGGGAAAGCGGTTGGAGGAATTTGTGGCGCTGTTCCCGGTGCATCCCGACTACTTCAAAGTCGTTGGCCAGATTGGCTTCGTCGAACCCGGGAACCTGGTTCAGACCTTGTCCGCCGCCGTGAAGAAGCTCGCGGACGAAGTCGTACCGCAGGATCGCCCGGGCTTGATTGCCTACGACAGTTACTGGGAGCAACTTCGCAACAACCCGGCCAACCGTTCCATCCCGGAGTTTCAAGCTGTCCTCGATGGCTGCAAGCGGTTGGAGAATAAGGCCGCCGAAATTTTCAAGGAAGCGGATTACCGGAGCATGGCGGTGCGGATGGTTCACGCCTTGGCGATCCAGCGCCTGACGACCAGAAGCATTTACCAGGACAGCGGCGCCACGCCCAGTGAGTTGTGTGAGGGGCTTTGCCTCTACGAGCCGAGTGCCAAGGGGCTGGGGGGAACGCCGGCGGATGACTTGTTGTCGCAAGTGGTGGGGGTGTTCTCCAAGTTGCATGAAAGCGTGGACGGTCGCTCCCTGGCGGTGAATCCTTACAACTTTCAGTGTTACCTCCGGTTTAACCGCTTCAAGCGCTTCAGCGGGCCCGAGTTGGCCATCCACTGGGTCAACGCGCTTCCCTTCCTCCTGCTGCTGTTGACCGGGGGGGCGATGGTGATTTCGCGGTTCTTGGTGATGGAGCCGCAGACCTTTCACATGGTCGTTTGGCTTCACAAGACGTGCGCGCTCCTGTGGGTGTCCTTCGTGCCGCTCACCACCTTGCTCCGGTGGAAAGTGCATTGGGTGGACCTTCGGGTGATGCTGACGTGGGGCAAGGAGGATCTCTTTTGGATGCTGGAGTCCATGCGCAGTCTGCGCATGAAGGACGCCCCACTCACGCCGGCTGGCCGCTTCAATACAGGCCAAAAGATCAACGCCTGCCTCGTTATCGTTTACTTCTTTAGCTTCAGCATTACCGGGGTGCTGATGCTGTTGAAGGGGTCCATGCTCTTTCCGTGGTACCTCCACACCGCCTTGTATTTCTCGGCCATGGCTTCCGTCGGAGGCCATTTATATCTCGCCCTCATCAACCCCAGTACCCGAATCGCGCTGGGTGGCATCTTTCATGGCTGGTCGCCGATGAAGTATGTCGAACACCACCATCCGTTGAGTTTGCCAGAAGACCTGCGGACGCATGTCCATCCGCCGCGGTTCAAGCGGCTCCGGGATGAACTGCTCGTCACCCGAACGGAACTGATCGCGGTCAGTGTGGCCTTTTCCCTGGCTGGAATTACGCTGGCGCTGTCCTATCATTGGCAAATCACCGCCATCAAAAGGAGTTTCACCAAGTCCTTTTCCGACCTGATCAACCCCAGTGAGTTGACCACCAAGCACCGGATCGGGCCCACGGCGGAGTCCTGCACAAAATGTCATTCCTTCACGGGACAGATCCCCAGCCGCAACTGTGAGCAATGCCATGCCGACGTCAAGGAGCGCCGGGCAAGTCAGATCGGCTATCATGGCACGTTGAAAGGGGAGTGCATCCGTTGTCACAAGGAGCATCCCACGCGTTTCCCGGTGTTTGTCCCGTTTTACAAGGACAAATTTGATCACAACTTGGCCACCTTCAAACGTGAGGGCAAACACGCGCAGGTGGCGTGTGACGATTGTCACAAGAAATTACGCACCGCAGATACGCCGGGGGTTTATTTCATCGGATTGAAACATGACACCTGCACCGATTGTCACCAGGACCGGCATGGCGGGCAGTTCAAGGCCGCCTGTGAGACTTGCCACTCGGTCAAAGGCTGGACCGGACCCGAACTCAAGTTCAGCCACGCCACGAACTCCGCCTTCAAACTGATCGGAAAACACGCCAGTCTGGAGTGCGTCAAGTGTCACAAGCCTCAAAGCCCGCAAAAGTCCCTAAGCTCGGCGGTCTTCAAGGGCCTACCCCACGAGTGTAAAGATTGTCACCAAGACCCGCACCGGCAGCAGTTCAGCGCCGCCTGCACCACCTGTCATTCGTCCTCTAGCTGGAAGAAGGAGCAGCAGACATTTGATCACAGCAAAGACACCAAGTTCCCCCTCGTGGACAAACACGTCCCCGTCGCGTGTGAGAAGTGTCATCAGCCCAGACCTCCGGAGCTGAATCTCGCATCGGCCCAATTCCGCAACCTCAAGACAGAGTGTGCGGATTGCCACAAAGACCCCCATCGGAACCAATTTGAGCGGGCCTGCACGAAGTGCCATCGGACGCCCGTGGCCTGGGAGGTTGCCCGGTTGCAGTTCAAACACAACCAGGAGACGAAGTACCCGCTGATCGGCAAGCATGAGGCGGTTGTCTGCCTGAAATGCCACAAGCCCGAAGCCGCGGGGGGCGCCCTCGCCTCCGCAAATTTCAAAGGGCTGGCGACCGCTTGCGAAGCGTGCCACAAAGTGAAGCACCCCCCGGATTATGGGAACAGTTGCACGGCTTGTCACACCTTTGCCGGGTGGCCGAAGCAAGCCCCGGGTTTTGGGCACATTTTCAACATCACAATTGCGGGAGACAACCTGATCGGCAAGCACCTGACCGCAAAGTGCAACGCCTGCCATGATGGGGCAAAAGTCGGGGCGCTGGGGACGCCTAACCCTGCCAAGTATGATTGCAAAACCTGCCACCTGAAAGATGACCCCCACAAAAATGCCCTGGGAGACGACTGTGCCAAATGCCATAGATCGGAAGGTTGGAAAGGCGAAGCCCTGCGCTTCAGTCACGATATGGCGAGCTTTTCGCTCGACGGGGATCATCGAAAACTGGACTGCACCCTGTGCCATAAGAATAGCATCTGGAAGCCTCTTGATTCCAAGTGCGAAAGCTGTCACTCGAAGAGCTTCCTCGAAAAGAGGCGATAGGTTGCCGTCAGACTACGACCGCCGTTTACTTGATCACGCCGCTGGTGAACGGGATTTTCCCGAAGCCGGCAAATCTACGAGCCCGGCCTCTGGGCCGAGCGACACTATCAAGTTTTGGCGGATGACCTCTCGGGGGTTCTCGCTCCGCCGAAACGCGGTCCCAAAGTTTTCTAGTCGGTTGGGTTGCTCGCTCTTGCCCGTGATTACGCGCAGCCCGCCACGGCGTGTTTCCCGACAGCGCTTTGGCCTTCTGCGTCCGCACACTTTCGCCGTCGAACTCCAAGATGGTGGCGGGAGGCACCAAGCCCCACTGCGCGAACCATTCCACCGAGCGATAAACGCATTCCCAACTGGTCTGGAAAGTCCGAGCGGTCTTGGGCCTGAAGGCAAAGTTCCGTCAGATGATGGTCGTTTTGCGGGAGGAGGGAGAATTCAAATTCTGAGATGGTGGAAAATCCATCGGGCATTCGCGTTTGCTTGGCTCACTCAGCCCGCTTCAGTATGCAATCCTGTCCGCCTTCTCCAGCCACTCCGTGAATGCCGTGAGCGCCTCAGGCCGGAGCAGTTGCTTCATCGGGATTTTGCGGCGCGCAATGGGGCGCGCGACCTCGCGGTAAATGAAAGCGTCATCAAAATTGATCCGCGCCGCGTCCTGCCGGGTGTTGCCGTAGAAAACTTTTTTGAACCGCGCCCAGTAGATCGCCGCGAGGCACATCGGGCATGGCTCGCAACTGGTGTAAAGTTCGCAGTCGTCGAGTTGGAAGGTTTTCAGCCGCCGGCAGGCGTCCCGGATGGCCGTGACCTCGGCGTGTGCGGTAGGGTCGTTGGTGGACGTGACTTGATTCCAACCGCGCCCGACGATTTTTCCCTGGCGCACCACTACCGCGCCGAACGGCCCGCCGCAGTTCGCCCGCATCTTTGCGAGCGAGATGCGGATGGCTTCGCGCATGAATTTGGAGTTCACGGAAAGAGCGTGGCCGCGTTCACTTCGGCGGGCAATTGTTTGCCGCCGCGATACATCTTGAGCAGCGCGCCGCCTGACCATTTCTGGAGCCGATGCAGCGCGGCAAACTTGAAATTTGGCGCCGCGCCGCCCTGGCCACCTACGAGTTCGGCCCCGCGTCGCACGTTGTCCATCAGCCATGCCGGCAGCAACAGGTGATACGGATTGCGTTGCACTTCGCCGACGTGAAACGTCGTGGCGGCGATCAAGTCGCCCAAGTCGGTTTCGCTGACCTCGGCCATGAGATTGGGATCATCCATCGCGCCCCAGAATTCGGTTTCGAGGACGTAACACTCGAAACCGGCGGGCATTTGCCGGAGCGCGTCCATCACGAGATGATGCACGCCGATGTGCGTGCCGTTCCAATCGCGCTCGTGGGGGAAGAAAATCACGCGCGGCTCATGTTTCGCGAGGATGTCGGCGATGACTTTGACCATGCCGGCCCAAAGCTGTGGTTCGTTCTGGCGCGTTTTGGCGGTGACACGTTCCAATCCATTCGGGCCGGTGGTTTGCAAGCCGTAGCCGAGGTATTCGCAAGCACCCTGCAATTCGTGCAACCGTTCCGCCTGCCGTTCCTTCTTGCTGCCCTGCGTCACCGCCACGTTGATGAGCCGCATGCCAGCCTCACGCAAGAGGCGCAAGGCCAGCGAGCCGACGATGGTTTCGTCATCCGGATGCGGCGCGAAAAACAACGCGCACGGCGCATCCGGCGCGAGGGCAGGGCGGGGAGCGGGCGGGAATCCGCCGAGCGGAAATGATTTGGCCACCGCGATGACTTGGGTGCCATCGGAAACGAATTTGGCGTAAGGATTCATGTGGGCTAGTCGGGTGCAGTTATTCTCGAAGTCGGATGCGGTGAGATTCAACGATGAAGAGCTTGCCTTGATAAAAAGTCGGGTTGGGATTGGCGGCAAGGAAAGTGTGCAACCGCCCCAATAACGACGGGATCACTTCGGGATGATTGTGGAGCTGAATCGAAATAATGCCGCCGTAAGTCGCTGGCGGATATGCCACGATGTCGGAAAAATCGCCGTTCAGCGACAAAAGCACGGCGTGAAGTTCTTGTGCTTTCGCGATGACGATTTGGTCCCCGGAGGTGATGGGCAAAACCTCACGAAGCAGTATGACCTCGTAATCCTTGCGCTTGAGAAAATCCGTGATTTCCGTCGGCACACATTGGTCGCTGAATAATCGGAGGCTCATGCCGCCACGGCACTGAATTCGGCGAGATCGCGGGCGTAATCCAGACAGGCCACTACGTCCAGGCGTGTCAGGTCGGGAAATTCATGGAGGACGGCGTCCGGGCTGCGATCCGAAGCGAGATAACCAAGAACCAAGGCAGCCGGAATGCGCGTGCCTTTTATGCAAGGTTTGCCGCGCAAAATTTGTGGGTCGCTGACAATATGTTCGCGCCAGTTCATGACGGTCAGATAATCGTGCTTCCGTCCTGTTGCGTCAATGCGCCACTGGAGGTTTGCAAATCCAGGATCTTCTCCGCCGCTCACCCAATCTCCGGCAAGCTCGCCGCCGCGATGGCCTGCCCGTGGCGCTTCTGTTTTTCATCCGGCACGTGCAACGCGATTTGTTCCACGAGTTCAGGGAACTCGGCGCGCATGGTTTCCTGCGCGTTTGCCACGATGATATCTCCGCCCGGCCCGCTGGTCACGCGGCCCAGAATGAGCACGTTTTGCAAATCATAGAATTCCGTGCATTGGGCGATGAAGTAGCCGAGATAAACCCCGATGGTCTCGTAAATGTTGCGTGCTCGCGCGTCGCCTTGGAGCATGAGCGACTGCACCAGTTTGAGCTGCTCCGGAAAGGGCATGGCTTTCGGGGCGGCAATGCCGGCGGTGGGGATGAGGCGGGCCACGGCTTGTTGCGAGAAATGCTGCACCCCCACGCCGTAATCATGGGACCATTCGTCGCGCGCCGCAGTGGGTTGGTAGTCCACGGGCACGAAGGCCAGTTCGTTGATCCAGGAAGTAATATTCCCGTCCCGGTTTACCCAGCCTCCGGCGGTGCTGGTTCCCAACGCAATACCCAGCACGCCGTTGGCACCCAGCGCCATTGAACCCGCCAACGCCGTCACTTCGCCATCGTTGACGACCTCGAACGGCACGTCCTGCCAAGCCCGTTTGATTTCGAGGAACAGATTTTTCACGCGGGCCTCGAACACGTCCGGGGGCACGCCGCGAAACAGCGAAGCGACCTTGACGCGGTTCTGGACGTAAATCCCGGCGGCGCTGCCGCCAATCGCATCTACCCGCGGTAAATGTTCGGCGGCTTTTTTCAGGGAGTCCATGATGCCGTCGAAGTGATATTGCGGGTCGGTCTGAAAATAGGGATCCCAAACCGTCTCATCGCTGAAGACGACTTGGCCATTCATGACCGCCGCCGCTTTCCGGTCGCTGCCGCCGAGATCGAAACCGATGCGGCAGCCGTCGAGGTGGCGGCCGAGCGGCTTGCTGCGGGAACGCTCCGGCGGAATCTCGGCCGTGTTCACAATCTCCAGCGGGTGATCAAACATTTTCTCGGCCACCATCTTCGCATCGAACTCGCCCGTCGGCTCCCGGCGATAATGCTCGCTGAGTTTCGTCGCGAGGCTCGCCGGTCCGTCGAAATACACCCGCCAGCCACCGCGCGACCACAGTAGAAATTTGAGAATGCGTTCGACGTGAGCGTAGTTGCCCGCGGCCTCCGCGGCGCTCTCCGGGAAAATTTCGGTCTGGAAGTGGTAGATCGAACCATCCGCCTGCTCGAGGGCGAGGCGCACGGGAACGGCCTGGTTCGTGGCCCGCACGCGCTCGCGAAAGGCCCGCAGCGCCAGCGCGGCGGGCCGGAAGTCGGCGTGCAAGGGCGGCACCACCCTGGGCGCCGGCAGCGGGAATCCGTGATGGACAGTCATAAGCGCCGTCTTAATTAGATGACCCGCCTTGACAGTTCAAGTTCTACCATCACGCCAAATCGCGACTGCTCTATTCTTGTCCCGGGCCGTCCCAGCAAAAAATGCGAGGCGTTTGGCAATCCGTGCGGTGTGCGGTCAGCAGAATGACTTAGCCTAGCACCCATATTGTTGGAAAACTACTAATGATTGCGGCAGCCGCTCTGGGGATTGAGCGGCGCCACGACCGGTGCCTGATGGCCCCTTGACCATGCAGTCCAATTCCAACACTTTCGCCGCGGACGGCGGCAACCAATTTGGCAGGAGTGCCTGCCCGCAAACAGAGCGGGCGGAGATTGTCACCTGTCAATAATACCACCGCGGTGTCCCGTGGTGCGAAATCCAAACAAGAAAAACAAAC
>CAIKLQ010000607.1 GCA_903828255.1 uncultured Verrucomicrobiota bacterium
CCCGTGCTGCGCTTCACCAATCGACCTCAATGACCATTCCTGTTTTGAAAACTACGCGACCCCCAAGCTGAAATAGCTTGCTCGGTTCTTCGGGCGGGTGTTGCCCGGCCGTTTCGCACAACTGAACGCGCGGTGAGAGTTGGAGAATGCGGAGCGTGGCCTGTTTTGCATCGCTGGCCAGCGGGAGCAATGCCTCAGAGGTTTGAGCCTCTCATTCAACGGTTCAGGGTGCCGTGACGCCGTGGGTGTTTCCGCCGCTGTCGTGCTGCGGGCTGCTGCGGTTGCCCCATTTGAACTCCGCCTCCTGTGGGGCGATGGCCCGCGCACCGCCGCCCTCAGGCATATAGCCGCGCGACGGCGCGGCGGTCAATGTATTGGGCGAGGATGTCCACGGCGATTTCCATGACGGAGCGCGAACGGATGCAGATGCCCACGGGACAGGCGACGCGTTGCATCTGCTCCACGGTGGCGATTTTTTGTTGAATGAAATGCTCGGAAATAGTCCGCGCTTTTCGCGCGCTGCCGATCATGCCCAGGAAGGCGAACGGGTGGTGAATCCAGCTTTCCAGCACGAGCGCGTCGTGCTTGTGGCCGCGCGTGACGATCAGGCCGAAGGTGGGGCCCGGCGGAAGCGGCGTTGCGCACAGTTCGCCCCACGGGCCGACGCGCAGCGCGACTTCGCGAGGAAACATCTGGTGGTTCGCCAGTTCAGGCCGGTCGTCGAAAATGCTAACCCCGAAGTCCAGTTGCAGCGCAAGCGGGGCGACGGCTTGGGCGATGTGGCCGGAGCCGGCGATCCACAGCGCGCAGGGCGGAGTGAGGGTTTCGGTGTAAAACCAGTCACCCCTTTCGCTGAACTGCGTAGCGCAGTCCGGCCCGGCTGCGAGTTGCGGCGGCGGCTCGCGGCCAGCACAAACACCCGGCGGGACGCCTGGCGAACTCGCAGCCGAGGATGCCTGCACTACCCCGAACGCTGGTTCATGTCCCTGATGCGCGATCTCCGAATCGTGGCGGTTCTCCGGGAACGTCCCGTCCTCGGAGGGCGGGTCTGTGACCCGCAGCGCTTCCGCCATTCTCGGGCCGCTGCGGGTCGCAGCCCCGTGCTCCGCGAGTTTCGCTACCGAGAAATCTTTTCTGACGCCCCACGTCAGTTCCGCTTTCCGTTCCGCCAGTTCAGCCCAGAATTTTTCTCCGGCGTTCTGCGCGTTCGGCAGGATCACGCCGGAAACTTTTCCGCCGCAGATCAGGCCATCGTCCCAGCCGAAGTCGTGGTCGAGCACCAGTTCGAAGGTTTCGGCGCGGCCCGTCTTGAGCGTGCGAAGGGCGCGGCGTTGCGTTTCCGCTTCAAGGCAGCCGCCGCCGAGCGTGCCTTGCAGGCGACCGTCCGCGTAGAACAGCGCCTTCGCGCCGACCTTTTGCGGACTCGAACCGTTCACGCCGCTGAGAATGCCCAGTGCGACGGATTCACCGCAGCGGGCGGCTTCGGCGAGCGCGTGGAAGATCGAAGCGGTCATGCGCCGAGCCTAGCGCGACGCGAAAGAACCTCCAAGCTCCAACATCCAAAGAAGCCCCC
>CAIKLQ010000608.1 GCA_903828255.1 uncultured Verrucomicrobiota bacterium
CCCCACAGGTTGAGCATCTGCCGGGTAGTGTTGCCGAAGGAAAGGTTGGGGGTGCTGTCGCTCAACATCACGCCGCCACTGGCGCGGATGGCAAACTGGTTGGCTTGTGTGCTGGCAAAGGCTGCATCCGTGGAATCCGCCCAGACAAAGGTGCCCTGGTGGTTCGCTTTAGCACCGTGGCCGGCGGCAAAACTTTTTTCTCCGGCCACATTATTATCGCCACCGGGGATAGCTCCAAGCATTCCTGAAATGATATTGTTGAAGCCGCCGCCGAGGAAGGAGAAGAAGGCATACGGCTGGATGGAATTGGCTTGGCCGCCGCCGAGGAAGGAGTACTGGGCCCACGGCTGGATGGAATTGAAGCCGCCACCGCCGAGGAAGGAGGAGGAGGCATCCGGCTGGATGGTATTCTGCTCGCCACCGCCGAGGAAGGCCATATGGGCGGACACGCTATTGATTAAAACATCGCCAGCCATATTCGCCGCCCCGCCGCCGACAATCACCGAGCCATACACACCCGCAGCGATGGTATTGACCGGCGAACCTCCCACAATGTTGACTATGTTAGAATGATTGGCGTCGTTGGCCGTCGGCTCCAGCCGCAGCCCGCGCTGGTTGTTCACCTTGAACTCCAGCGGCTGGTTGTCCGTCGTTCCGAGGAAATGCGTGCCCGGCGTGGTGCCCGCGTTGCCGAGAGTTCGCCAGAAGGTCGGGTTGAAGGCCGTCAGGTTCAGATCGCCCGGCGTGATCGTGCCGTCGGTGATTTCCGCCGACTCAATGCTCGCTCCCAGCAGACTGACGTTGGGGCTTAGCCGCGCGTCGGACACGGTGCCACTGGCCAGTTGGCTGGCGTTGAGCGCGGTCAGATTCGCGCCGCTACCGGCGAAGTTGTTGGCGACATTGTTGAGCGTCACCGGGCTGGAATACGTGCCGCTCAGGCTGGTGCCGGCCAAGGCGCCGCTCAAATTGCCCGCCGTGATGGCATACGGAGTGGCTGTGATCGGCTGGCGCGGAATGAGACTGGTGAACGCGCCGCCACCATTGGTGCGCACGCCAATTTCCAGCCAGCGACCTGCGCCGGTAAAATTCGCGCCGAAGTCCAGCGCCACGGTGAACAAACCGTTACTCACGTTGACCGGCGCATTGGTGAGCGGCGACCCGACTTGGTTGCCGACGGTCAGCGCGTCAAAGAGCGCGAAGCGCAAATGGTAAGTGCCGTTGGCCGGCCCGGTGCCGTCATTGAGCCGGCCTTGATAGGTGAAGGCGGTGGTCTGGGCGTGGAGCGTTGAGAGTGGAAGGTTGAGGGTGGAGAGCAGGAGCAATATGGCGGCGAGTTTGATCTGCTTTTTCATCTATTCCTTTGGCGTTGGTTGGTTGGATGCAAGTGGGCAGTGCAATGGGTGGTCGTGCCTTTCGATGTCAAGGCGGCGCGGCAAGGGTTCAAAACAAATTCATCTGGAGGAGGAACTCCTCAATCGGCAGCCCGTCGTCGGCCAGCCGCAAGACATACTCGGCGTATAACGTGGTCGGCGTGGTAATGAGGGTCCCACCACCGGCGGTAATGATGGCGGTGTCAAAAGTCGTACCGGCGACAAACCGCGAATAGAGGACTTGGTTGGAAAAGGGATTGGCGCGCAGGTGAACGACCGGCCCAACCCCAATCCCCGTTGGCACGCCGTTGAGGCTGTCGAGGCTGGTCCGCGTCGAGGCGAACGGGGCGAAGAATGAACTACTGGGGATGAGACTCCCGTTGAGCGAGAGTGTGATCCCGGGAAGATCGCCGGTAGGGGCCGAGACTACCGGCGCACCGCTCGCCGTCCGGCTCAGTCGGGTCGGGTTACTGAACGGCCCACTAATGCTGAGTTCCAACTCTTCATAGAATGTTCCGCCGGACTGGGTCAGATTGAGCGCCAAAGGATAGACGCTGCCCGACCAGGTGACCGTGGAACCGCCGGGCACCGAGAGCAGCAGAGTGAGCGGGCGGCTCGTGCCTGCCATTGGCCAGCCCTGCCAGGTGAGGTCCGCGGTGCGGGGCCGGCGGACCTTGATCGCGCCGCCAGAAATGATGTTGCCGTTGTACGAATAGCTGCCGCCCAACGTGAGGATCGGGTGGGTCAAGCGGTACTGGCCCGACAGGGTCGCCGCCGTCCCGCCGATGTTGACCGTGAACGTACTGCCGTTGGGCAGCCCGCTGGTGACCAGCGGCGCGCTGTCGGTGGCGCGGTACTGCGTCGAACCGTCGGGAAAGACCACGCCGCCGCTGGCGCGAATCGCCCCCACGACATCAAGCTTGACCGAGGGTGTCACGGTGCCAATGCCGACGTTCCCGACGCTATTCCAGAGTAGTGCGATACGCTCGGTGCCGTATTGTTCCGCGGCCAAGGCGCCGCCGCCGTAACCAAACAGCACCGGGCCGTCAATCAGGTTGCTGACGGCGGCAAACGGTTTGCCATTGCCATACCAGCCAAGGCCGTGGTTGTTATCACTGCGCAGCCAGAGATTGGAGTTATTCAAGCGTAACCCGCTATTGGCGGCCACCTCGCTGCTGAAACTCTTGGTGCCGGTAAAGGTCTGACTGGCGGCGAGCAACCCCACATTGGCCGAAAGCCGC
>CAIKLQ010000609.1 GCA_903828255.1 uncultured Verrucomicrobiota bacterium
CTCGACATCCGCCTCCTCGGTGCTGGCTGCCACCGCGTAGTGCGCCCCGCGCGCCGCCAGGGCGTCCACGAGGATCGCGAGATAATCGTACACGACATTGGTCGCCGCCGTCCGGCCGCCCATCACGAGATCGCTGGGCGCTGGATTGCGAAGCTGCGACGCCTCCTGCACGGCAACAAGGTCCGGCAGCCGCGCGGCGATCCGATCCGCCACGCCGCCCAAGCGGGTCACAGGTTGCGACGCGACAATCTCGTAGAAAACTCCCGTGACCGCAGCCACGAGATGCGCGAGATAGGCGGGGTCGGTGGGATCCAGCGCAATGACCCGGCCAATGTCGCCGCCGACGTAAAGATTTACGGTCATGGTGTCCACGCTGCGTTTGCCGCCTTTGTCGTTGTCGCGCGCGGGAGTATTCGTGGGCCCGGCCAGTAACGCGGCCATCAACACCAGGCCGGTCACAAACCACCGACCTCGCGATGCCGCGAGGCTCAGAGCGCGCGGCGTGAACCGATTTTCAGTTTGGTTGTTTTGCATTCTCTTCATGTTAGTTCCTTTTGCGGCGGATATTGTGTCGCCTGAGCCCGCCCCGCCGCATCGCCAGCCCGGGCGAAATCTGTTTCGTTGACCATCCGTCCGGATCGCGCCTTCAACCTCAACTCCGTCCGGGGCGCGAACCGTTTCTGCCCTGCAACAATCCAAAGCGAGAAAACTGTGCGAATCGGATCACTGCCCCGCCGAATATTTTGGCCGCCGGGAGTCATTGAGCGGGCATCTTCTTTTTGCGAACGCGCTCGGCCCAACGCTCCAAGTGTTCATCGAGGGAACTCAGGTCCGACAGGTTCACGAAGTCTTTTTGCAGCACAATTCCGTGGTCATCGAACGCCACAAAGAGCGCGTGCCACCCGCTGGCCTCGAAACTGCCACTGTCGTACGGGCCACACCAGAACACGGTCCAACCCGGTCGTTCCCATGAGTAGGCGACGGAAGGGGCCCAGAAAGAACGGCGACTACAGGGCCCTAATTGTTGCTCGCCCTCCATGCGTGTCGTCTTGCGCGGCACGATGAAACCCACTTCGGACTTCTTGATGACGCGTCCGGCCACCAGCTTGGTCGAGAGCGGCGGAACGAACGCGACACACCCGGTCAGCGTCGCTGCCAAAGCGACGACCAACACGGCCGAGATGGATCTGGTTCTCATAGCGTAACCTTTTAGGTCACTGCGGCAGGCTGCTGCTGCCCTTCAGAACTACCAAGCGAGAAAACGAGATGAATCGGATCACGCAACGGCCAAGTTTTTTGCATCATTTTATGGTGGCGCAACTTTATCATGTCTCGGTAGCGCCCGATCATTACGACCATGCGCTCCAAAGCAGAGCCGGGTTTACTGCCATGTCCGCGGGATTCTATGCTTCATCTCCCCTTCGGAAGGAGAGCGGGCCGTGGGTGAGGGGTTGCCCATCGTGTCTTTTCAGAATGAGGTTGGTTCGGTCAGGTTTCGTTGCGCCGCGAGGGTTGGCTGAACTGGAACCAGTAAGTTTGCCAGGCGCGCTCGGCATCCTGGGCGATTTGCGCATCCAGCTCAGTTGCGCCGGTCGCCGGGCTGGAAGAACCGCCCTCCAGCGCCATGAATTCCAGAAAGCGTGCGATCACGCGCTTCTGCTCCAACGGGAACCGGTCGAAAGACCGCTCGCTGCACAGGCGGTCCTGTGGCTTGTGACCCGTGATGGAAAGCTGAAGGAACAGCATCCCGCCACAGCCAGGAGGCAATCCTCGCAGATGGCGCAGATGCCAGCGCAGGTAAGCCGGGAGATGAAAACGAAACCCTTCATCATCGAAAGCCCACCGATCCACACATTCCTTCAGCGCGGCATCCGGGATGTCCTGCCAGCGCGTCTCCGGGTCCAACGCCCGGACGTAGGCGCGCTCTTCAGCGGTGCAGTAGTCGGTGCCTTCAAACGCCACCGCTTCGTGCAGCGTGGGGCCGTGGCCACGATCCACGTCGCGGAAGGCCGCTTCGATGTCGCGGATCAACTGGTTGCGCCGCGTCCAAAAGTCGGCGGCAGCGGCGGCGTGTTTGGCCGCATCGTCCAGCCCCAGTTTGCCGAACAGCCTCAACCAGTGAGTCGGATGCTCGGTGAACAATTCACCCGAACGGCGGATTACGGTGGCGTGGCGTTCGAGCAGCGCCGGGTCCGGCGAGAGTTGGTCCGGGCAATCGCGAATCAAACCACGTTTCTGGAATTCGGCCCAGATGCCGCCCAATTCCGGCATCGCCGCGCAGAGCGCCTCGGCGCATCGGGTGCTGCCCGGCGGGTCTGACTTTTTGCGGAACAAAGCCCAGCGGCCGGTTTCCGCGACAAACGTGAGAAACCAGGCTGACTTCAACGGATCGTTCTCCGCTTGGCTGAGTGTTTCCAGAAACGTCAGCGCCAAAGGAGCCAGTGTCTGGAAACGCAGCAAAGCTTCCACTGCGTCACAAACCAACTGGCTGTCCTTGACGTAATCGTGGTGCTCGCGGTCCCAGCCCATCTGCCGGTTCTTCTCGCGATCCCAGTGGATCACGACGAACTGCGAGGTGTGCGCGCCCAGCAACGCCTCCACCTGCTCCTGGCACTCCTCCAGCAAGCCATCAGCTTCCAGCCGCGCGGCGTGCTCGGAGATGAACCACATCACATCCGCCACGCACTGAATGCCATCGTCGTCGGGATTGCGGCGGAGGAAAGCGAAGGCCTCGGGCAGGAAATACAGCCCTTCCTCATAGCTGGCCGACGCGACGCCGACCCGGTAGAGCATGGTGAAATCATCAAAGCCCAGTTCCGCCTCCGGCTTTTGGAGCACGCGCGCGATGTCCTCTTCCCGGCACTCATCGTAGCGGTCGGTCAGCGACTTGGGCTTGCCGTAAAGCGTTTTGAAACGCCGGGTTGTGGTCTGGTCAGTTTGGCCATCGGCGCGACCGGCAGGATTCGCTCTGGGGTGTTGCTGGCGTTTCATGGTTTACGAGGCGCGTAAGGTTTTGCGGAGGACTTCGACGATGAAGTAGGGACCTGGCTCGGCTGGTCCAACGTAAGCTCCGTCGTCGCGGTATTTCCCGCCGGACCAATGGCGGGCGAGTTGGAGCGCAGTCTCAAGCTGATCGAGGAGGCAGTAACGGTTGACCGTCTCGGTCGAATAATGGCCGTTGCAGTTTAGCGGCGAGCACTCGAACAAATTGTCGCACTGCCGATTGACTACATCCAAACCGAGCCAGGCGTAATCGTCGGGCAACGGTTGAACCGGCTATAGGTCGCCCGGCTCAACTTCGCAGGATTCCTCCACACCCTTGGCAACACGGACCGGGAACATGCGGTAAGCAAACAAATCCCAATGAAAGCGCGAGTCATCGGCGGAGAATGAAACCTCTGGCCGGGGCACATGGCGGGCGATGTATTCATCCATGATTCTTTGCACGCTGCCCCGGACGCCGTCCCACTGTTTGGCGGCCTCGTCATACACCCGCTGCAGGTTGGCCGTATCCACGGCAGCGGCCCAGGCCTGCGCCTCCGTGCTGTAAACCCAGTAGCGATTGTGCAGCCACAGATCAATCCACCGTGGCGGCCCACCGGACTGCATGTGGCCCACATTGCAGAGTTCCGTGATCTGCGTCGGCAACAAGCGCTGATCTTCCGCCCGGGTCCGCGGACGCCTGGCGAAATAGCCGATCAGGATGGGTTGCATAGTTTACGGTGAAATCTGGACCACCTCACGGCCAGCGGACGCGGTAGAACCGCCGGGAATAATTGGTCCAAGCCGGATCGCTGAAATAGAAACTGTCGCCGGCGAGCGTGTTGGTTTGCAGCGGGGACCAGAGCGGATTCGTCAGGTTGGTGCAGGTTTCCACGACGACGATCATGCCGCTGGCCCAAGCGATATTGAAGCCAAATCGGTTTGTCCGCACGCCGAAGCTGCCTTCGCCGGTTTGCACCTGCGGTTGCCAGAGCGCGGTCGGTCGCCCGCCGAAGGTCGGGCCCCAGCCCGTGGTTCCTGGCAGATAATAAACCGTCGCGTTCAGCGCGCGCGCGAAGGTGTAACCATCCGTCGCGGGAGCGTTTCCCTTGAAGTAAATGCCGGCGAGGTTGCCGCAATCCCAAAAAGCGCCGCCATCAATGTTGGTGACTTGATTGCCAATGATGGCGTTGGTGAGGGCGACGCACCCGCCAAAGGTATTTTGCAGGATACGGGTGACCCCGTTGCCGACGGTCACCTTGCTCAAGTTGTTGCACACCACGAACGTGGCGTATCCAAGAATGGTCACGCTATCCGGGATGCGGACGCTGGTCAGGCTCTTGCAGGATGCGAAGGCTTGATCGCCAATGCTGGTCAGGCTGCTCGGGAGAATGATGTTGGTCAGGCTGAAACAAGAGGCAAACGCCAGGTTTCCCAGACTGATGAGGCTCTGGCCGAGCGAAGCGTTCTTGAGGCCCTGGCAGTCAACGAAAGCGCCGTCGCCTAGCATTGTGACGCTGTCGGGAAGGGTGATGTCCGTCAGGCCGTCGCAAGACGGGAAGGCAAAGGGGCCGATTGAAACCACGCCGTCGGGGATCGTGACGCCGCTCAATTGGTCGCACACGGAAAAGGCCGACTCC
>CAIKLQ010000610.1 GCA_903828255.1 uncultured Verrucomicrobiota bacterium
CGGGAAGAACTTTGACCGCTCGCAGGAATTGACGAACGCCGCCACGCTGGACAGACCCGCCACCGCCACCGCATCAAACAACGACGCGCCGAGGATGACCGAACCAACGACCCGACACCGCACCCGCGCCGCAGCAATGGCCGTTGCCCGCGCGCCGGCATTGCCCGCAGTCAGAGCGGACGAGAAATCCCGCAAGCCGACGGTGAACACAAACCGCAGAGCGGAACGACGCACGGACAAATCATAATCCAAAGACTCCGCTGACAAGAAGCCGTCCATAGTGAAAACGCCGTCTTGCGACACCATTGGCAGAGACGCCGCAAGCTCCGTTGTCAATTCGCCAACGACCGCACCCCGCGCGCCAGTCATACCGCCAACCGCCCAGCGTGACAACGAAAGCCACGCCGCCCGCGCCGCATAACGGCAGAGGATGACCCGCCGCAACGACGGGAGCACCACCGACGGACGGACGCCACCGGGCAGCAAAGGCCCGACGAACGAACCGACGCGCGGCGCATAGTTGCGCGCCGCCATGCAGCCCACCGGAAAACGCCCCGCCAAAGCGGAAACGCCATCGGCGGCAGCATCTTCAATTGAAGTACGCGAGACGCACGCGCCGCGCTTGTCCCCAACCCGCTTGGCCGCTTTGTTCGCCATAGCCCGCGCCACCCCTTGCAACTCCGCCCAGATGGCCCGCTCGCCTACGACCTGCGCCCCAATGGCCGCGCGATTGTCAGAGGAGGCACACCAAGAATCAAACGCGCGCAAAGCCAGTTGTTCCGCGTCCAAACCCACGCCGACCGCCCGCGCCTTGCGCCCCAACACGCGCCCCGCAACCGCGCGCTTGCTGGACAGGATGACCAACGGACGGACGACGCCGGGCAGCAATGGCCCGACGAACTCCGCCCGCAACACCGACGAACCCGAACCGACCGACAGCCCCGCGCCCGTACCCGCCGCGCCGGTAATGTTTCCCCGCCCTGTATCCGTTGCGACCTTGCCCCGATACGCCAACGCCGCCAACTCCGACGACGCCGGGAGAATACCCCACGCCGCGCGCGTAGGAGACGCGCCTAGTTCGGTGAGGATTGGCCCGAACGGGCCGAGCCGGTAAGACGCCGCGCCACCTGCGCCCGCGCCCGCGCCCGTTGCCATTGACTTTGAAGCGGACGCCGCGCGCCCGTTTGACTTCGCTTGTTTTGTTCTCATTTGAGGTATGACCAAGCCGCGCCGCCACGCCCCCAGCTTGTAACATGCAAGCCCCGGTTGCGGACGGTCGCCGCGCCGCCACCCTGCGCCCAGCGGCACCGCGCGACTACGAAACGCCGCGCGCTTATTCGGGAAAACGGCTTGCGGAGAAGGCTAGAAACCAACAACTTGCGACGATTGCCACCGGTTTGCCCCGTATAGCTGCCAAAGGGGGGGCGAATTTGCCAAAAAAATTTCTCCGTAAGCAATCAATGGTGGAGGTGCTCAACAGGGACACACCTTTCCTCGGCGGTGGAGGATCGAGTCATGAGCGGGGAGCGCGATCGGATCCTCGGCCCACTCGGCGACCAGAGTTGACCGCTGTCGAGGGGTGAATTTGTCGGACCTGGGGCGCGGGGGCGCGTGGAATCTGGGGTCTTAAAACTGTGCCACCAACTGTGCCACGATTTGGGTTTGTTCCGGTGTGCCATTGTGTCCCGGAACAACAACCGGAACAAGAATCCCTCCAAACCCTCCTGGCCCTCTCTTCTCTATCTCTATCTCTTTTAAGTACTTAAAAAAGAAAGAAAGAAAGAAGAGGGGGGCTTGTTCCGGTTGTTCCAGTTGTTCCGGTCGGAAACCATATTCGTTTACTGCTGGGACCGCTGACCTTGCCGTCACCTGCTTGTCCCACCCTGCATCAGGGCCGTCTTTTGCAGCTCAAGAACAGGCGCGGAAAACCACTGGAAATTTGAGGTGGGACAGAGAAATTGAAAACCGCGAGGCGATTCCAGCAATAAGAGACTATGGTTTTCCCCCGGAACAACCGGAACAACCGAAACAGGCTAGGCTAACAGACTGCGATGCAGTGCTTTACAGGACTGAAGTTTTGTTCCGGATGATTTTGGGACACCGGAACAACCGGAACAAAACTTACTTCTTCTGGATGATTTTGGGACGGATTGCTTCTTGCGGGAGCGGGGCGGGGCGGCGGGGCCGGGTTTAGGGCGTGGTAGAGTTCTTCGAGCAAGGGTCGCAAAGGGATCATGCATATCAGCCACGCCGCTGAAACAGCGTTGACTGCATCGGCCCAAGAGGTGTGGATTGGGAAGCGATCCAGGCGGGGTTCGCGGCGGGGAAGACGTTGCGGGAGTTGGAGTCCCAGCATGGGGTGGGACGGAATTGCATCACGCGGCGCGCGAAGCGTCAGGGGTGGGTGGCCGTGTCAAGCCCCGTGCCAAACCTGTCACGGGGTCTGGCACGGCCTCGGCACGGACGCAAAACCAACCCCGTGCCAAGCCTCGTGCCAAGCCTCGTGCCAAATCCTGGCACGGGGTCTGGCACGGGCTGGCACGGCTCCGGTCAAGTTGACGCCGGGGGGCGATTTTACGAGCACCTGACGCTGAAGGACGCGGATCGGGCGGAGTTGCGCAACGCCGCCCCCACCCGCCAAGGAGACGGGTGGCGGGGAGTGGGAAGCGCTCTGGGAGGGGGCGAGCAGTGCGGGCGTTGGCGGCGTTGCATCCCG
>CAIKLQ010000611.1 GCA_903828255.1 uncultured Verrucomicrobiota bacterium
GTGTTTCCGAATTTGAATGGTCCAGATCGCTTCCCGCTCCATTTGTTGGGGCAGGTCCACGAAGAACATCTGATCCCAACGCCCGGCTCGTAACAACTCCGGCGGCAACTGGGTCACGTCATTGGCTGTGGCAACGACGAACACTGGAGCAGTCTTTTCCTGCATCCAAGAGAGCAACGAACCAAGGACCCGGGCTGAAGTTCCGCCGTCGGTACTGCCAGACGACTTACTCCCGGAGAGCCCCTTCTCAGCCTCGTCCAGCCATAACACGCAGGGAGCAATCGCTTCGGCAGTCTGAATGACCGAGCGCAGGTTGCTCTCGCTTTGGCCGACCAGTCCGCCGCACAACCGCCCGGCGTCCAGTTTCAGCAACGGCACGCCGAACACCTTGGCGGTGACCTTGGCCGTAAGTGATTTGCCCGTGCCAGGAAGGCCCAAAATCAGCAGGCCCTTGGCCGGCGGCAGACCGTATTCCACCGCCCGCGGCGTGAACGCATCCCGGCGTTTCAGCAGCCAGTCCTTTAGCGAGTCCAGACCGCCGATGGATTCCAGGGACTCACGAGTTTCGATGATTTCAAGCAGGCCGGATTTTTTCACTGCCTGCGCTTTCTCCCGGGCTACCACGGAGGGCTCAATGGTCCGGGTCTGAACAAACGACAAGGCAAAGGCGTTCTCAGCTTCAATCGTGGTTAGACCGGAGGCAGCGTCCACGGCTTTCTCCTGTTGCTCGATGGCCAGGTCCTTGATCCCGGCCGATTCGACGATGCCGTGCAACACCCCCCGCAACGCTTCCTTCCCGGGCAACGCGAATTCAACCACCGTGATTTCTCGCTCCAGTTCTGGGGGCAGGATGAGCCGGCAACCGACAATGAGGAGCGTCTTCTGCTTCGTCTTGGCTTCCAGCAGCACGTCCTTCAGCTTGCGGACGAGGATCGGATTCGGGTCTTGCAGGAACAGATGATAATCCTTCAGCAGAACAATCGTGCGCTCCGGTTGTTCACTCAGGGCCTGCAAGACTTCGAGCGGATCGTTGGCGTTGTGAACCTGATTGGTCGTCGTATTCACCAGGCCATCCACGACGGACCAGTAGCACAGTTGGTATTGCTCGGCAGCGGCCCGGTTGCGGTTGAGGTGCTCGGTGACGGTTTTGAGTTCCGCCTCGACCCGTTGTTCTTCGGGCGAGACGAGATACAGGCCGGGATAGCCAGCTTGAACGTAATGCAGGATGCGAGCGCCCAGGTCAGACAGCGAATTTACGTTGGCCGAGACGGGGCGGGGTTTTGATTTGGGGTTGGGTTTGATGGGCATAATGATTGATGTGTTGTTGATGTTGAGGTTTATGGTTTTCGTAGTTGTGGGTGGCGGTGCTGTGTTGATCCGCGGTCCCGAGGTCCACCCAGCGGGTGTGTTTACAGGAGCGCGAACCGTCCGGGGTCACGCGTCTTGTCCAGCCTTTGCATTGGCAGGAGGTGGTTCCGTCGGCGTATTTCAAGGTCTGGTATTCGATGTTCGGATTGGAGTCCGAAGGGAA
>CAIKLQ010000612.1 GCA_903828255.1 uncultured Verrucomicrobiota bacterium
GCTCGCCGCCTTTTCGGATTTGGGCCGAAAGCTCAGTGCGGTCGCTACCATAGCGGAAGCCGGGGAGATCATCGTTGAACTGGCCGACCGGTTACTCGGCTGGGATGCCTGTTTGATGGACCTGTATTCAGCGGCCGACGATAAGGTGCTGAATGTGTTGCGCAAAGACCTCATCAACGGCCAACGCACGGATCTCCCACTCGACCCGGATCGAATTCCATCGCCCCGCCTGCGCCGGATTCTGGAGCACGGCGGCGAATTGATTTTGCGCGAGGAAGCGGCGGTCATGCCGGCGGACATCATCCCGTTTGGGGATGTTGCCCGGCCCTCGCGCTCCCTGATGTATGTGCCGATGCGGGAGGGGCCGCGGACCCTCGGCAGCCTCTCCATTCAAAGTTACCAACCCCAGGCTTACACCACTCAGGACTTGGATTTATTGCAAGCCCTGGCGGACCACTGTGAGGGCGCGTTGCGCCGGTTGCAGGCGGAGGCGGTGCAGCACGCCAGCGAGGAACAGTTCCAAGTCATGTTTGACCGGGCCGCGGAAGGGCTCTTAATTGGGACGCTCACCGGGGAAATGCTGCAAGTCAACGAAGCGTTGGCCCGGATGCACGGCTACACGGTGGCGGAAATGCTGTCCCTGCGGTTGCAGGATTTGGATACCCCCGAAACCGTGCAGCACCTGCCGGAGCGGATGCGCCGGCTGCAGGCCGGGGAAATTTTGAGCTTCGAGGTGGAACATTTCCACAAGGATGGCCACGTCTTCCCGCTCGAAGTCTCGGTCTCCCTGATTACGCATCAGGGCCAACCCCTCGTCCAAGCTTTCCACCAGGACATTACCGCGCGCAAACAGGCGGAGCAGGCCCTGCGGACGCTTCAGACCCGGCTGGCGGAAGCGATGGATCAAGCGCAACTCGCCCATTGGGAAATGGACGTCGCCACCCAGACCTTCACTTTCAATGACCGGTTTTACGCGCTTTACGGCACGACCGCCGCGCACGAAGGCGGCTACCAGATGCGAGCGGAGGTTTACGCCCGCAAATTCCTGCCACTGCAGGAACAGCCCCTCGTTGCCCAGAGCGTGGCGCAGTTGCTCTCGGGCGCTGCGGTGAGCCTCGATCTCGAGCACGCCATCTTGCCGCGCGATGGCGAACTCCGGCACGTCCATGTCCGCGTCAAAACGATCCTTGACGCCACGGGCCGGGTCGTAGGCACGCGCGGCGTGACTCAGGACATCACCATTCGCAAGCAGGCGGAACTGGCGGCGCAGGAAAGTGAAGCCCGCTTTGCCACGATGGCCGATACCGCCCCCGCGCTCATCTGGCTCGCGAGCGTGGACAAACTCTGTTATTTTTTCAACAAAGTCTGGCTCGACTTCACCGGGCGAACGCTGGCGCAGGAATATGGGAACGGCTGGGCGGAAGGCGTCCACCCGGAGGACCTCGCCCGCTGCCTGGAAATCTACATCACCAGCTTCGACGCGCGGCAGGAGTTTGAAATGGAATACCGCCTCCGCCGCCACGATGGGGAATACCGCTGGCTGTTGGACCACGGCGTGCCCCGGTACCTGGTCACTGGCGAATTTGCCGGCTACACCGGCCTGTGCGTGGACATCACGGAGCGCCGGCAGGCCCAAGCCGCGATGCTCGAGAGCGAAGCCAAATTCCGAGCCGTGTTTGAACAGGCGCGCGACGGCATCCTCGCGGCCGATTCTGAAACCAGACGCTTCAGCTACTCCAATTCCGCCATGCAGCGCCTGCTGGGTTACTCGGAATCCGAGCTGGCGCAGTTGAGCGTGACGGCACTTCATCCGGCGGCCGAGTTGCCTGCCGTGCTGGAAGTTTTCCAGCAACAGGCGGCCGGCAAACTCGCGCTCGCGCCGACCGTTCCCATGTTGCGTAAGGACGGCACAGTCTTCTACGCCGACATTTCCGCCAACACGGTTTCCTTGCAGGGGCGCGATCACCTGCTCGGCTTTTTCCGCGACATCACCGAGCGGCGGCAAGGCGAAATCGCCCTGCGCCAGAGTGAAGCCCGGTTCCGCACCTTGGTGGAGAACATTCCGCAGCGCATCTTCGTCAAGGACCGGAACCTCAATTGGGTGGCGGCCAACACGAGCTTTGCCCGGGATCTCGACGTCCCGCCGGCGACCCTCGTCGGCAAGTCGGACTACGACTTCTTCCCCCGGAAAATCGCGGACCGATACCGCGCAGACGACGAGCGGGTTCTCCGCACCGGCCAGCCCGAGACGTCTGAGCAGTGCCGTCTGGTGGAAGGCCGCGAGCTTTGGGAGCACGTCGTCAAGCTGCCGCTGCGCGACGACAATGGCGAGATCTCCGGCGTATTCGTGTCATTCTGGGACATCACCGCGCGCAAGCAGACTGAGGCGGAACTGCTGACCACCAACCGGAGCCTCGAAGCGGCCACCGCCGAAGCCCGGGCGCTGGCGGCCCAAGCCGAGCAGGCCAACATTGCCAAGAGTGAATTCCTGGCCAACATGAGCCACGAGATTCGCACGCCGCTCAACGGGGTGCTCGGGATGAATAGCTTGCTGCTGGGAACGGAACTGACCAGCGAGCAGCGCCGTTACTCCCAAACCATCCGCGGCAGCGGCGAGACCTTGCTCACCCTGCTCAATGACATTCTGGACTTCTCGAAAATCGAGGCGGGGCAGTTGGATTTGGAAACTTTGAAATTCAGTCTGCCCGATCTGCTGGACGATTTCGCCGAACTGCTGGCGTTGCGCGCGCACGCGAAAGGGCTGACGTTTGGTTGCGTCGTCGCCCCGGAAGTGCCGCTGCACCTCCTGGGGGATCCGGGTCGCCTGCGCCAGATTCTTACGAACCTCACCGGCAACGCGCTCAAGTTCACTGATAAGGGCGAGGTCATCATCCGGGTGCAGTTGGTCGCGGAAACGGCGGAAACCGTGCAACTGCGGTTTGGCGTCTGCGATACTGGCATTGGCATCCCGGAAGAGAAGCGGGCGAAACTGTTCCGGAAATTCTCCCAAGTGGATGCTTCGACCACGCGCCTGTATGGCGGCACCGGTTTGGGGCTGGCGATTTCCAAACAACTCGCCGCGCTCATGGGCGGCGAAGTCGGCGTGGAGAGTGTGCTGGGGCAGGGTTCGGAATTCTGGTTCACGGTGAGCTTGGGCAAACCCCCGGGCCGCAAACGCACCGCGGCGCGAGGGCCCGCCGAACTGCGCGATGTGCGCGTGCTGATTGTGGATCAGCACCCCGTCAACCGGGAGATTCTCGTGGGCTTGCTCAATGCCTGGGGGCTGCGGGCCACCCCGGCCGCCGACGGCCCGGCCGCGCTGCAAGCGCTGACCGAAGCCCGGGCCGCGCAGGATCCCTTCGTGATGATGATGGTGGATATGGAATTGCCCGACATGGATGGCAACGCCCTGGGCCGCGCCATTAAAGCCGATCCCGACCTGCACGCCACGCGGTTGGTGCGGTTGACCCCGCTGGGCAAGTCGGATCGCGATCCGGACTGGGAAGCCAAAGGCTTTGTGGCCACCTTGACCAAGCCGGTGCGGCGGCGGGAGTTGCAAGAAGTGCTGGCGGCGGTCATCAGCGGCCGGAAGCTCGCGCCCGCCCGGGCCGACGTCCCGCTGGGCTTCGCCGCGAAAATTGGGTTGCGACCCGCGCGCATTCTGGTGGTGGAAGACAACCCCACCAACCAGCTAGTGGCCGTGGGCATCCTCACGAAACTGGGCTTGAGCGCGGACGTGGCCGGCAACGGTCTGGAAGCCCTCCAGGCCCTCGAAACCATCCCCTACGATCTGGTGTTGATGGACATGCAAATGCCGGAGCTGGACGGGTTGGGAGCGACCCGGCAAATCCGCAACGCGCAATCGCGCGTGCTCGATCCCCGCGTGCCCGTGGTGGCCATGACCGCCAACGCGATGCAGGGCGACCGCGAAGAATGTCTGGCGGCGGGCATGGATGATTACGTCAGCAAGCCGGTGGAAGTAGGGGCGTTGGTCGCGGCGCTGGAGAAGTGGTTGAAGCCCGCGCCCACGGTGGCCGCTCGCGAGCCGATGGTTGCCTCCGTGCCCCCGCCGGAGTCGTCGGCGCCGACGGCCCCGGCGTCACCAGTGGAAATCCCGGTCTTTGACCGTGCGGGTTTGCTGAATCGAGTGATGCAGGACGAGGCCCTGGCCCGGTTATTGATAAAGCGGTTCCTGGAAGATTTGCCCGGCCAGATTCGGCAGTTGCAGACCTTTGCGGCGGCTGGAGAGACCCAGCACGTTCGCGAGCAAGCGCACCAGATCAAAGGCGCGTGCGCGGCGGTGAGCGGCGAAGCCCTGCGCGCCCTCGCCGCCGTGCTGGAAACCGCCGGCAAAGCCGGAGATATGGCCACGATTACAGCCCGGCTGCCGGAAGTGGACGCGGAGTTCGTGGCGTTGCAAACGGCGTTGCAAGAGGAAACCTCAGCATGAACGTGACTGCCAACGGGCCAATTCGGATCGCGATCTGGGGGTGGCCGCCCGGGTTGGGAGCGGTGCCTGGCCACGCGCCCGGGATAAGCATGCCCCCGCGCCGCGCACGGTTCAGCGGCCACGGCCCCGCGTTCCCAAGGGAAGCGCATTTCCCCGGTAACCCATGAAGATAGCCCGAATTTCACCCGCGATTTTCCAGTTGGCCCGATCCTACCCGGCCCGGGTTCTGGTTCTGGCGCTGTTCTACTATTGTGCCGGCCAGGCCAGCTTTTCGATTGCGGTATCCAGCGGCATTGTCACCCCCGTCGTCTTTGCCGCGGAAGGGTTCGCGCTGGCGGGGACGATTCTGTTTGGCACCCGAGTTTGGCCCGGGGTCTTTCTGGGGCAACTGGCCTTGGCGCTGGTCAATGGCCTGCCGTGGCCCCTCGCTTTGGCCATCGCCGCTTCCAACAGCTTGGAAGCCGTGTTGGGCGGAAAGCTTTTTCGATATTTCAAATTGAATCCGGCGCTGGAACGGGTGCGCGATATGGCGGGGCTTTGGATCCTGATCATTCTGGTGCTACAGCCCTTCAGCGCCACCTTGGGCAATCTGATCTTGTGGCTGGGTGGGAAGGTGGCGACGGCGGGGTTGGCGGGTTCCTGGTTTTCCTGGTGGGCGGGTAATGTGCTGGGGCAGGTTCTGATCGTACCCCTGGGGTTGGCCCTGTTCTGCGCACGACCGGCCGGAAAGGTAATGTGGCGCGAGCGGTGGTTGGCCCTGCTGCCCATCCCGTTGGCGGCCGGGCTGATTTTTTGCGACCCGAAGGCTGAAGGCACCGCCATCGCGCTTGCGGTCACGACGCCATTGCTGGTTCTGACCGCGGTGCGCTGGGGACTGGCGGCGGTGACGCTGGCCATCGCGGCACTATCCGGGATCGTGCTTTACGTGACGCACCTCGGCACGGGGCCGTTTGCCCGGGCGGGCACCACCTTGGTGGCGGATCTGAATACTTTTCTCTTTGGCATTGCGCTGACCGGTCAGTTTATCGCGACCCTCTTCAACGAACGGAAACAAGTCGCGGAAGCGTTGCGCGCCAGCGAAGAAAATCTGACCATCACGCTCCAGTCCCTCGGAGATGCGGTGATCGCAACCGACACCGCTGGCACCGTCGTCCGGATGAATCCCGCCGCCGAGCGCCTGACCGGCTGGCCCTTCCCCGAGGCGGCCGGCCGGCCCCTGGCGGAGGTTTTCCGCATCTACAACTCCCAGTCGCGGGCGCCTGCGGTTAACCCGGTGCAACTCGTGATGGCACAGGGCGCAGCCGTGGAATTAGCCCATGATACGGTGTTGCGCGCGCGCGATGACCAGGAATACCAGATCGCTAAAAACGCCGCCCCCATCCGCGACAAGACGGGTGGGATCGTTGGCGTGGTGCTGGTGTTCAGCAACATCACGGATAAACACCGGGCGGAGCAGGCGCTGCGCGAATCCACGCGCAAACTCAACGCGACGGTGAACAACATCCCCGGAGCGGTCTATCGCTGTGCCCACCAACCGGGTGGGCCTATGCAATTCATCAGCACGGGCGTCCACGACCTGCTCGGCTATCCGGCCGAGGATTTCACCAGCGGGAAGCGCAACTTCACGTCCCTCATCGCGCCGGCAGATCGCGAGCGGGTCACGGCGGAAGTGCAGGCGGCCCTGACCGCCCGGCGCAGCTACGTGTTGGAATACCGCGCGTACCGGGCCAGCGGCGAGGAACGGTGGCTGTGGGAAAAAGGCGCCGGCGTCTTCGACGGCGATCAATTGCTGGCGCGGGAGGGCTTCGTCACCGACATCACCGCGCGCCAGCAGGCGGAAGCGGAGCGGCGGGAAAATGAAGCGCGGGTTAACGCGATTCTCGAATCCACCGGCGATGGCATTCTGGCCGTGGACAATCAGGGGATGGTCTTACATGCCAGCCGGCGCTTCGCCAAGCTTTGGCAACTCTCCACCTCGTTCACGGGGTATGGCAAGGACCGGCGCACCCTGCTGGCCCAGGCGCTGGACCAGTTGATTGACCCGGACACCTACCAGACGCAGTCCCAGGCGGTTACCGATTCCGACGCGGAGGTCACCGACCTCGTCGCGTTCAAGGATGGCCGCGTGTTCGAGCGCTTTTCGGTGCCGATCCTCACGCAAGGGATCCGGATGGGGCGAGTCTGGTCCTACCGCGATGTCAGCGAGCGCCTGCGGGCGGCGGAAATCCTGCGCGCGAGCGAGGAACGGTTCCAGGCCATGTTTAACCTGGCGCCGGAAGGGATCATTATTGTTGAGGCGGACACCGGAGCTCTGGTGCTGGTCAACACCGCGTTCGCGGCCATGCACGGTTACGGGGTGGCGGAAATGAAGCAAATGCGGTTGGCGGACTTGGATCTGCCCGAAAGTTCCCGACAGATGCCGGAGCGGATGCGCCGCGTGCTGGCCGGGGAAGCGATCACCTTCGAGGTGAGCCAACACCACAAAGCTGGGCATGTCGTCACCCTCGAAGTGACGGCCTCCTTGATTACGCACCAGGGGAAATCCTTCGTCCAAGGTTTCCACCGGGACGTTACCGCGCGCAAGCAGGCGGAGGCGAAACTCGCGACGACGAACAAGGAACTCCAAGTCGCCACCGACCTCGCTCACGCCATGACCCTGCAGGCCGAGCGCGCCAGCGCGGCCAAGAGTGAGTTCCTGGCCAAC
>CAIKLQ010000613.1 GCA_903828255.1 uncultured Verrucomicrobiota bacterium
CACCGGACAATGTCGTGGTCACACCCGGTGCGGCGGGCAGCGGCCTATTGTTTGTCGATTGGGACGATGCCCGCCGCGCCGACAGTTACCGGCTCCGCGCCATGGATGCCGACGGCAAATTATTGGCCGAAGTGATGCCTCAGGACAGCGAGGCGAAACTGACCGGCTTGCCGACCGGTTCCACGGTGGCGTTGACCGTGACTGCGCGCAATGCGGCGGGGGAAAGCCCCGCCAGCGAGGCGATTGAGGTGGAAGTGCCGTAGGCGTTCTAAGCAGTAGTTTTTTCTGGTTCCCACGCTGCTGCGTCACTGCCATATACACAAGTCCCGCCGAGACATAGTACCGTCATTCCAGCAGGGATGCAGGACAAATCGACAGGACAGCCGATTTGCACGGCTCCGCCGCCCGTAGGGTTCGGGACAAGGATGTCCCGAATGCATCCAGTGCCATGGATGGTAACTTGCCGATGTGTATATGATTGACTCAGCCAATGGAAATCCGCTGATTCACATCCATGTGACTGGATTCCGGCAGTCCATGCCGGAATGACGGGCTTCGACCACTTATGTATAACGATGAGCGCCGAAGCGTGGGAGCCATCAAAAAATTGTCTAATCTTGGAGTGCAAGGCTTGCCTTGCTGGAATTTACAAGCCGTTGCGAACTTTCGCAAGGCTGGTAAACCTTGCACTCCTATATTTCTTTTTATCGAACCCAACCACCGGGTCGGGATTGCAAATTCTGACCCGCTAGGCAGTGGTGGCATTATCAACCCTTTATGTTTTATCATTCCTATAAAATTCCAAACTAGTCTTCAACGAATCCAAGAGCAATATGCGAACCCTACCACGAGTGATGCTGGCTGTTTTTCCTGCATTAGTACTATCGACGCTACAACCACCTGTATGGGCTGCGGAATCGGAAGGCGATCAGGTTACCAAGCCCTATTTGAATGGAACCGTGCGGGTGAGCGGGGCGGGCGGGGACGGGTTTGGATTCATCGTCGGGGAAGACAATGGGGTGCTATCCATCGTCACCGCCGACCATGTGGTGACTGCGCAAAATCCAGGTTCCGACAAGCCGGTCAGCGTGTACTTTCATTCCAATCCACCAGTACGGCTTGTTGTGGACAGTTCCACGGTGAACTCATCCAGAGCGCTGGACCTTGCCCTGCTGCAAGTCAACAGGCCCGGCGGTTTGGATTGGCAGCCGCAAGCTGCCTGTTCCCGGTTTCAGCGGGCGGATAGGGTTTGGTGGATCGGGCGGGATAGTCAGTGGGACGTACCGCTGGATGACGAAGCCGGGCGCTTGAAGTCTGCACAAGCGAATGCCGAGAACGATCATATCGAGTTCAGCGCCCTAGGTGTCAAGCATGGCGTTTCTGGTGCGCCCTTGATCGGCGGCAAAGGCATACTCGGTATGGTGGTGGTAGACGATACTAATGCGGCGGAAGCCTTGGCCATTGAGCGGATTCAACGCTTTGTCGCCCAACACGGCGCATGGAGCCTGGTCGACTGTGGTACGGCGACAATGACAATAAGGATTACCCAACCAGTGAGCGCCGTTCAAAAGCCCTCCACCACCAGTGAGCCCAAAACCTTTACTCAACCTGAGAAATTTCGCGATAATCTGAAAGATGGTGGACTAGGCCCAGAGATGGTGGTGATTCCTACCGGTTCGTTCCAGATGGGTTCGCTGAATAAGGAACTGGGCCGCAGCAACGATGAAGACCCGCAACATATCGTCAGGATCCGAAGCTTTGCTATGGGCCAATATGAAGTCACCTTCGACGACTATGACCGCTTTGCCAAAGCCACGGGCCGGAAGTTGCCTTCTGATGAGGGCTGGGGGCGCGGCAATCGCCCTGTCATCAACGTGAGTTGGCATGATGCCCAAGCCTATGCGCAATGGTTGTCGGCGCAATCCGGCTATACCTATCGGCTGCCGACGGAGGCGGAATGGGAATATGCGGCGCGGGCGGGGACGACTACGCCTTACTGGTGGGGCGACCAAGCGAGCCATGAGCAAGCCAATTACGGTAAAGAATCTGAGTTATTAGGCTTGGCCCAAGGCCGCGATCAATGGGAACACACCGCGCCAGTGGGTAGTTTTCCGCCCAATCCATTTGGACTATACGACACCGCCGGCAATGTCTTGGAATGGGTGGACGATTGTTACCATGATAAGTACCAGGGTGCGCCTGATGACGGCTCTGCATGGGGGGACAAGCCTAGTTGCGACCGGGGGATTCGCAGCGGTGCGTGGAGCACCTACCCCCGGTTCCTTCGGTCGGCTATCCGTTTCTGGAATATGCCGGATGCGACCAACGGCAACCTAGGTTTTCGTCTTGCTAGGGCTATGTGATTTTGTTCTTTGGGCTTTGCTTTATCCCTTCAATAGGTTTCACGCAACGGCACAACGCTCAAGCCATAGAAGTAAGTCGGCATCCCCATGCCGACAACGGACTTGCTTGTGGCTATGGCGGCAAAGGGTTGCCGCCCTACTGCTCTGCCGTCTTTCAGCAATTCTCGTTTTGAACTGAAAAGCGCATCATACAAGGGTGGGCTAGGTGCGCTTAGGACAGACTAGCCGTAACTCCGATCCAGACGCGCACCGTAGCCCACCTTTGCAGTCCCGCCGCCCGTCTGGTGGGCTACGGTGCGCGTGAACTTACGTTAGAAAATCAAGTTTTTCGATACGCGCACCTAGCCCACACTACAGTTTGTACCAAAATGAAAATTGCTGCCGACCCTGTAAACTTTGGAGAAATGTATGACAAGCAATTACGCCACCCTCGCCGGCAGAATCCTGTTGCTAATGGCCTGCTTCCATCACTGGGCAATCGCCGCGCCGCCCTGCGATGAAAGCTTAGCCCCGGTATCCGATCCTCGCACTGGCTATCATTTGCGCGAACCCAACACCCGCTGCGAGGGGTTTTATAAAGCCCCGGTGTCCGCCGCCGCCGATCTCGAACTGGTGTCGCTGACCCGTGGACGCTTGCGCTTCGATTCCGCTACTATTGGCCCATTGGAACTTAGCTCACCCGTGCGCCACGAAGCCGTGCAGCTACGCGGCATCGCCCTGCCGGACAAGACTTATTACCGGCTGGACGGGCTGATTCCTGCGGCGGGGGACTTCCGCTGGGTCTTGTCCGACGCGGTGCTGCCCCGGCATCTCCGCCCCGAGGACTTAGGCTTGTATGGCCGACTCGCGGGCCAGCCAGAGGTTGTTGTGCCGATCACTGTCGGCCCGGAACCGGGACTCAGCCTACGGGTGCGCGATCCGAATCCTTTCGATAAGGCCAGTTGGCGCTATGCGCTACGCAGCAATGGCGCTTGCGCGGCGATGCCCGCGTGGACCGCCATTCGCTTGCCCACGCACCGGATAACTAGCGATCCGGTTGAAATTCCGCTGCCCGATACGCTGACCGGGGAAATCTGTCTGGAAGTCGCCACGCTTCCCGAAGGCAAAGCCCAATGGAAACAAGAACGCTGGTTCATCCGCCTAGGGGATTGACATGAACGAGACAGAGCAACAGCGGCTGAAGCAGGCCATCCAACAAAAGCGCGAACTAGCGGCTAAGGCACTGCTGATCGACCGCGATACCCAACGCGCCCAGGCCCATCTCGCTTGGATAGAAACCGCCCAACGCTTGTTGCCAGCCGAACGGCCTAGGGTTTGGCGGAAACTCGGTCCGGTGTTGACAGTCGCTGGCCTGTGCCTGATTCTCGCCGCCCTCGCGGCCAGCTTCCATCCATCAAGCAACTCGGTACAACTGGAAGTGGAAGCCAAAGGCATCGGTTTTCGGCTGACCAAACCTTGGACCTTGGAGTCTGCGGAGCCTGTAACTCACATTGACGCATGGGATATCACGTCAGTCAGCACGTCACTATACGGCGACCGAAAGGCGCAGCAAATCCGGGTTAAGGCATCCTCCGCAAGCTTGGAAAAGTTAGTGATTTCTGCGGGTGCGATGCTTGAGCTTGAAACCACGCCGGAAGGATGGCGGCTATTTCTGTCCCAAGCCGCCATAGACGGCGATATCATCGTGAGCAAAGGTGTCTTGCAGGTCGATAACGGTCCCGATGAAGCCTTGCAATCCAAACCCGGTGGGCCACAGGAAGTTCTGCGTTTTTCTGGCAAGCGCAACGCTCAAGATGGCGTGCTGCCGCATATTGCTATTACCGGGACATCCGCCAACGGAAAATTTGTTAAATTGGCGGTCACTGATCTTCGCTTTAACCGCCAACTCGGCACCGGAACCGGCCAGTGGATTTCCACGCTCATCAGTGCCAAAGGCAAATTCCAGCATCAAGCGGATGCCTTCGAACTGGCGGAGGGCGACGAATTGCAGTGGATGGACGCACAAAGCCAGCGCTTTGCATTGCTACGCGAGGGAGACCACATCAAAGTGCTATTTCACGGAACGGTGGGTCGTCTCAGGGGCGGTCCGCAGGGCTATGTCGAGGAACTGACCCCTACTTGGTTGGATGTTTTCACGCATCACAAGAAAATCCTAGGACTTTGGGCGGCGGTGGCTTTCCTCTGGCCTTTAGCCATTTGGTTTAGGAGCTTATAAGAAGTGATGAAGGGTGCGCAAAGCGCACCCCACTCATCCAGCAATTCTCATTATGAGGTAAAGAGTTGACACTTGACCCGTCATTCCTGCCGGGAAGCAGGACAAATCGGCAGGACAGCCGATTTGCACGGATCCGCCGCCCGAAGGGTTCGGGACAGGGATGTTCCGAATGCATCCAGTCACATGGACGTGAAACTTGCCACCTGGCCAAGCCGAGATGTTACAACGAGCTTGCCATCCTTGGACGCTGGATTTCCGCATCCATGCCGAGGACGGTATACGAATATTGTCGGAGCATCGGCCTACCCCTCCATCGTCGGTTGCGTAACATCAGATATTAAGATGAAACCTGTGATAATGAAATAGCCTAGACAGCAATTCCCGTTATGGCTAACACACCGCCGTTCCGG
>CAIKLQ010000614.1 GCA_903828255.1 uncultured Verrucomicrobiota bacterium
GACCTGCTGGCGAATCTCAGTCAATGGCACACTGCGCTTGGCGCCGGGGCGGCGGATCGTGCAAAGGGCATAGCTTCGACCGTGCTGGCCTTGTTGCCAACCGCGCGCAATGCCCAACTGTGCCCAATGGCCGCGGGGCCAGTGGCGGGCTCGCAACATAGGGTTGCCGGCACGATATTGGTTGCCGGCCTGGCCGGTGTAGGCCCAACCGGCGGCACCGGCCCCGTGGAAGCCGGCGGCGTTACTGCCGAACACGAAGACTTCGTTGGGTTCGAGGACCGTGATGGGCCCTTCGGGCGTGTATCGCCCGGCGGTGGGGGGTTGGTGTGCCCAGTGCCAGTAGGCCCGTGTCAGGAGAACATTCGTTGGCGGTGGGTTCATGTTCACGTCGCTGGTTGGGTTTGGTTTCGCGCCGCCGGGCCGCGCCCGCCGGAACTGCGCCGTGTCGAACGGTTCGTCCCAGCGGGAGCGCCGGCATCACCGGCCCGCTTCCTTCGGGCCAGCCGCGCCGGCGAAGCGCCGCGATTGCGAAGCGGGGCCCTTCGTGGGAGCAGTCGTGATGGGTTGACGTTGTGGTTGCGGGCGGTTTAGGACGCCGCGGGTTGCGCTTGGTTGACGAGCGGGAGCTTCCGATCGTGGGACATGGCGTTGGCCAATCCCGTGGCGGTCTCGTGGCTGAGGCAGACGTAGATGCGGCCGACGGCGTCGCCGACGGAGTCCCCGAGGAACGTGCGCCAGATGGGGATTTCCTCACCCTTGCGGTTCTGTTCCACGCTCGGGCCGGCGCAATAGATGCGGCGGATTTTGGCGGGGCGTTGTTGTGTTGGTGCGGGTGTTTGCTTTGTGGTCATCCTGGTTTGTGTTTTTGTTGTTGATGGCTGAGAAGTTCAACCTCTGCATTGGCACTGATGCGGAAAAGGTGGGGCGGTTCGCTTCCAGCAACCGCCCCACCTGTTCCGCATCAGTGCCCCCGCAACTCGATTAACTTTTCTCCCAACGCCAGCCGTTGCACAGCATCAGGCCCCAGCGGTCATTGAATAAACAGCCACTTTCTTGCCGCCACGCAAGCTTTCCTCCTCGTCCACCTCAGGTGAACGAAGCGCCAAGCTCTTGCTTCGGCGAAAGAAATCTGGCGTCGGCATAGATCGTGTGTAATATGTGGTGTGTGTCATTCTAGTTGGCCGACACATCTTCGATCAGGGGACAAGCATGAATAGATTCGCCACCTTACTATGGGTCGGGTTCCTTACTCTGAGCCAAGCTCTCGCTGGGGAAGCACGGTTCTTTCGTCTCGTCAGTCCGGCGCCTACCTCGATTATTGCGGTCACTCCAACCGGGACGGTCACTTGGACGAATGCCCAGACCGGCATCACTTGCACATTTCAGGCGACCACGGATATTTCGGACGGCACAGGCTGGAATGACTACGTTCAAGTTCCGGTTTCCAGTTCAAACATGACCCTCCGTCTATTTGACCCTGCGCCGCCCGCCGGCATGACGTTTATTCCTGCCGGGTTGTTCACGATGGGGGATATTCTGGATGGCGATTCGTTCGCCAAACCCGTCACTGCGTATGTGAGCGCAGTTTACATGGACGTGAATCTGGTGAGTTGGAGTCAGTGGCAATCGGTCTATTTTTGGGCCACAAACCACGGTTATGACTTTGAGCATCCTGGCTCTGGCAAGGCGGCGAATCATCCGGTGCAGACATTGAATTGGTATGATGTGGTGAAGTGGTGCAATGCGCGAAGTGAGAAGGACGGGCGAGTGCCAGCGTATTACACGGATGCCGGCCAAACCGTGGTTTATCGCAGTGGAACGAATGATCTAATGAACAACTGGGTGAAGTGGAATACCGGTTTTCGCTTGCCTACCGAGGCGGAGTGGGAAAAGGCGGCGCGGGGTGGGCTGGGCGGGCATCGGTTTCCCTGGGGTGACACCATCAGTGAAAGTCAGGCAAACTATTACAGTGGTCATGGCTATGTCTATGATTTGAGCAACACTGGCTATAACCCGATCTACAACGACGGCGTCTATCCGTACACCAGTCCGGTAGGTACATTTGCTGCGAACTTGTACGGGCTTTACGACATGGCCGGGAACGCGTTTGAGTGGTGTTGGGACTGGTACAAGGATTCGTATCAGGGAGGATACGATCCACGCGGCCCTGTCTCGGTCGGCCCGTATGGCTACTGGCGAGTCATACGTGGCGGAGGTTGGTACGGTTACGCGTATGGCTGCCGGGTGGGGTGTCGTGCGCTCCACGATCCGACATACGGGGACGACAGTTTCGGATTCCGTTCAGTCTTGGCAGCGGATCAGCCGTGAGCCAAACGGACCGTCTCCCGCACATTGAAAATCGGTAAGTTGGAAGTGTTCACAGCTAAAGTGGGATCCTCCTCCGCCGGCAATTCCGTCTTCAACTCGACACTCTTGGGTTCGGAATTCGGGGGACTTCGTGTAGCCTCGCGCCGTGAAATTGATTTCCTGGAACGTGAACGGCCTGCGGGCGGTGCTGCGAAAGAGTTTTCTGGAGTTTCTCGACGCCGAAAAACCGGACGTGTTGTGCCTGCAAGAAACCAAATGCACGCCCGACGAAGTCGAGCAACTCTGGCCGGCCCGATACACGACTTATTGGAATTGCGCGGCAAGGAAGGGCTATTCCGGCACGGCCATTTTCACCAAGTCATTGATAGGACTTTGGTTTCTGGGCGCTTCGCGGTTAAATCTTCACCTGAACGGTCTGGTCGTGGCTTGGCAGCGGCAGGACGCCACACGCCAAGACCATGACCAATCCCAGCCACAGCCTCTGAGCTGCGGTGCCTAACTGCGTGGCTGTTTTCATGTTCGGGAATTACTGCCGGATAGACGATTGCTTTTTGACGCTCCGGCGTTCCGGGAGAACTGGTTTTGCGGCGCACTCTGCATGTGTGCCGGTCTCACCCGACTCAGGTGACTGTTTCATTGCGCCTTGCTCTTTGGCGCTGCGGCTTTCGAGGTCGCCGGGGTGAAAGCGGTGGCGCGCTTCCGGGCTTCAGCAAGTTCGTCGGCATTGAGGAACATCTCCATTTCCTTGAGCAAACTCTTCGCTTCGACGCTGCCTTTGCCCGCCGCCAACAAAAACCATTGGCCAGCAGCGAGGTTGTCCCCTTTGACAAGTTTGCCCTCGTAAAGAAACAAGCCGAGACGGTATTGAGCCTCGACATTTCCCTGGCTGGCAGAACGCGTGAGCCACTGAACCACCTCCTCGCCGGCGTCATTACCCCGCAGCAAATGCAGATTTTTGGCATAGTTGAATTGGGCCTGATCGTCGCCCTGCTCGGCGGCTTTGAGCAGCCAACGCATGCCTTCTTCGGTCCGGGGCGGCCGTGCCTCAAAACAGGCTTTCGCCAAAGCCAATTGAGCGGCGACCTCGCCGCCCTCCGCGCGGTGTCTCAATTCATCCAGCGACCCGCGATCTCCGGACTGGCCCTGCGCGAAGGCGCTCGCCATGGCGAGTTGGCTCTGGCTGCTCAGGCGACGTGCCACCGAGATTTCGCCGCGATCAAACCGCAACGCCGCCTCGGTGTGTTCTTTCCACTTCTCAAACTCATTCAGTTGGAGGTGAACGCTCGCGAGTTGCGCGTGCAGAAGGGCATTGCTGGGACTCAACGACAGCGCAAGTTGCAATTCCGCCAGCGCCGCTTTCCAGCGTTCGCCCGCCATCTCCAATTCCGCAGCGGCCTCGTGAACATCCCAGCTTGCGCCGCCGCTTGAACGTACTCGACGCAGTTCCTCCGCCGCGACCGCAGGTTCGCCGGCTTTCGCCATGCCGCGCACGAATTGCAGCCGCGTCCAACGATCCTCGGGATTCAACTTCAAGCCGGCCCGCAGTCGCGCGGGACTGTGCTGACCGGCGGCCAGTTGCATGGCTTGGTGCGAAATCGCCTGCAGGTCATCGAGGACGGTGAACGCTTCATGCACGATGCCGAAGGCGCGCCACGTCGGGTCCACCAGCAGTCCCCGACCTTCCAGGAAGAGCGCCGCGCAATCGTGGTAGCCGGGCGAACCGTCCGCGCACCGCTCGACGTGAACCAGCCACGCTTCCAGCCCGAGCACCTGGGCCAGCGCCACAAACAACTTCGCGTATTCCTGGCACGAGAGCCGGGTTTGGGGATCGCTGGAATCCTTCAACGCTTCGCTGGCCGTGCGCCGCCCGCCGTCGCCGGCGCCGCGCCCGCGCCGCGTGACCTCAGCGAACAGGGCCACCGCCCGCTGCGCGTCGTTAGTCAGTCCGACCGTCAACCGGCGGGCCTCCGTGGTAATCTCGGACGTAATTTCGAGTGGATTCACCACCAGTTTCTGTTCCTCGGCGGTCAGGCGGCGACCGAGTTCGGCGCTTAATTCTCCCGGCGCAAAGCTGCGGGGGCGCACGATGGGCGCGTTGGAACTGCGGTCGCCTTTCCGGGAGAACAAAACCGTGGCCAGCGTTTCGCGGATATTCTCGCTCTCCGCCGCCCGGGGGCCGAGCCGCGTCAGTTCGCGGCCCGCAAGCTCCAGTTCCCACGTGAGTGAAGCGCCCGCTAACAGCGCAAGCTCCACGAACTCGTTCTCTTCGGGTAACTCATCCAGGGAGCGCAACAGGCTGCCGGCTCCCTCGAGATCCCCGTTCTGCGCCCGGGCGAACGCCAGGAAGATCGTGATGTTAGGATCATGGGGGCGGTCGGTGTGAGCCGGTTCGAAAAACTTCAGCAAGTCCGCCCAGCGCTCAGACTTGCCAAAGAGCGCAAATGACCCGGCGGCACATCCGTCCGCACCAGGATCGCGTCGCGATCGGTGAGCCGCACGTCCTCGAACACGCCCGTCTGCATGTTCATCATCGGCATCTCGACATCCGCCTCCTCGGTGCTGGCTGCCACCGCGTAGTGCGCCCCGCGCGCCGCCAGGGCGTCCACGAGGATCGCGAGATAATCGTACACGACATTGGTCGCCGCCGTCCGGCCGCCCATCACGAGATCGCTGGGCGATTGATTGCGAAGCAGCGACGCCTCCTGCACGGCAACAAGGTCCGGCAGCCGCGCCGCGATCCGATCCGCCACGCCGCCCAAACGGGTCACAGGTTGCGACGCGACAATCTCGTAGAAAACTCCCGTGACCGCAGCCACGAGATGCGCGAGATAGGCGGGGTCGGTGGGATCCAGCGCAATGACCCGGCCAATGTCGCCGCCGACGTAGAGATTGACGGTCATGGTGTCCACGCCCCGTTTGCCACCTTTGTCCTGGTCGCGAGCGGGAGTGTTCGCAGTCCCGGCCAGCAACGCAGCCATCAACAACAGGCCAGTCACAAACCACCGGCCTCGCGATGCCGCGAGACTCAGAGCGCGCGGCGTAAACGGATTTTCAGTTTGGTTGTTTTGCATTCTCTTCATGTTAGTTCCTTTTGCGGCGGATATTGTGTCGCCTGAGCCGGCCCCGCCGCATCGCCAGCCCGGGCGAAATCTGTTTCGTTGACCCTCCGTCCGGATCGCGCCTTCAAACTCAACTCCGTCCGAGACGCGAACCGTTTTTGCCCTGCAACAATCCAAAGCGAGAAATCTGTGCGAATCGGATCACTGCCCCGCCGAATATTTTGGCCGACGGGAGTCATTGGGCGGGCAGCTTCTTTTTGCGAACGCGCCCGGCCCAGCGCTCCAAATGTTCATCGAGCGAACTCAGGTCCGACAGGTTCACGAAGTCTTTTTGCAGCACGATTCCGTGGTCATCGAACGCCACAAAGAGTGCGTGCCACCCGCTGGCCTCGAAACTGCCGCTGTCGAACGGGCCACACCAGAGCACGGTCCAACCCGGTCGTTCCCAGGAGTAGGCGACGGAAGGGGCCCAGAAAGAACGGCGGCTACAGGGCCCCAATTGGTGCTCGACCTCCATGCGTGTCGTCTTGCCCGGCACGATGAAACC
>CAIKLQ010000615.1 GCA_903828255.1 uncultured Verrucomicrobiota bacterium
GAAACAACTCCACGGTTTGGTCGGTCAGCCGCACGTCCAGTCGCTGGTGGACGCGGGGGTAGGGCGCGCTGTAGAAGGGCTTCTCCACCACCACATGATAATCAATGTTGACCTTGGCGCGGGACCCGGTGGCCAACTCGAAGGCCGTGGCGGGCAAGGGCAAGAGGCGGCCTTTTTCCAGCGTCTCAAACCAACTGTTGCGCGACCCCTCCAGCTTTTGAAAGGGCTGCGCGTTGAGTTGGGTCAGCAGCGGATGGATCGCCGTATTCAACTCCCCCACGCTGAAAAAGCGCCGGTCGCGCAACGCCGCCAAAATCTGCCGCTCGGCGATCTGGACGCCCACTTCCGCTTTCGCCTTGTCCCGCGGTGTTTTGACCTGCGCCGGAATAATCACAGTCCCATAGTGCTCGGCCAATTCCTGGTAACTGCGGTGCAGCAACGGTTCATAACGACACGGCCGCGTCACCCCGGTCTTGAGATTGTCTGGGACCGGGACCCGGGCGACCCCCTGGAAAAACGCATACGCGTGGCAGTGCGCGGCGAGCCAGGCCGCCAGCTGCTCATCCGCAAACGCTTCCACATAGGTCTTATTGCTGGCGCCCAAAACCGCCACAAACAGATGGGCCGCCGAAACACTGCCGTCCGCCGCATTATGGATCGGCACCGTCTGGCCCGCCCAGTCCACGAACAACTTCTCGCCGGGCAGATGCACCTGCCGTAGCACCGGATCCAAAGTGCCCGCCCAGCGCTGATACAACTCGCAGAAGCGGCTGTAGCCATACCCTTCCGGCTGCGCCCGCCGGTATTCCTGCCACAACAACCGCAACGTCACCGACGGACGCCCGAGTTCCTGATGGAGGTGCGGCCAGTCGGGCAGGGCCAACGCGTCCGCCGGGGCGATGGCGGGCGACCCCAGCAACAACTGGAGCAACGCCGCTTCACTCTGCCCCGCCGGCCGCGGCCGCCCGTTTCAGGTAATCCCCCACCGTGCTGGCGGGCAGGCCACAACTGCGGGCAATTTCCCGGAGGGAGAGTTGATTTTGATATTTGAGCCGCCGCAGCTCATGAATTTGACGCCGGGTTAATTTGGTTCGTGCCATTGGGTATTTTTCCCGATTCAACGGAATCGAGCCGCCACCCTGACACTCATGGTCGCGTCGCTCCACTCCTTCCGATCCGGGATCCCGATTCCGGCCGAACACGATTCCGGGCCAGATCGGGCCCCGTTCCGATCCTGTCAGACCCCCTTCCAATAAAGCCCGAAAACTGTCCGCCCTCAGCCCGGAACACTGTCCGACTCAAATCGGAATGCTGTCCGACAGGAATCGGAATCACTGTCCGACAGCCCCCGGAATACGCAACCGGAAAGAACGGCTGGCGCAGCAGATCCGGGAATGCCTCGGTGAAGACATCCTGCGGCAAGTGCAGGAGCACCCAGACTGGCGTAACGGCCTAGAAGCGAACCGGGAACGATTGGCGTCCTGATGGGCGCGGCAAGCGGGCTAAGGAGGCTATGCAGAATAACGCGGACAAGTCAGGGCGATCCTCAGGGTTTGATGGCCTAGTTCCAATCTCCGTGAAAATCGCAGCGCTGGATGTTTATCGCCGCGAAGGCTTCGTCTGAAACCTCCTTGCCCGTTTCGTAGAACGCCGAATCGATTTCGGCTTGAATCGAAAGCCCGCTGCTGGTGCCGCTGTGGCTGATCAATTTGATAATGGGGACGTAGTCCAGGAGGAGCTGCGCACGCCAGTTCTTGGTGCCGTGGCAGAACATCCGATGTTCGATCTTGTTCCATTGGCTGGTCCCAGGCGGAAAGTGGCGCACAGGCAGGGGCATTTCCAGTTCTTGTGCCAGCTTGTGCAACGCCGTTTTCCATAACCGCACCCGACTTCCGTTGCTGCCGCCGCCATCCGCGGTAATCAATACCTCCCGGGCTTCAGGATAGGCCCGCCGCCCCATGCGGGGCCACCAGCGGCGAATACTCTCCACCGCAAACTCAGCGGGGTCATGGGTCAAGCCGCCGCTCATCCACCCTTCGTTACGGCCGACATCATAAACCCCGTAGGGACTTACTTTACCAAGCTGCTTTTCCGGAAAATCGGGCCTGTTTGCTCATCATACGATGGCCCAGACCAAGCCGGACTACCCGATGCACCTCGACCTCGCTGTGGGCAGGACAACTCCAAGTGGTCCTGCAAAACCTTTGCGAACACTCGCAACTTGCATCGTGGGCAAAACGTAAAATCCCGGCTCGATACCTTCATGACTTTCTCAGGTGGCAGTGTCTTTGGATCGAGTGGCGGAAGCGCGAGCGGACGGCGAAGTGGCTTGTGATTCTTGCGGCCTCGTGACGGTGTCGGGCGCTGTGGCTTGTCTCGCTGCCGTGGGCGCGGCGGTGGAGGTCGGAAGTCCGTCCGCCGTGGACTTGGGACTGTAGCCGGTGGTAAAGCTGCTCTCCGCTGCTGTGCGCGATACTCCCTGAGTCTCTCAAGAAACTGCCAGTTGTGTGCATCCTCGGCGGTGCGGAAAAGCACGCCTTGAAACTCCGGGTCGTGGCGAATGAACTGAAACAACCAAAGATCAATGCCTTGACCACCCGCTGAGGCACTCAGCAACTTGGTCTTGGTCTCTTTCGTGATGCCGCCATCGCCAGAGTCCGATCGTAGGCCGGGCGGAAGCATCAGGCCCAATTAGCTTCGGCGAAAATATCCGAAGCCGCCACGCCGCAGAATCCGCACCTGGAGACGAGGTGCGGTCTCTGCCGGTTCGCACGCGGCGGCACCCACGCACCGGCAAACCGGGGCGTGCCCGAGCTGGAGAGTGACGTGGCTGCGCGGATCGTGCCGTCGAATTGAACTGTGAAGGGGTCAAGGTGGAGAACCGGGCGCTCTTTTCGATGCACTAGGGGGACGGCTCGGAGCAGTTCGCGCGCTGGTTTATCTGATGACGCCGGCGAACATATTCTGGAAAACAAGATTGATTCCCTGGGAAAGCCGTATACAAAATCCACTGAGGCCGTGAACTTACTTACATCACCCGCTCAATCGTCGGAGGAAGTCCGGCGGTCAGCAGTCATTATCAAAAATCTCATGAAAAGCCAGGAACCGGGTTTACGGGGTCGCTCATGAATTCGCCAGTGCTCGTTCGAATACTCTCAGTGGCGGTGCTGGGGCTGAGCACGCTGGTCGTTTACCAGGGCCGGCAACTTCAAACGAGCACGCCCCAATCCCAACCTGCGGCGACCGGGCCGGTTGCTGCCAGCCCGCACTCGCGGGTGACCACGCCAGCGGCGGCGGCGACTCCGACTCCCACCCCCGCGCCACGGACCACCCCGTTCCACTGGCGGAATGTCGAATCGTCAGATTACGGAAAGTATATAGCCAACCTGCGCGCGATCGGCTGCCCCGAGCAAACAATTCGGGACATCGTCATCGCCGATGTCAACAAGCTTTTCGTAGCGCGCCGGGCCGAGCGGATCACCGGGGGGAGAGTTCCTCCCTACTGGCAGACCGTGGAGTCGCTCCCGGCCGCGGCCGGAGCCCGGATTCAACAACAACTCCTGGAGCTGGACCGGGAGAAAACCAGTTTGATCCGCGATCTGCTGGGAGTGGATCTGGCCACGGAACTGCGGAAGAGCCGGGAAGGCGTCACCTACCCCGAGAACCGCCATGGTTTCCTGTCCGAGGAAAAGCAGGACCTGGTTTCAGCGGTGCGGGAGGAGATGAACGAGAAGTGGGCCTTGCTGCAGCCCTCCGCATCACGGGAGGGCAAGACCCCGGATGAAATCTCCGCGGAATTGCGAAAGCTCAATGAAGATCGTCTGGCTAGGCTGGCCCAAATCCTGACGCCAGAAGAACTGCGCGAACACGAGTTGCAGACGTCCTGGACGGCAATCAACCTGCGCAACCAGTTGGCGGCTTTTCAACCCAGCTCGGCGGAATTCACCGCGGTCTATGACCTGCAAAAGGCATTTGACGACGCATACGTACACTATTACGGAAGCCGTAACGATGAGCCGGCTTTGCAGCGCAAGGAACTCGCGCAGCAGCAATTGGAGGCGCAGATCCGGTCCCAATTGGGCGAACAGCGGTACGCGGACTACCTCGCGGCCAAGGCGGGAAGCCATCGGTAAGATGGCCGATCCCGTAGCCGATCTCGAAAAGTTAAGCACTGATTTGACCGTCCTCACCAAAAAGGTGGACGATACCAGGGAAATTTTCCCTCTCGCCATGCGCACCCAACGGGCGCAGGATGGCCCACCGTATGGGATGTTTCCGGAGAATACTTGGCGTGGGCTTGCTGGGGTTGGCGAGCGTGTTGGCGGGGCCGCAGGTTACCGGTGCGGTCCTGAAGGACCACACCACTGGCGTCACGCCCACACCGGCGGCGACTTCGCCCCGCGACGAGGTTGTTTCTCGCGACGGGTTGCGCAAGTCCATTGAGGCGGATTGGCACACGTATGCCGAACACCTCCGCGCCGGACGCGTGCCGCTCACGACTCAGTCCGACGCGGCCGGCGGCTGTGATGGCGTGAAGGACGGCAAATACGGTTTCCACACCTGGCTCGACAAAGATCCGTGGTGGCAGGTGGACCTCGGTGAACCAATCGATCTCGCAAGCGTCGTGGTTTTCAATCGCCTCGATTACGCGCCCGGCCTGCATAACGCGGACAATCTCCGCATTCTCACCTCTGACGACGCCAAGTCGTGGACGTTGCGGCACGACAATCAGGGGCGGCATTTCGGCGGGGTTTCCGGCGGCGGGCCGCTGGTGGTCAAGTTCGCGTCGAGTCAGGTCCGCGCCCGCTTTGTGCGCCTCCAGGTGCCGACGGAGAAACCGATGCTGTTCCATCTCGACGAGGTCGAGGTTTACAGCTTTGCCGATCCGAAACAAAATCTCGCTCTGCATTGTCCCGCCGATCAGAGCAGCTTGAGCCAATGGTCAACAATCAAGCGTCGTCCCGGCGATGACGAAGGCCCGCTCTATCCCATCGCCGACGTGCTGGCGAACGC
>CAIKLQ010000616.1 GCA_903828255.1 uncultured Verrucomicrobiota bacterium
CAATGCTGGCGGCAGCATCGGGCCTGACGGCATTGCGAACAACATCATCCGCCGCAACGATGTTGGCGTCCGGTTCAGCGGCGGCAGTTGTGCGCCCAATCCGTTACGCATCACCAGCAGCGATATTTACGACAACACTTCGTTTGAGTTGCGGAACGAGGCGTCTGTTCCTGTCATTGCTAGCGACGGGTATTGGGGAGAACCGACTTCAACTGAGTTGAACCAAAACCAAGTGAATCTCAGTCGCATTTATGATCAGAGAGACAACGGGTCGTATGGCCTTGTCACAATTCAGAATCCCCGATTCACCCCGATTGGCCAAGTCGTCGGCACGGCTCCCACCATCACTCAACAGCCCCAACCGCAAACCGTCATGGCTGGCAATCCGGCCTCCTTCATCGTTGCCGCCGCCGGTTCTACGCCGTTCCGCTATCAGTGGCGTAAGAATAGCAATCCGATCAGCGGTGCTACAAACGCGTCTCTCGTTCTCTTGAATGTTCAAGTGGAAGACGCAGGTGGTTATTCCGTAATCGTGTCCAACAGTGCGGGCACGGCGACGAGTTCAAGCGCAACGCTGACAGTGACTCCTGCAACCGGAAATCTTGCAGTTCGCACGATCACCGGAGGGGGAAACACCTTTCCAGTTTCACTGGCAGTGTCCACGCCTGTCGGTTCTTCGGCGAACTTTGTGGAGGAGACATTGCCCGTGGGATTCAGCGCAACGGGAGTCAACGGGGGCGGCACATTTAATTCCAGCACCAGAACAATCCTCTGGGGTCCGCTGGCCGGAAATCAAACTCATCAACTTAGTTACACATTACAGCCGCCCGGTGGTTTCCAAGGCAGCGCATTTGTGAGCGGCACGGCATACTTTGCAGGCGCGACCGTCACCGTGACCGGAGACAGCATGGTTTCGATGATTCCCGCAGGCACGCCCGCGACTTTGACTCTGAGCAAAATGTTTGGTTTCTGGACGGTTTCAATCACCGGCGACATAGGGCGATCTTATCGGCTGGAAGTCCGGGATGATCTCAATTCCGGTTCATGGCAACCGTTGGCTACGCTCAGCATCGCGCAGAATCCACGGCTGTATTTTGATGGCGATGCCGTTGGTAAATCGCAGCGATTCTACCGCTGCGTTTTGGTTGAATAGCCCGTAGGTTTCGGTCTGCGGTCGGCGAGCGGGAAAGCGGAGAGAAGGTCGGAATGAAGCGCATAGCGAAATGAAGCCGGAGCGCAACGTCCGCCGCCGAGCCGCAGACGGAAGCCCGCCGCACTCGCGGCATTCCGGCGAATGCCCAATCGTGACGAGCGCGCGGTTTGCGGGATGTGGTCGGAGGGAAGCGGGGCGACGCCAGCCCGCAAACCGCGCGTTGGTCACGGCGGGATCAGAAATGCGTTGGCATCTTAACCTGCTTGTGATCGAAGGTGATTTCTACAGTATGCCTCAATCTGGTCACTGTTCCGCTGCGGTAAAGATCATGGAATATTTGGAGGCGTCTTTCAAAATGCCTTAAACCAGAAACTAGCCAATCCTGCTGCAAGCAGCGCCAGCGCGGAGAATGTTATTCTGGGACGAGCTAAGATGGTGCCGAGCAAAATACCCAAACTGCCTGAAAGGAGGCATGATGCCCGTGCCAAAGCCAAATAGCGCTGGGGTTCCGCCGCGCCGACGGCGAGGCTTACCCAGAGGAGGAGTGCGGCGAGTATTGAACTTGCGGCCATGATGCAGATGAGTTTGAGGAATTTCATAGATTCAGATGTCAATTGGCTGTTGGTTGTCTGATTGAGCTTTGGCGCGGCGTCGCCGGATAAAGACGACGCCAACAACAAGGAGGAGCAGGCCCACAATGGCCGCGACCAGAAGTTTGCGGTTAATTTTCATGGGGTGGGTTGGCTAACGTTGACGGTGCGGTTTGCCGGCGTGGGCCCGGCGGCTGGCGTGTTGGCGAAATAGCCGGCACGGGTACGGGCAATCAGTTGGCCGCGCTCCGCTGATTCGCGGACAAGAACTTTCACGGCACGCCACCCACCATCACTCTGGGGACGGCGTGGGTAGTAGCCGAGGGCATAACGCGGCGCACGCAGGTCCGAAACTATCGAGTTGGCAATCTGGCCGAGCTCCGCGTCCCGGCGCGGGTAGAATACAAGGCCTCCGCTGCTTGATTTTGCGAGCGTGTCGAGCAGGTCCTTGGCCAGTGCCTCGGTAGGTTGCGATTTGACCTGGCTGCGGCCACGATTATCGGGTGACTGCACCTGGCCCAAACCCTCGGGGAAACCAACAGCGTAGAACTGCACGTTGCCCTGCTGGAGGAGCGAAACGATGCCAGCGCGGGAGGACTGGCTGTCGGATTCACCGCCGTCAGTTACCAGCACGATACCCTTGCGCTCATGCCGTCCATACCGTGCGGCGTGGCCGAGAGCGGTGCCGATTGAATCCAAGAGCGCCGTCCCGCCACCGGCCTTGATGTTTTTGAAAGCGTTGTCGGCCAATGCAGGATCGGTGGTGAAATCCTGAACAACAATCGCGTCTGTTGTGAATGACATTACGCAAAACTCGTCCTTGTCGCCGCATTGTTGAATGATGGTGGAGGCAGCGGCCCGGATTTTGGTGAGCTTCGAGGCGATGGAACCGGAGGCGTCCAGCAAGACTACGAGACTTATGGGCGAGCGATCAGCGCTGAAGGACGCGATGTCCTGCGTTACACCGTCCTCAAGGATCGTGAAGTCGTCCTTTGTCAGGCCGGAGATGGGGCTGCGGGCCGAGTCTGTCACACCCACATCCAAGGTGACCTTTACCGGAGGCGGGATAGGGATTGGCCGCGTCTCTGGCTTCGGCTCTATGGATGGCGATGGAGGCGGAGTAGTGACTTTGGGCACCACCACTTGAACCGGCTGTGCGACGGGCACCGGGTGGGGTGTCGGTGAAGGCGTGGATTTGACGGGCGGCAGATCGGTGGGCACTTCCCGTTCCGTGGCCAAGTGCATGACCATTCGAGAGTCCGCTGGGTTCACGGCAAATTCGCCGATGGGGTGATGGCTTGCGCGCAGAGCTTCCTGAAGAATTTGCGGTGCGTCGGAGTTGAAGGCCGCCAGCATGGCGTTTGGCCCCTGACTGGCGACGAACAAGCCCCACCAGCGGGTGACACGCTCGCGATGGCGCTGGGAGGCCCAAACATTCTCTGAGGTGTAGGCCCAAAGGACCGTCGTGCCTGCCATGGCACCGTGCTTGTCGGCGGTCCCGTAAACGGACTCGGCGGACGTGCGGGCCAAGTGGGCGTCGCTAGGATAGGCCGTCCGGAGCATGGAGAACGACGGCTCGTCAGGTGCCAAAACGAACGGTGAAGCGCAGATAACAACTACGCGCCCGCCCGCCGCTGGCTTAAGGGAGATTGCCGCAAGCCACTCGGGCACCCGGATAGCGCCAGAGTTTTTGAGCCCAGCCGGCACCGTGTCGCCGCCGGTGTTCTCGAACCACTGGTGGAGAGAGGCCAAGGCTGGAGCCAAGCGCGGGGCGCGTGCGGCAGGCGAGTCGTAGGCAAGCTGGGTAGAAGGGATGTCGCAGATGACCTTGAGATCCCAACCGTCCCAGATGGTGACGCGCGTCGTTGTCGGGCGGTCGCGCACGAGGAACCGTTGCAGGAGCGCTTCTTGGTTCGTGCGCACCGCCAGCGGCTGTAAGGGGCTGAGTGCGATCACAATTTCCGGCGCTGGCCCGGTGGTGGCGGCCAGTGCCGTGGTGGCGACGAGGCCGATAGCGAGGAGGATTTGAGTAATGGTTTTCATATTGATGCGGTTCGTTGGTTATGAGTTGAAGGCGGCGAGGAGACGTTGTTTGTCGGCGCGCTGCCGCTGGATTTCGGCTAGGAGGGCAGCTTCCTCCCTGCGGAGATGAATGATGGTGATCCCCTCTTGGATAAAGCTGCTACGGCAAGCCTGCCATTCGGCCAAGTTTCCCTCGGGCTGGTGAAGTTTCTGAAGCACGAGGCCCAATTTTCCGATGAGGACGCCGACGCAGTCGGCGATACGAGTGCGGTTTTCGTTCTGGACGATTACTGGCTGATAAGTCAGGGACTCGATCATGCCGGAGAGCAGGAGGAAACCCGCGGCGAACTCGCAAAGCAATTGTCCCACGAAGGCGAGCCGGCGGTCGGGCAACAGAACACTACCGCCACCTAGATTGTTGAGGTCCAAACCCGCTGCGAGAGGGCACATGCCTACCAGCCATAGAATAATGCCAATGAGGCCGATGGCAGCGACGATCCAGCGGGCGGTGGCGACCGTGCGAGCGGGCGCGCCACGGGTCAGCAACTTGGCGGCGACGGCGGCGAGAACCCACGGGCAGGCGACCGCGATGGCGAGGAACTTCGACTGAACGCTGGGCAGGTAGATACTGCTGATATTGGCGATTGCGGCGACGCAGGAGACGCAGAACAGAATGAGGCAGGTGACGAACATCCACCAGCGGACAGAAAACAGCTTGGGAAACTGTGGCACGGGAGGCTCCTGAACGACTGTCGCCCGGATGGGGACGAGTTCAGACTCAAGACACCCCTTTTCAACGTTGAGATGGTTCGCTTCGAGCTGGCCGGCGGAACTCTCGTGCTTGAACTTGATGGCTTCCGCGCCGAAGATGCCGTCGAAAATGTTGCCGCCGATGCGGGCAACTTCCGTCAGCTCGTTGCCGTCCAGTGGAACGGCGTGGGCCATGCGCCAGAAAATGGAGCGTTCGGCGGGATGGACTTGAAAGGCGCGCGGCGGCAGCTTCCCGCCGGGCTGGAGGAGCCACTGGCCCGGGCCGTCGGTGGGCTTGCCGTTACCCCGGTGATGGCCGTTGCCGTTGCGGGCCGTGGAGGTTGGGTTGTAGCCATTCGGTGACGCAAGAGCATCACCGGCCTGCGCGAGCAGGGGCCGGATTGGATTACGGTCAGGTGTAGGATTTCGGTTCATAACTTTGCGTGTTGTGGTTCTGGGTTTGGTTAATTAGCCGCGCAGGCGGACGCTTTTGACGTCGCTGTCGCCCGCGTCCATGCGCGCGATGAGGACCGCGTCCTGCAGACTGCCGCCGTGGCCGACAAAGGTTTTGGAAGAGCCGAAAAAGCCGGCCTTGGAGCGATGCACGTCGTAGCCGCCCCCGGAAGGGGTGAGGGAATAATTCTTCGTGCCGCCGGTGCGGGTTTCGATGGTGAGTGTTTTCATAGATGTGATTTAGTTGAACTGGCTACCCTTGGTGGTTGGCGTTCCGGCCGATGGAAGGGCGGCATCGGCAGGAACGTTGCCGCACGGCGCGGCGGAAATTTTGATAATGCGAGTGCGGCTGGTCGGGCGCGCGGACAAGCCCGTCCGCACCCGCACGCTGAAAGCGGCGGCGGGCGCAAAGCGGATCTTGATCGTCACGGGGGCGGTGGTATTTAGAGTCGTGGAGTTCATTTTATTTAGGCGGCGGCATGGTTGACGCTGATTTTTGAGCTGCGCCCTTTGCGCGTGGCGGGTTTGACACGGATCGGGGGATTCATCTCGGGAACAACGGAGCCGCAGGTGCAGGCGTCCATGATGCAGGCCGGGGCAAACAGAACGGGGCGGAGGCAGTAACGGCAACGCTCAACAGTGGTGCCGCAATACCACGACTGGCTTAACCACTCGAATGTCTGATCAAAGCTCATTCCGCCTGTATCTTCACCACAATTCCGGCGGAAGCAATGGCAATGTCGAAACTGAACGTATATGTTTTTTATTCTGAATGTCAGGCTGATGTTTATTGGAAACAGCTATTGCAACTTAAATCTGTTCAGGCTAGATTGCGGCGTGAATCGATTCTGAGTAGAATCGTCAAAAGTTTGAACATTATGCCGGCAAATCGAAAAGCTGCAAGGAACCCCTCGCAGACCAAGGCTAAAAGCCCAAACCAAGATTTGGTTACGGGTGTGGAACGGGTCATTGGGCGCTTCAATACGCTTGGCGAGTTGTCAAAGATAGTGGGGTGCTCGGTTCCAACGTTAAGCGCATGGAGGAAGGGCGAGACTCAATTGAGCCTCAAGGACGCTATTTCAATGGGGTTGCTTGACACGGATGCGGGCCAAAGTGATTACGAGAGGGTCGTTTCTTGGCTAAAGCTTTGCGGTCACGGAAGCCGCCTAGATGATCCCAATTTAGTTTTAGCTGACGAGATTCGAAAAAGGACAAGCCTTGGCGCCAGACTAGATGAGGCGCTAATGAACTTGAGGAGCGTGGCGGGAGTTAAGGGAAAAGCAGTTGAGCAGAAAGATTTCCGGCTTGCTCTGTCGTGCTACCTTGGACAATCACGCCTTCGCGAGGATATTGACGATTGGAAGAAAAAAAGCAATGGGGCGGGGACAATGGCCTACATTTGGCGTTGGCACGATAACACATGCAAACGGTTTCAAACCGATGCGCTGAAACTCTTCGTGCAATCGTTGATTCAACAGCCGCCCCATGAGATTACGCGGACGTGGACGCCTCCACCGAGTAACTCACAAATCGGTGTTACCATTTACCTCCAGATCAACTTGAAAGGGAACGCCCTCACTACTGCGATAAATCAGCTCACAACTGCGGTGGCAGATTTTCTCGATGACGTTAGGTTGAACAAGGAGGAAAGGTCGCGCTTCAACATCTTCACGACGACGGAATCTTACCGGCATCCAGCAGACTGCTGCGTATTTGCCTCCCCCGCTCCCGGCAAGACCTTCGCTGTTCTCGTATCAGAATACAGCGATCTTGTCAAAGAGATGGAAAAATCCAACGATCCAGAAATCAAGAGCAACCCGTATGCATGGTCGGGACAGATTATCCACCTCAATGACCCATCTGTTGTCGCAGATGACTATTTGTCCGAGTGTTGCCTGCAACTTAAGAATGGAAGCCTAACTCACCAGAACCGCTGGAAGCAGTTTGTGCCTTCGCAGCAAAGTGCAACACGCCGGCAAAAATCGTCGTCGGCCACATAAAATCAATCAATTCAAACTTATGCCTGTTATCGCAACAAATACCGTCGAACAGCGATGTTCCTCATTAGGTGAACATCGTCAACTGCTCGTCAACATCGAGTTAAACCGTTCATGCGCTCACACCCAAGTCTGTGGCCAGACCTGTTATCTAAACGTTGTGGCACCCGTTGGTAAAATGCCGTTGAAACCGGAGCAGGTTTTGGCAGCCGCGCGCGAGGTCATTTATGACGGCGAGTTTGTGCGCCACCTTGTCCTGCCCGGCAAAGAGGTTTTCGAGACGCCCGACCTGCTAATGCAAGTCATCGAGGAATTCCACGGAGCGCCCGTTCTCCGTCGCCCCGGCGACATCAGCATCATCACCGCCTCGCCCGCCGGCCTGCAACGATACGCTTCCCGGCTGGCGGATACGCCGTTAAACGCGGTGAACATCAGCATGGATACGGCGGAAAGCGGTTTGCGTTCGCCGAGAAACAACGAGCCGTTGTTGGCGGCGGCTCTGCGATTGAAGGAACTCGGCGGCACAGAAGCGATTGGGGTCAATACGGTGCTAACGGAAGAAAACCTTGCGGCTGCGGTTCAGATTGGGAAGCGGCTTCAGGGCGCTGGCATTGATCAGTGGACGCTTGGGCCGCTCTTGCGGCCGATGAACGGTCGTATGGAGTCGGCGCTTTCGGTGAGGCAACTGCGTGAAATACTTGATCGCATCCGTCAGGAATTTGGCAATTCGGACCTGAACATCGTTGTTGATCTGGATCTACCTCTGTTGAACGGCTTGGTTGATGCGCCGGAGGTGCTCGCCACCGGTAAGATGCGCTGGCGGTATGAGTATGAACTACCCGACGCGCCAAACATTCTGCTGGAAGCAGGCAATCCCGCCGCCGGGTTCTTTTTCCGCATGGATTGGGCAGGGCAACTCATGTCCAAGGAAGACTACCGGCGGATTGGCTGGCCAGCGTCCTACGGTCAATATGCACCGGGGGCAATTTTACACCTGATCAAAAAGCTGCGGGAGCAGCGCCCTGAGCCGGCCTTGGCGGTGTAAAAAAACATGAAAACCATTCGCATCATTCGTTCCTGGCTCCCCGTTGTGGCAGTCATCGGTCTGTTGTCGTTCGCGCCGGGTTGCAAGCGGGAAGCGAACGAGACGAAATCAGCGGCCACGAAGCAACTCACGATTGCGATTGGGGAAGGTCCAACCACGGCTGATCCGATTGCAGCTCTCGACGTGGGCAGCACTCACCTGCTCAACTCTATGCACGCTCCATTGAGCGTCGTGGGAACCGACGGCAAACCAATAATGGTGTTGGCGGAATCCGTGGCGATGGCTACCGACGGCCTGTCGTGCGAGATCAAACTCAAAACGGCAAAGTTTTGGGACACCAATGCCTCGCCTGTGACCGCTGATGACGTTCGTTACAGTTTTGAGCGTGTGAGAGCCAGCGCACATCCGCACAAGTGGATTCTGGATCGCATCGCAGGCGTTGAAGCTTTTGACAAAAAGGAGGCGGAGCACGTGGCTGGGATTGAAATCAAGGGAGAGCGGGAGTTAACCATTCGGTTTTCAAAGCCTGAACCGGATTTCCCGTTGCTGATCTCGTCGGGCTTGACCGCCATAATCAAGTCCGGCAGCGGGACGTTGACAAATATGCCATACGCCCAGCAGATAGTCGGAGCCGGACCGTGGAAGCCGCTGCACTTCGAACCAGGAGTATCCTTTGAACTGGCGGCAAATACCGGATTTCCCCTCCCCAGCAATGCCGAGCGCCTGACGTTTGTGGTGGAAGCCAATCCACAAAACCAGATGGAGGGAATCGCAAAGGGAAAGTTTGACGCAATTCGCCTGCGGGGACCGATGATTGTGGAAGCATGTGGTTCCGGGGGCGGCCCGGCGCTGGAGCCGAAGCCGGCGTTCAAAGACACGCACCTATTGCAGGCCCGCGCAAATGAACTGACATTTCTAAAGTGGAACTGGGCCAGCCCGCAGTTGGCGGATATTCCAGAAGCTCAACGGAAACCGCTGCTGGCCGCTGTATCAGCCACAATCAACCGCGCGGCTCTCGTGAAGAGCCTTTATGTGGGCGCGGGCGAAGTGGCCTATGGTATCGCACCGCCATCAACCCTGCCGCCCGCCCAACCTCCGACACCGTCCGCAGGCGGGTTCACAAGCCCCGGTAAACGCACTTTGACGATGGTTCTGGCAAACGACCCGTCCAGCCGACAGTTGGGTGCTTACGTGCAATCGGAGTTGAGGGGGCTCGGTTTGGAATTGGAACTCAATTTCGTGGACCTGCCCAATCTTGTGCAGCGAATCATCAAGGGTGATTACGCCGTGAGCCTCCTTTGGGTTGAGCAGCAAATACCCAGCACTGGATGTTTCGCGTGGACAATGTTTTTTACACCGGGCGCTCCATTCACGCTGTTCGGCCAACCGATTGACGGTTTGGGCGAGTCTGCCAGCGCAGCGCGCGGCGTTCTGTACTTGGAGTCCCGCCGGATGGCTTACGCCAAAGTAGCCGAGGAAATAAGCCTCAAACAAACAGCATGGACACCTCTCTTGTCCAGGTCGGCTGTGATGATGGTCAAGCCAAGATGCGAAGGGCTGTTCCTCGATGTGAATGGCTTCCCTTACTTCCTTTTCCTCCACGTGAAAGAATGAATGAACCAAGATTCGCCAGCCTTCGAGGCACGCGCGCGGCTTCCGCTGCGGGCGTTCTATTTCCTAGGCAGGTTGCTGGCGTTTTTTCTTCTATTGCACGCGCTGGTCTTCGCGCTGTTTGACCTGCTGCCGGGAGCGGAATTTCTGCAAACGGGATGGGCTGGTGTTGATCCTGCACTGGTGGCGAGCACGCGCGAGCGTCTCGGGCTGAACGGAAGTTGGATTGAAAGATACTGGTCCAGCTTGACCCACCTGGTTCAGGGAAATTTGGGACGAAGCGTGGCCGGCGATTATCCAGTCGCGGAACTGTTCGCGAACAGATTTCAGAACTCCGTGCCACAGTGGCTGGGTGCCATGGCCATTTGTGCATTGGCGATTCCGTTGGGTATGGTGTTTTGCACCCGCCGAATCGGATTACCGCGTCGTGCATGGCTGTTCACTTCTCACGCGTTGCTCATCCCGCAGTTCATGGCGGCAATGGCTTTGTTTGCTCTCTATATTTCAGCCATATCACCATGGATTCCGCAGAATTGGGACACATTTGCGAGGGGGTGCTTTGCCATTCTCAGCGCTGCGCTGCTACCAGCCGGGATGCTGTTTATCGCAGCCGCAAATTCAGCCGAAAGCAGCGCGCGGGAAAACTTCACCACGAGCTATCTAGCAATGGGAATGAGTTGGGCGCAAATCAGATGGCGGTTGTTCCGCAACGTGCTGATAGCCATGCGTCCGCTGATTGGCCGAGTAGTTCTTGCCGTGTTCACCGGCACGCTGTTCGCGGAACTGACATTTTCGATTAACGGAGTCGGCAAACTGTTCGTGGATAGCCTGCGAAGTTCGGACTGGCCGACGATGCAGGCTTGGATGCTCTTTGTCGGGGTCATTACGCTTACAGTCTCCCTGGCAGAAAGGAAGCCGGCATGATGTTGCAAAGCACCAAAGCATGGCTATGGGGGATCGGCGTGGTGGCGACACTAATTGTGCTCGGAGCAAACGTTGCACCGCCGTCACCGAACCCTGAAGCAGCCTTGTTGTCCCCATCCGAGGCGCACTGGCTTGGAACTGCGCCTGACGGGCGCGATCTGGCACTTTTTTGTATCGCGGCAATGATCAGGGCTATTGGCGAATCACTCTGGGCGACCGCATTGACGGTGCTGACTGGAACACTGGTCGGGCTAACGGCGGCAAGCCTTGCTGGTGGTTTCATGGACAAGGCCCAGGGCGTTGGGGCGAAATTGCTGGATTGCATTGGACCTTTTCTCCTCGCTGCCTGCCTAGCCAGCATTGCACCACGAGTGAATTCCTGGAAACTCGCTTTTTTTCTCGCGATGGTCACCTGGCCTAACGTAAGCATCCTAATCCGATCCGAAGCGCTAGCGATTTCGCGATTGCCTTATGTCGAAGCGGCGCGCGCAATCGGCGTGAAGCCGCTGCCGCTGGCCTTGAATCACTATTTACCCGCGATGCTCGACCGCCTCGCGCCACTGTGCTTCGGGCTTTTTGGTGGATTCATCGCCCTCTTCGGCGCGCTCGGTTTCATAGGCGTTGGCATTTCAACAGAACAGGGATTGGGCTTCATGCTCTTCGACGCCCAATCGTATATTCGTAGCGCACCGTGGTATTGGATCAGTTGTTTCGGTGCGTTCATAGTCCTGTTGCTGTCATCAGCCGGCATGGTGTGGGCGATCAAGCAGCTTCACTCAAAACAAGCTGAAAACACTGCGGAGGCTGGCAGTTTATGATGCCAAAGGAAACGAATTCCAACGGTGTCGTCCCGATTCTTCGAATCCAGGACTTGATTGTCGAGTTCGGCGGCCATACGCGCACATTGCGAGCCGTGGACGGTGTAACCTTCGACATCAATCGGGGAGAAACGTTTTGTTTGGTAGGCGAAAGCGGTTGCGGAAAAACCGTGACGGCGCTTGCCATTGCCCGGCTGCTGCCCGCGCCGACGGCACATTTCGCGGGTGGGGAAATCTGGCTGAATGGGACGAACACCCTCAAAAGTCCTGAAAGCGAACTGAGACATATCCGCGGAGGAGTCGTGAGTTACATCTTTCAGGAACCAGGCAACTCGTTGAATCCAGCCTTCACTGTTGGTAGCCATATCAAGGACGCTCTTCGGCTGCATCGCCCCGCTTCCGCAACTGATGAAGAAGTGGTTCGGCTGTTGAAGCTGGTGGGCATCTCCGCGCCCGAGATGAGGATCAGGAATTATCCGCACCAGATGTCTGGTGGCATGCAGCAACGTGTCATGATCGCTGCCGCACTGGCGTGCGAGCCGAAGCTGCTCGTGGCTGACGAACCAACAACTGCGCTGGATGCAACCATTCAGGCGCAAATACTGGATTTGCTGCGCGAACTCAAGCAACGCCTTGGCATGGCGATTCTGCTCATCACGCACAACCTCGGCATCGTGAAGGACATGGCGGATCGCGTTGCGGTAATGTATGCTGGCCAGATTGTCGAAAGCGCGCCCGCGCGCGAAATTCTTTGCCGCCCGCTGCATCCCTACACCCGCGCGTTGATTGATGCGATTCCAAAGTTTGGGCGAGCAGAAGATCGGCTTGCTCCCATTCCAGGGAATGTGCCATCGCTCGACGCCATCCCAAGCGGGTGTCGGTTTCACCCACGATGCGCCGTGACGCGTTCCGAATGTGCACGAGTCGCGCCTGAGTTGAAAGAAGTCGAGCCGGGCCGATGGGTAAGGTGCCCGTATTGGCAACAATGACCCCCCAAATGAGCCTCCTCGAAGTCCAGAACCTCTGCATTCATTTCCCCGTCAAGCATGGCGTGTTTGGCCGTGTGCGTGAATCTGTGAAGGCCGTGGGCGGCGTGAGTCTGGAGGTTGCGCATGGCGAAACGGTTGGGCTGGTCGGCGAAAGCGGCTGCGGCAAAACAACGATGGGGCGGGCGATCGTGCGGCTTATCGCGCCGACGGCGGGGCGCATACTGTTCGAGGGCGAGGACGTTACTAGTCTGAATGGTGAGGTGCTGCGCGCACGGCGGCGACACTTTCAGATGATTTTTCAGGATCCGTTCGGTGCGCTCAATCCGCGCATGACGGTGCGGCAAATTATCGCTGAGGCGATTGACGCGCATGGATTGGCCGACACCGAACAAGCCCGCCAAACCCGGATTGACTCGCTTCTGCAAGTCGTAGGGTTGGATTCCGCGCACGGGCAGCGGTATCCGTCCGAATTCAGCGGCGGGCAACGCCAGCGCATTGGGATCGCGCGGGCGCTTGCGGTCGAGCCGAAGCTGATCGTATGCGACGAGCCGGTCAGCGCGCTGGACGTTTCGGTCCAAGCGCAAATCGTCAACCTTCTCCAAGATTTGCAGCGAGATCGCGGCCTGGCTTATTTGTTCATCTCGCACAACTTCGCCGTCGTGGAACGTGTCAGCCGAAGGGTGCTCGTCATGTATCTGGGGAAGATTGTCGAGGCGGGTCCAGTTCAAGCGGTGGTTCGCACGCCTCGCCACCCTTACACCCAAGCATTGATTTCAGCAGTGCCGGAGCTTGATTCCGTCACTCAAAGAAAGCGGATTGTGCTCCCCGGTGACGCACCCTCTCCAATCTCGCCTCCCGCCGGCTGCCCGTTTCATCCGCGCTGCCCAATAGCCGAGGCGCGATGCAGAACGGACGTTCCGACGTTGCGAGAAATACAGCCCGGGCATTCTGTCAGTTGCCATCTGGCTTCGATCTGATGCACTGCAAAACCATGAGTGAATCCAAAAAAAATCCAGCGGCGGTTGCCCTTGGGCGGCTCGGGGGGTTGAAGGGCGGAAAGGCGCGGGCGAAGACGCTCACAGCGGCGGCGCGCAAACGGATCGCGAAGCGGGCGGCGGCGGCGCGGTGGAAGGGCAAGCGCAAGGCACACCTCACCCGGCCTGCGACCACCCTCTCCCCAAAGCGGAGAGGGAAAGCAAAGCGTTGACGATGCTTGAGCGGTCAAGCATACTCTTTTCATGGGCCTGAGCTATCATTTCACATTTGCGGCGCCGGCGACGAAGACGGCGGCGGAGTTGGAATCATTTTTGAAAACCGTTGAGCCGGACGTCCGCGCCATGGGGTTTGAGCCGGTGTTAGTGCTCAACGCGATGTTTGACACGAAGGAGCGGCGCGAGTTTGCCCGGCGGTTGACGACCGGCTACCGGTTGGAAAGCAACAAACTCAAGGGCGTGGTGATTTTACGCGCCGGTCAGGTGTGGGGTCACGATCCAGTTCACGGCGATTGCCGCGTGATTCCAGAGCGCGGCGTGGTGCTGGTGGTCACCGATCAGCAGGGATGCGAGACGGTTTTCGGATTCTTCCGTTATCCTGCCGCGCTGGAGGACTTGAACGGGCGGGATGTGGTCTCAACCGGCATTGGCGAGCGGTGGATGTTCCGCAACTTCGTGGACAGCCCGGATGAGCGATTCCGCAAGATCGTGAAGCGATTTGCTGACGCGGGTTACGTCGAGGCGGAACGCGACGAATTTGTCGCGGCTTGAATCCGGCGGATACACACCGCACCGCGCCTGGCAAGGTCGTGTTCCCAAATTCGCACGACGCGCCAGCCGGCTTTCCGCAAGGTCTGATTTACACGACGATCCCGCGCCTTGTTGGTGGCGAGTTTCTTCCTCCAAAACGCCCGATTGCTGGCCGGCGTGTTGCAATGTTTCGGGCAGCCGTGCCAGAAACAGCCGTCCACGAACAGTGCGAGCCGCACCTGCCAAAAGACAAAATCTGGTTTCCCAAAGACGTTCTGGTTCCTGCGCCAGCCGGTGATGTGGTGGCGGCGCAGAAGTGTCATCAAGGCGAGTTCCGTATCCTTGTTGCCCCGCCCGCGAATCCGGGACATGACTTCAGAGCGTTTCGCCTTGGTGAAGACGTCGGCCATTGTCAGGCGGCGAAATGGTCGCCGAAGCGCCACGGCTCTTTCAATCTTACCGCTTCCCGTTCCGCACCGATCCGGGCCTTGGCAGCCTGATAGCAATAGAGCTCGTTGTCGGTGAGTTCGCCGGTTTCAAATCGCCGCCACGCTTCCGCCGCGAACGGTTTGAAATGTTTTGGCCAGCCGCTCCCGCGTGACGCAAAACCATCAGGATGCAGCCCCGGATACAGGAACGAGAGAGAGCACCAGCCGCGAACGAATTCTTTTTTGGTCAGCGAAGGCAGGCCTTTCTTGAAAGCAAAGCCCAAGTGCTTTTCTGCCGCCCGACAGGAAGGCGGGATATAGATGAAGTCTTTCATGGCTTCCAGGCTACCAGGCTGCGCACGTCATGCCAGGATGAAATCATCAAAAGAGGTCGGCAACAATTTTAGCGATCTGGTGTGCCAGCAAAGGCGGGACGGCGTTGCCTACCTGGTGATATTGTTCGGTGCGCGGACCTTCAAAGAAATAGTTGTCCGGAAACGTCTGCAAGCGTGCCGCTTCGCGCACTGTCAGACTGCGGCATTGCGACGGGTCGTAATGGATATAGTAATGGCCGTCCTTGGAGATGTGCGACACGACCGTGGTGGATGGCCGGCTGGCCACCTGCACGCGGAAGCGGTCGTTGAACTTGGTCTCCTTCAGCGCCTCACCCACGTTCTTGTGGTCCGGGAGCAGACTGGCGGGAAAATCCTGCAACAGAGGGGACCGGGGAGGATCGGTGACGGATGCGAATACGGCCGAAAAAAAGTAACGGCACAAATCCTCGGGAATGTGGCCGCGCGTTTCGTGATTGCACACTCCGCCCAAGCGCCGGTCAACATACCATCGCTCATGGCGTTCGGGTTTCGTCTGGCAAGAGACGAAAGCCCCGCCGACGGAAAGGTTGGGGCGGATGCGGCGCAACTCGCGCTCCAAAGCCATGCGGACGAGTCCGGCCTGATCTGATTTGTCGCTCCATCGCAGATTCGAGAGGGCGCGAACTGCCGCAGCCCAAGCCTCCGGGGAGTCCTTCGACGAGAGGCGGCTGCGGAGAGAGGGCAGATCGCCGATGACTTCACGCACGGATGCCGTGCTGCCACGCTGCAACAGGCCGTGCTGCCGGAGTGCGGTGTCGCCGCGCACGCCAAGAATGATTACGCGGTGCCGGGCCTGAGGTATGCCGTAATCCTCGGCATGGACAACGAAATCCGAGGACTGAAAATCACCCGCGAGGTCGCGCGGGACGACAACGGAGAAAAGAGTGTAGTGGAGATGTTTCCGGCGGGACACCTGCCGGAGTTCGGGAAAAACGCGCAGAGGATCCTGCAGGTCCGCCCGAATGAGGGGAAACATGGGCTGGCCACCGACCTGCGCAGAGAGCAAGCCCTTCACATTCTCCATCACAAACACCGCCGGCTGATGATTGGCGATGATCCGGAGATACTCGCGATAGAGAAAGTGGCGGTGGTCTTTCTCAAATTCTGTTCGTCCTTTGCCACCAATCATGCGTGCTCGTCCGACGAGGGAATATGCCTGACAGGGTGGACCGCCGATGAGCAGCCAGTTGTCGCGCTCGCGGCCCAAGGCCGACGAAATTCTTAGACTGACCTCTTCGGAATCAGTTTTGCCCAATGTGGCCTGCCACGCCTCTTCGCGTGCAGCGTTGAATTGGGTTTGGAACTTTTGCTCCAGTTCGTCCCGAGGAATTTCACCGCGAAGATATTGGTAGTAAGAGGCGGGCGCATTGGCCGGATCAAACTGACGGTAGAAGGAGCGCAACAAGAGTGTGCGATGTGCCCACGAGTCCATCTCAATTGAGAGACGGATTTTGAACGCCGGTCGTCCGTCGCGACTGCGCCAGCGCGAGAAACCCTCACCAAGTCCGCCGGGGCCGGCGAACAGATCTATGATTGGTATGGGCTGCGGCATTTCTCCTTCAGGGTGGTCTGTTGCAAACTCGTTCTAATCCAGAGCGGCGGCGAACATCTCAACCAACGCGCGCAATTTCTTGAGTCCAAGCCCGGGGCGCATACGCAGTTGATCCCACGTCAGCGCAGCGTAACTGGCTACGGTGTCCCGCCGCCTGCTGACAACCCACACCTTCCCGGTGTAAGCCTCCAAACCTTCAATGGTGCGCGCGTCGTTGGTGAATTTTTTGCGGATTTTGTCCCACTCCGCCGCAAGCGCATCCTCCTCACAAGTGGGGGCAACGAAAGCCGTCGCTGAAAGTTCGTCCTCCCAAGCCGTGGATAGTTTGAGCTTCTTTTTTTTGAATTCTTCCCAACACTCTACCCGTTTGGACACCTCACCCACGTTGCCAGTTTGTGCGAGGAGGTGTTCGTTGGCTGCCTTGCATACTTCGGTGATCGTGTCGCACAGAGCGGGCGAGATTTTCTGTTCGCTCCAGATGGTTTCGAGATCAATCCGCTGCCCGGACTTTTCGGCAAGCCAAGCGATGGTGTAGGCAACGATGTTGGCCCGGTAGCCGCCGAATTCCTGGGCCGAAACCAGCTTCTCCGTGGTGCGGAACAAAATTGCCCTGGCAACCACATGCTGAAAGTGGTTCAAGTCCACCATCGGCTCCCCGTCCTCATCGTGCGTCTGGGCGAACTCGATAAAGTTCTTTTCCGCACCTTTGCACACGAGATGCGGCAGCGCCTTCCATGAGTGTTCAAACTTTGCGAGGTCGGTTTTGGTAAACTTTTGGTGGGGCGGATTCTGCCGTTCCCACTCACGTATCCGCGCCGGTGTGCCCTGGCGGGCCTTGTCATCAAGATATGAACCGCGCGCACGCTCGTAATACCAGTGGGTTCCGCGCTCCATGCCGCTTACCGGCATTGTCCAGACAGTGCGGGAGAGTTGTTCAAGCTGGTGATGAAATTTCCCGTTGGCGGAAAAGTCCGCCGTGTTCACCTTGTTCTGACTGTTTGCGTATCGGGATATGAGCGGGACAATGTCCGCCACTTTTGCGGGGTCAGTCAGGACGGTAAGCTTGACCTGCACTACGACGTCGGAAATATCCGTGCGTTCCTTTTTCCACGCGTGAAAGATGCTCGCCGTGGTCTGCCCGCCGTTCACGATCTGAAAATCCTTAACGCTTTTCAGAGTCGCATGACCGTTCTTGCCGCTTTCCACATCAATCTCGGCGGCGGTGCAACAGAGACCGTTGTTGTATGCGAGAAAACGATGCGGCTCTTCGCGCAACGTCTGCTGAAGACCCTTGTTGACCTTGCCTTTGGCCTGAAGAAACGCGCGCACGTTGCGTTCCAGCAATCGCTGTCCGTGCTCGCCATAGATTTTCGCCAGTAATGGTGCGGGAAGAAACGCGAGGAAGGTTCGATATTCGTTCTTCGCAGCTTTCGTGGCGATACAGGAAATTGCGCCGCCATAATTTTTCGCAAAATCCAGTTCAATGATTTCGCGCTGCCCGACTTGCAACCGGCTCAATTTCTCCAAGTCCCACAGCACATAGCGCAATTCCAGCCCCGGCAACTGTTCCTCCTCCACGTCCGCCGCGCGTGTGCCGACAACGCCGTCGGTGAGGAGAAAAAGACGCACCGTGGCAAGATTCTCCTTCGCTTCGTGGATTTGTCGTGCTGCCTCAAATGCGTCGTGAGACTCTTCCAACTGCGTGTAGAAGCCGTCCATGGCACGGCGGAGAAATCCGCGCACCAAGCCAAAATTCCTGGCCACGTCAGGCTTCGAGACAGTGTCTGATTCGCCAGTGCCATGATACAGCGTCACGAACAAATCCAACGTCGCGCCGTCTCCAGACAATGCCCAAGCATTGATCTTGGCTGCGGGAAATCTCCCGCGCGACTCCCATCGCAGGCTGGGGCGGATTATTTCTGCGTTGTCGGCTTCGTTGTGCTCGGCGAGACGTTCAAGGACACATTCAGTCAAAGCGTCCTCGCGCATCTGTGGCGAAGCGTCGTCTGCACATTTGACGAGCACCTCCTGGTGCAAGTCTTGGGCGAATTGATCCAACTCAGGCATTGTTCTTCCTCTTGAAATTGGGCTGCGGGCTGGCTGCGAGCGCAGACTCCACGTTGGCGGGTGTGACGCGATACGGTTCACATGCGGCCACGCTCAATGCATAATTTGCATCGCCAACGCCTGCGGGCATGTCCGCCTCCACCAAACTTGGGAACTTCGGGCCGACCTTGAAAAATCCGACGGCGCGAACCGTGTAGCCGCGCTCCGCGTAGCGCGCGGCGTGTGCATCGTGATAGCCAATGGTGAGCAGTTCGTCCTCGAACTGCTCAAGTGCCGCCGCGTCAGCCGCCAACTTGGACCGCACCGACGCAACCATGTCCGGCAACGTCTCGCCGCCGCCGTCGCGAACGTCGAGCGCGACAACATTCAGGAACAACGCAGCCCAGGCGCTGGCGTCGAGTTGGCGTTCACTGGTGATACGCACAACCTGTGGCTGTTTTGCGAGCGTGGTTTTCACCTCGACCGCGCTGCCCTCGAACTGAAAATCCTGGTGCGCCCGCTCGCTACCCTTCCAACCATGCACGGCGGATGCGCCAATCTTCGGAATCAAATGCTCCCGGAGAAAGTGGAGTTCGCCCCAAAGTCCGCGTTGCGATTCCTCGCTCAGGCCGTCGAACGAGGAGGAGAGGAATTTTTGCCAGCGCGCGAGCTGGCCGAGAAACGCGCGGGACTGTGCAGCAGAATCAGCAGCTTCGGCAACGCGCCGAACCAAATCCTCCGCAAGCGCGGTGAACACATCAGCGAAACGAGCTTCCTTCAAGGCAACGCCGAAGTGGGCGCTACCGCCAACGGTCACGGCCAAAGGTTCAAGCCCCTTGCAACGCGGCCAATGCCGGCGTGTCGGCACGGAAGCCGACGGCAGTCGCAGCAACATGGCGCGACGGCGGGATGCGAGTTCCAGCCCGACATACAGCGGGCAGCCCGCAGCAGGCTGCGCCAAGCGCAAAAGCCATCCGCTGCCGCCGGTCTTGCCGGTGGCGGCGTCAGCCTCAAGCGCCTTCCATAGATCGTCAATCTGCATAGTCTTCGTCCTGGAAAGTGGCCTGCCACACCTTGTTGACCTTGTAATCCACAGCGCGTGCCGTGTGACTCGACGGGAAGCTGAAAGCCAGCCCCATGAATGGCGGTTCGCTCACCGGCCAGCGGTTTTCAGTCGGCAAAAGCGGGTAGATCAACAGCAGGCCGTGGGTTCTTGGGCGGAGATGGCGCGCAACTTCACCGTTGATGCGTGCGCGCTTCGTTTCGCCCTCGACGGGTGGTTTGCGTAACGCGGTCAACCGCTCGGCGGTAACGGCAAGGGTGGTTTGTTCCGCGCAACATTGCTGCAATAGTGCTTCTTCCGGCGGAGTAAAAAGCGGACCACCACCTTCCACGGCTCTCTTGGCAAACAATTCTGCGAGCACGGATTCGTCCAAAAGAATCTCGGCCAAGTCGAGGGCTTGGTGTGACGGACTTTGAATGTTCGCGTTCCGCGATACATAGGTTGTTGGCGTTCCACTGGGCAACCAAGAGCCTTCCTCGGGTTTGCGTTCGGCTATCCCAGGATTGCAGCCAGCAATCGGAAACGTGCCAGCTTTGCCGTCGGTGTTCACCAACGCCACGGTCCAGTTTGTCAATTCGCCCGCGCCAGCCTGCCGCCGGATGAATTCCATCAACTCCGGCTTCTGCAATCGCCATCCTTCGGAGGCAACGGAGAAATCGCGAAGCAATCCGTCAAGCAACTGCGTGGGGTTCACATTTTTCCAAAGCCAGGCAGCGGACACTTCCTTGGCTGCGCCGCGTCCGCCCAGCCCGTCAAGAAACCGGGTGACGCAGTCTGCATTATCGCGGACGATTTTCGATGCGGTGACAAAGTGGGCGGTTTGCACAAGCTGGCCGGCGTAGGAAAGCCGTTGCGTTCGGGCGTGCGACATCTTATTCATCGCCGTCACCAGCAATCCGCCGGGATGTTCGCGCACGCGCAATCCGTAGCGGCGCGGTGTCAGACCTGCCGCCTTCATCCGGTCAAACTCGCGGCGCAATTCCACCTCGGCCAGCGCAATGTGCCGATACCAGCGCCGCAGGTCTTCCGTGGTGAACAGGCGGCAAAGATCGAGATAGCCGGGCCGATAGCCGAACCAACGGCCCATTTGCATGAGCGTGTCATACATCTGCGTGGCGCGTAGGAAATAACTGACCGAAAGCCCCTCCAACGTCAGACCGCGAGAGAGTTTGTCGCCGCCTACGGCCACAACATTGAAACCCTGCCGGTGCGCAACGTAGTCCAGGGCATCCGTGGCGTGACCATTGATTTCCTTCACTTCAATCCGGCCGGCGGCTTCGGACAATTCAGCGGCAACCTGCGACCAAGTTACTGCGGGAAGATTTTCATCGGACGACATCGCCCGGATATGCGCGCTGGTGGGTTCAAACTCATCCTGCCAGAGCTTTTGCAATTCCGAGAGCAATGTCTGGCGACGCTCGCCTTCGCCGATGGCGAGCCGCCGACGAATCGAGTCCACTTGTTGCTGGACGAGTTGCGCGACCTGATGTTGCACATCCACAAATCGGGTGACGTGGACGAGCATGGAGTTGTGAACATCCGTCTGGCCGCGCGCCCGGCGGGCCGCACAAACCAGCACGAAGCAATGCAATGCGCGCAACAGCGAGTCTGGCAATTCGTCAACGGGAAGGTCTTTCTTGTGCTTCGGCGGAAAGACATCCTCATTGTCGTCCACCAACCGGAACAAGGGCAATTCTTGCTTCGGCTCAATGCCTGAATCGGGATCGCCATCGAGCCCAAACACCCGCGACGGGCTGACGTAATTCGACGGTGGCGACACATTAAGAATAAAGCTGCGAGGAAATAAATCTTCGCCGTGCTTCGGAGTTTCCGCGTCCGGGTTGATGAAGATGTTCGCAAATGGGGTGGCCGTGTAGCCGACGTAGGCGCTTTTCTCGAAGGCATCAAGCAGTTCGCGGATGCGACCGTTGATTGCGGTCACGTCGTCATCGTCGGCCTGTTTTCCTTTCCGGTCTTTCGTGTTGATGGAGGCGTTGTCCGCCTCGTCGTCAATCACAAGGAGTGGCACACCACGAATAATTTTGCCTTTCCCGTCAGGAACTTCCTCGCCTCGCACATGAAGAACCCAGCGAAGCAGGTTGCGCAGAACACTTCCGTTCTTTTTGACCACGAGTATGACAGGGTCACCGCCAATGGTGACGCCGGTATCTGCTTTGGGCGCGCGAAAATCACCGTCATCCAAACTACTCGTGAGCGTGTGAACCGGAAGCAACTGGCCGAAAAGTTTACCAACTCCAATCAGGCTCGTTGCCTGGTTAAGCTGCCGGTCCTTCTGACTGTCGCGCCCAAGAACACCCTCGTCCAAACGGTATTGGGTCTGGCTGCGAAGATTGTTGTGCATCCCGGCGAGCACAACGATGAGGCGGTAGCCGGCATCAACGGCTTTGCAAATCAGGCCGCAGTAGTTGGCCGTTTTGCCTGATTGCACGCTGCCGACTACCATTCCGCGACAATCCCAAGGCGGGTTGCGTTCGGGCTGTTCCAGTTTGCCAAGAATTTCGTCGGTGAGTTTGCCCAACGAACTGACCACCGGTTCCGGCAGTTTCTTCTCCTGCTCAAGAAAGGCCTTGTAGCGGCTCCAGAATTTCCACTCGATGCTGCCGCGCCGGGTTGGAAGCCACTCGATATGATCGGTTGGGTCTTCCATCAACGTGGCATCGGGGACATACACGTTCGCCTCGTGCATGAGTTGGGCAACGAGTGCGGCGGCATCAACTTCGCCCATGCCGGCGGCGCGAGTCGTCTGCACCGCGAGCGCAACCTGCGCCCTGATCACTTCTGGCGTTCGGACGGGCTGCAAATTCAAGAGCGTTACCGCGAGCGAGCGGGCATGGTTGAAAGCATCGCTCATCTTTCGTCCTCCTCCTGGATGGTTTGAAGCAGTTCTGGAAAACGCGGAAACGGCTCGAAATGGGCCAGCCTCAAGAGCGCATCCTTGCGCGACATTCCGCTGGCGCGGAGTGAAGCAAAAACCTGGCGCATGACTTCGAGAATTTCCGATTCTTTGGATGCTTCAAACGGGCCGACGGTCTGGTCAGGCTTCTCCCGATCTGTGATGGTGATGAGCGGGACCGGGATTGTCTCCTCGATGAGCCGGAGCAAGGCACTGAATTTCGGGACGTCCGCGCAAGCCGCACGAACCAGTTTCACAAGTGGGTGATCGCGGTTGACGCGGTAGAACACCTGATTGTGTTTCGCGGTTTGCTCCCACAGAAACACCCGCTCCTGTCCCTCGGCAGGAATGAGCTTCGCACCGCGATGCGAATAAACACGCTTTGCCACACTGCGCGTGTGTTCTCCGATGCGAACCAGTTCGCGCCGGAGTTTTTCGGGCGGCCTGGCGCGGGACTTGGTCACGTCAATTTCCCACTCGTGATCCAGCGCGTTGGGCAGGTCCACACGGATGCGGGCGAGCTTGTAATGTTCCTCTTGTCGCCAGCCTTTGATGCCGAGCCAGTCACCCGGCACGAGCAGCCGGCGGTTGCGGTAAATATAGAATCCCTGGTGTGCATTCCATCCCCTCAATCCAGCCGCAGTGCGATGCGCCGCGGCATCCAACTTGGAAAGGTGAGGCAGAACGAACGGCTCAACCTCAACGATGTGCCCCTGAAAACGAAGTTTCTCCGGCTGAAACCGCTGGGTGGCGGCTTCCTCGGAGAGAAATGGATCCCAAGGCGGAATAGTTTTGCCGTTGAGTGAAAAGTTGACGCCATGTTTGCCGCTCATCAGGCGGTGGAATACGGCCGCAAAATGATCCCCCACTTGTTCTGCGCGCCGGAGAAACGCATCCTCGTCTGCGTCGTTCTCAGTGGTCGTGCCGGCGGTGAGCCGATCAAGTTTTTCCCAAACCACGACTGTTCCCTGCTTCGAGTCGGCAAGCTTTGCCGCCAATTTGGCGGCAAGAGGCGACGGGGTTCGGAGAAGTTGCCACTCATCCGTCTCGGCGATGTGGTCAAGATCCCAGCAACGAATCAGGGTATCATGGCGCTGCTGTTTTGTAAAAACCGTGACCCGGCGACATTGGGAAAACGAAGCAGTCTTAAGCCCCAAACCAAACCGCCCGAAGTCACCAGGGTCGCGGGTTTCCCGTGGATTGCGGCTGCCAAGCCGCATCGCGTTAATGAGCGTTGGTTCGTCCATTCCGTCGCCGTCGTCGGCCAGGGCGATGGCGGAATTCTCCCCGGCCCAGTGAAAGTGAACGGTCAGATGCCGCGAATGATGAAATAGGCTGTTGTCGGCGAGGTCGGCCAAAGCAGTCGCCAGGTCATACCCAAACGCGCGCAGTGATTCGACAAGCGCGGCTGGTTCGGGCGGAACGGTTTCAAATTCCCGGGACGAAATGCGCGACATGGCGCGTATGATGCTAAGAAAATCGGTCTTGCGCCATCCCAAAGGAGTTGGCGAAAGCGATGCGCTGGCGAATCGCCATGAAGAGCAATGCTTGGCGCAGTCCATAGAGGGAAACACGCTGTCATGCGGCACGCTGCCAATGCACGGTCGTGACAAGCACGCGGGTTACGAATCGAAACAGGCAGGATCGAAGCAAACCGCGCGGCGGACACAGCGACAGTGAAAGTTACATGTAGAATTTGTATTTCGTTCCGGGCTGAACGTCTTTTGGAATTTCCGTCAGAATTTTCCCCACATCGCGCGCGAATCGGATGGTGATGGGAATGCCACTCCCGAAGGCACAGCTATTCCAATTGAGCTTGGTCAGGGCGAGAATCTCCTGGCAGACCGTTACCGCCGGGGAATCACCGTGATGTTCGATCACCTCCAAGGGGCGAGGAATGCGTTTCCCCGGATAGCTTCTCAGGTAGGGAATGTAGCCATTGCAATAAACGAGATAATTCCGCCGCCCGAGATGAATCACCGTTCCTCGCAGCGGAGGCCTTTTGCCCACCCGCATAAAACGAGTCTCCCGCGATTCCAATGCGAGAAAATCGTAGTGGTAGATTCCCGCAAGCGCCTTTCGCATTCCCCGCAGTTCTTCCGGCCAGTAACGGGAAGTCTTGTGGACGACAACGCGCTTGGGCGGCGCATTGTGCTGAAGCGTGTAGGACTGGATGGCGCGCGTGAGAAGTTTCTCCGCCCCGTCCTCGCTGAGATGAGGTTTACGGTCGCGCTCTTTGTTGAACACAGCTTTTTCGCCCTTGAGCACAATGCCTTCGCCCGCACCGAATACCTGCGCCAAGCTGGTTTGCATGTCCGCTCCGATGCGCGGGCTTTCCTTGAAGAACGAAACGCCGACGTAACAGGTGTTGTCTGGCAGCGATTGCAGTCGCCACGGATTGTTTCCGGCTTTGTAATAAAGCGCGGTGAAAAGATTCCAGGCTACGGAGGCTGGGTTTGAGTCCTTCAGGGTGCTTTCCCACACCACCTGGGTTGTGAAGCCAGTTCGCATGGCATGGGCTTTCAGCGCGTGATGGATGTTGAAGAAGCCGTTGAGCGAAGATGAATCCGTCTGATCTGTTGTATCGAAGTCCAGCCCGAGAACCGTCTGCCCGGTCGCGGCTGCTTCGCGCTCCAATGAGCGCTGGAATCGTTGCTGCGGCGACAGGCGGACTCGCTGGCGTGCGAATACATCACCGATGGCAGCGCACGCGACCTCAACCGAGGGCGGCATCACCAGAACAACGACATCAGGCGTCGGACTCAAATCTTGCAAGGCAGATAGTTGGTCAACGACAAGTTGCACGACGGCCTCGATTCGTGACTGTTCTTTGTGCTCCGCCGCCGCTCGCTCAAAAAGTTCCTCGTGGATGACTTTCAAGTGGGACGGATTATCTGCGACAAAGGATGCACGGAATGTGTGGTCGGGGGAGCAGCCGGGGAAATCGGGGAAACAATGCGGATCAAGCGGCTTCCCGCGCGTGTTGAAACCGGCGGAAATTCGCGACTGACATTTTTGGAGAAAATTGAGAAAGGTCTGAATGCCGTCACCCGTGCCAATCACCCCAAAGCGTATTGTTTTGATGGTCGCACCCTGCCAGCCAAACGGCCCGTGGCTTTCGAGCCCGGTTTTCGGATCAACGGATAATGAGCCTTCGCCAAAAACGAGCTTGGGCTCTTCCAGATAAAACGCGCTGAAAGCAGACGGATTGGTGCGGATCAATTCATCGAGAAATCTTGGTTTACCGTGCCCATCTCTTTGGTGCGAATGCGACCGGTGCGTCGGCTTACTCAAACGAGGTGTCGTCATCTTCTTCGTCTCCTTTGTCGGCGTCTTTGCCGTCGGTTTGAATTTCAATGGCAGCTTTTTCAAGGTCAGCGTCATCTTGTGCCAATAGCGCCTTGATTCTGATTTCGTCAAAAGCGACGCCGCGATCCAATTGGGCCGATGCTGGAATGGGACTGAGGATAATCGGCTTGTCGCCCGTCCTGATCCTGATGGTTTTTTCGTTTTCTGCGAGGACTGCGCCCCAGAACAGAAGATTCCGCAAGACATCTGGATTTTGTTGCCGACCGCCCCAAAGCAGCGAAAGTTTGCCCGCGTTCTTTCCAGCAACTGTCAGACTGCCGTCACTGGTAAAAAGATAAAGCGGTTCGACCGACAGAAAGAGCTTTTCACCCACCCGTTTGAATTTGATGCGCGCGGCATGATGAACCCAAAAACTGGTCAACGTGGCTGGGTTTTCCTTCTTGGCAGCAACCGTCCTAGCTCGCCCCTCCCGCATTTGCCACTTCCGTTCGGTGTTGTCCTTGCCGGGAGTGAAGAAGAAACGCCCTTTGCCGTCCTGCTTGATGTGCTGCAACCAAAGGTGCTTGGACAAGCTCGAATTCAGCAGGGCCATGAGCCAGGTGGTCCGGTCGTCACGAATGAACCAGTCGTGGCGGGATTCAGGCTTTCCGATGGTGTTAGCGTCAACCGCCTCTATCAGTCGGGTTTCAGGTGCGCTGAGGTTGGCAAAGGTGTAGAGGCGCTTGTCGCGCAAGATAAACGGCTCGGCCTTGGAAACGACTTCCCAAACCTCCTTCTTTTCCCGGAATTTTGTGGCGGCGCTCCAAATCTGGCTGGGGAGCGCAACCACGGGGAACAAGTTTGAAAGCAACAGATCCGCCACGTTGTCCGGCAACCAGGAAACTTCAGGTTGCGCTGTGACGGGTAGAATCGGAGCGCTCGCAGCCAGCGGCGGAAGCCTGCGCCCCCGCTCCTGCGGCAGATTCCGAACCCGGCGAATCAACTCGACGAAACCTCTTTTGAATTCGCCGGGCTTGCGGCAATCAATGTATCGCAGGTCACGGAATGGGGCGCACAAATCAATGCGTTCTCCGCCATCCGCGCTTCGATCCCGAAGCAGGATTGGAATGAGGCGTCCTTGAGAATTGTTTGGGTCTTGAGCGACGATGTGCTTCCACTCAAAACGTGGCCAGTCGGCTTTGAGGAATTCAGGCGACAGCACCGCGATGACATGCCGCGCGGACTTCATGCCTTCGTTCATCCGATCAATCAGGCTTTGTCCGGGGGCGATGTCCCATTTATCGAAGAACGCCGTCAGGTGGCGCGATGCCTCGTTTCCGTCAATGGTTTCCGACTCGATTTGCTCGACCAGACGCTTGACCCAATCGAGGTCCGCTCCGTTGTAGCAGATGTAAACGTCCTTCTGTTCCATGCTCATTGAATGCCTGAGTGTTAGCCCCTCGGAGGAAACGGGTCGTTCCCGTAGCTGTTTTTGTCTCGAATTTTTCCGTCCTCGCCGTGGATGACGACTTCACTGCGTTGGTTTTGCGCAATTTCGCGAGCCCGTTCAACGGCTTGGTGCTGCGTCGGATGAACTGATGTGTCGCGGCTGTTGCCTTCGCCAACCACTGCCCATCCACCCGTTCTTTTGACTACATGTTGATTGATCTTCATGATGATGTTTCGTTTGTTCTCGCTTCCTCGTGCGACTCGCAGAAGAAAGCACTTTTTAATCTTTCGGTGGAAGAATACGCTGGTGACTGAGACATCCGCTGTCCCTGTGAAAAAAAAGTCGAAAATAATTCAGGCAATCGCCACGCGGCCTCAAGTGGAACGGATGCACGCCATTGTTCGTCGGATTCAGAAAGGCGATTACCCAAGCAGGCCGGTTCTGGCAGCGGAGCTTGGTTGGACCACCAGAACGATTCAGCGGGACATTACCTTCATGCAAAATCGTGAGGGAATGCCGATTGAATACGATTTCTCCCGACACGGCTATTATCTCACCGAAAAGTTGGCGGACTTTCCGCTTCTCCAGATTTCGGAGGGTGAAATTGTGGCCTTGTTCGTGGCTCAAAGAGCGATGGCGCAGTATCGAGGAACTCCCTTTGAGCAGCCGCTTCGGGTTGCGTGTGAAAAGCTGATGGAGGGATTAAAAGGGCAGTTCTCCGTGGCTTGGGGCGATTTGGACTCAGCCATCTCGTTTCGGAATATCGAGACGAACCCGGTGGACATCAGAATATTCAAAGACTTGAGCTTTGCGGTGCAACACAGCCGCGAAGTGGTTTTCGACTACTGCAAGCTGGGAGCAAAACACTTTGAAACTCGAAATCTCCGGCCCTATCACCTGACTTGCGTCAATTACCAGTGGTATGTTCTTGGCCACGATACGCTGCGCAAGGAAGTGCGACGGTTTGTCCTCGGAAGAATGCAGTCGCTGCACGTGCTTGAAACTACATTCTCCCGTCCGAAGCATTTTTCGGCAGACAAGTTTTTTAAGGGCAGTTTCGGCGTATTCTCAGGGGATAAACCGATTGAGATTCGGATTTGGTTCAGTTCGTTCGCGGCGCGCCTGGTGCAGGAGCGTCATTGGCATCATTCGCAAGAGATTCAACAACTGGCCAATGACGAAATCGAACTCAAACTCACGCTCACGAGCATAGTCGAAATATCGCGGTGGATTTTGAGTTGGGGAGATCACGCAAAAGCCCTTGCCCCGGTTGAGCTTGTTGATTCCATCAAGAAAACACTCCACGAAAGTATCAAGCGCTACGGTGCGGCCTGACTTGCGTTTCGTCAGATAATCCTCCGCCAGCGACTGAACCATTTCGCAGTCGTCCCGTCCGACTCCAGTGGCGGCAGGGTCACGCGCCGGAAGCCGCGTTCGCAGTGGACGAGCACGCACTCGTGGTCGCGGAGATTGCGGAGTTTGTGCGGTTTGATTTTGTGTTCCTCGGTTTCGGAGTAGTTCACGTTGCGCTTGCCGGCGCTAAATCCCCAGGAGCGTTTTACGACGCGCTTTTTGCCGATGAAGTCGGCGGCTTGGACGGCATCCGCTTCATCGGCGGCACGAAAGATGAGGCGGTTGCGGAGATTTAAGATCAGCACTTTAGCTTTGTCGTTGCCCAATGGTGGCACGAGCGAAGTTGTGCTTTGCGCTGCGGCGACAACCGTTGCGCCTGCTTCGCGGATCACGTCCACACAATTGTAATCACTCGTGCCGTCTTCGCTGGCTGTCATAAACCGCTGCGCTTCGTCCGCCCAGAGGATGAGTAAATTGTCTTTCGCGCGGTTGGCCTTGGATTTGTCGAATCGGCGCAAGGCGTGATTGTAATAAAGCAGCTTCAGGAATGTGTTCACATAACGCCGTTCGGTTTGAAATTTCTGGGGCATCGTCGTGAGGATGATTTTGCCTTGGTCAATCGCCGAAAAGTCAAAAGTGCTTTCGCCGGTGCAAAACACCTCAACGACTTCGGGGGTCAGGAAGTATTGCAGGTAGTTGCCAATGGTTTCACGAACACCGCCAAATTGCTCGGCGGGTTGGGTGAGGAAACGGTCGGCAAAGTGGGCGTAAACGGCGGCACGGCGTGGTGTTTCGAGGAGGTTTTCGAGATTCTGCATTTCTTCTTCAAGCAGGTCGCGATTGGACAATAGTTCATACGCGTCGAGCAAAGTCACGGGGCGATTCAATTCAAACAGCATTTCGAGTGCGTGCGCAATGTGCGTCTGTGCCTGGCTTTTGAAGAAACCTTTGTCTCCGCCCTGGCCGAGACTCGTGGCTGTGTCCACGATGAACTTGGCGTAGGTGGAGAACGGAATACTGCGGTCGCCAGTCAGGTTGTAGCGATTCGGCGGCGTCCACTGTGCGTCTTTGTCGTCGGCTCGGATTTGCAGATGGATCAAATCGCATTCGCGTCCATAGTGACGAGCCATTGCGGCCAGTGTTTCCCAATATACGCCTTTCTCATCAACGCACAGTCCGCCCCATTTCGATTCGTTTTGAAACACTTGATGCGCCAGTTGGTTGATGCCGGAACTGGTTTTGCCAGAGCCGGTGTCGCCCGTGATGAGCCAGCCGCGGCAAAACTGGTTTCGCTTCCATTTCAAACCACCGAGTCGCGCGACGCAACTATTGCGGTTTCGAGGGACGAATAATAGCCAAGCTGCGATGAGTGCCAGAAGAATCCCACCAGCTACCAAGAAGTGTTGCGGATGTCTCAACGCGAGCATGAGGTCTGGCGGCATTATCGGGCTGAACGGCACGAGATCGAATTTCATGGCCACACCCTCCCGATGAGATAACCGGCCAGCAGTGCGGCGAGCGTGGCGAAGATCGCGGCGGCGCGGGTGATTCTTGCGGCGCGGTGAGCCGGTGGCTGGTTTCGCAGCGCCTCCAGCAAAGCGGATGATTGAACCTGAAATGTCCGCGCGGCGTCGGCGATCTTGCCGATGTCCGCACGAAACTCGCCAAACGCGGGAATTTCCCGGCGTCGAATCTGATCCCAATGCTGCTGGTGGATTCGGAACAATTCGACAAGCAACGTCACCGCGTCGTCCTCTCGCAGCCGATGTTTATCGCGCCACTCGGCAACGGCCTTGGTGAATTCCTCGTCGAAGTCAGGCTGTTCTGTGCTTGGTTTGGACATTACTTTGAAGGCAGTAGCTGGTTGGCGGCAGTTTCGACTTCAGCGTAAAACCTGCGCTGCCACGTTTGGAGTCGTTGCCTGTCGAGCAGGCTGAACGCGGGATGTTTCGCCGCCGCTGTGATGGTCAGATTCTCGGCGTTAAGCGCCTCTACCAGCCAGTCCTGCATCCGGCTCATGCCGATTTCCCGCGCGCCGAACTTGTCTTTGAGCAGCGCACGAACCTCACACGTTTCAAAGATTGTGAAACTGTCGCTGTGCGCGGCATTGCGGACGACGACGTAGCCGCACTTGTCTGCAAACTCGTCGGTGAGCCGCTGGATTTGTTCCACGCTGTCCGACTCGTGGTTAACCGGCATCACGAGCGTGAGCTTCGCGCCGAGTGCGGACAGAACGGCGAACAGGTCAATCTCGGCGAAGAATTCAATGAACAGGTCGGTGGATGCGGCACGGCAGTCCATCACGACAAGATTTGCCTTTTCCAACGCGGCAAAAATGCCGTCGAGAGCGCGTCGTTTGGACAAGTCTAGGAAGCGGGTGTCGGGATGAAACCGTTTCAAGGTCGAGTTCTCGTTGTCGCTGTCAATCGCGACATGGGCAATGCCCTTGTCTTTGAGATACTGGACGAAGTTGACGGCAAAGAAGCTTTTGCCAACGCCGCCTTTGCCGTTAAGGATGAGAATCAGTCTTTTCATTGTTTTGCGGGGTGAGTTTGCGGATTTGGGCTATTCGCGGTCCGCGTGGACGATCTGCGGCAGCCTCGGGGTTGGGAGGCTCGCCGGGCGCAGAGGTGGCTGGCGCAGGAAGAACGAACTTGGTTTCACCTTGGGGTTCGACGGCGGGAAGCCGTTTCTTGGGAGTGCGGCGGTGTGGCCGAATGGTTTCGCCCAGCACTTCGTGACAGAAATCAGCGATGGCCGTCTTGCCCGCTGGCAGACAGTGTTGTGTGAGCAATTCAGCGATGGCGCGGAACGAAGCCCTTCTCTGCCGCAACTCGACAATGACATCCTTGGCCGGCAGCAAGTTCTCGAACTTCTGTTGGTGACGCGGCGTAAATTCCGACACCGCTTTGCGGACATCGTTTGGATCAAATGCGGACATGCGCGGATAATGTCTGGAGATGAATCGTCCGTAGTGCGGACGCGATGCAACCGTGACCCGGACATGTGGCGGATTCAACGCGGTCGCAGACTGTCCGCGAACACGGACTGGATAAGGTCGTGGTCTGTGCGCGGCTGCGGACTGGACGCGGACACGAATAGTTCGAGGACACGGGCTGGGTGCGGACATTCGCGGCCCGGACACGGACGCGGACAAGGACTGACTGCGGACGCGTATGCGGGCATGGCCAGGACACGGTTACGGACTGTCCACGGTCACGGGCACGGAGCGGATGCGGACTGGTTTCGGACTGGCCGCGGTCACGGACTGGACACGGCCACGGCCGGCTGGCCGGGCAATGGCGCGGACAACTCGCGTCCAAACCGCGTCCACTTCGCGGACGCAAAACCCTTCGCTGGCGAAGGAGTAAGGCTTGTCCTGTCTTAAACATGATGAGAAACACACTGCCTCCCCTGTTGCAGCATTTCGTTACGCCAGGACTCCAATTGCGCGGCGACAGTTTCGATGCGTGTGGTTTGTTCAATCGTCCGGGCTTCAATGCGGCCAGGTTGTCGGTCGTGAAGCTGTGAGTCGGACGATTCGATCATCGTGTTGACGGCGTTGTGATTGATGTGTTCGCCAAGTTTTTTCAGCACCTCGATGGCGGTGCGGATTTGGGCTGTGGATGGAGTTTGCATAATCAGATGTTCAGATGCGGATGCCGTGAGATGGCTTGTGCGTGAGTTCTTGCCGGTGTCCTGGTCGGCGTTTGGGAAGCCATTGTGCCCGTCTCAATTCAGTTGCCGCGACCGGATGCGCCCACGGTTCACTGAAACCAAGTCGGGCGGCTTCTTCCTCGGCTGCGAGCTTGGTGGGAGCTTCAACCACGGTGCGAAGTGGATCACCCATCACGCGGGCATATTCCCGGTCGGTGTGGTAAATGCCCCACAGTTGGTTGCCCGGCTTCAGAGTCGCGGTCGTGCTCATGGAGGTAGTTCATCAAAATCCGAGGGGGCAATGGTGTGTCAGGCACACAAAGGCCGCGCGCAGTCCGTGTAGTGTCCGGGTTGTGGTTACGGCCAAGACGCAATACAACCTGAAGAACGCGCGCGAATACTTCGAGGAACACCTCTGCGTCGGCGATTACTACGACGAAGGGCAGCGCGTGGCTGGCGAATGGGTTGGCTTGGGGGCGGAGCGGCTTGGATTGGCCGGAAAAGTCCGCGCCGATGATTTTCTGCGGTTGTGCGAGAATCAGCATCCGGGCACAGGCGAGAAGCTGACTCAGCGCCAGAACACGACGCGGACTGAAGGCGACAAAAACACGAGCAATCGGCGGATATTCTACGATTTCTCATTTTCGCCCCCGAAATCGGTGTCCCTCGTAGGTTTCCTCGGCAATGACGAGCGGATTTTCGAGGCTCACGCGCGTGCGGTGCAGGCAGCTTTGAAGGATTTCGAGGCTTTCGCGGCAACTCGTGTTCGCATTGGTGGCGTGCGAAGCGAACGGCTCACCGGGAATTTCGTCGCCGCGCAATTCACCCATGACACCTCCCGCGCCCTCGACCCTCATTTGCACACTCATTGCATCGTGTTCAACGCGACTTTTGATGCCGTGGAAAACCGGTGGAAAGCGCTTGAGAATTACGAACTGCTGCGGGCGAGAAAATTCGCAGAGAACATCTATTACCACGAGTTCGCCCGCGACTTGAAGGCATTCGGGTATCGAATTCGCAACCGGCCACGAGGCGATTTTGAAATCGAAGGAGTGTCTGAGGAAATTTGCAGGCGTTTTTCCAAGCGAGATGCGGAAATTGATGCAGCTTTGGCGCGACTGCTGGCAGAACACCCGGAACTCGGTGGTGCGAACATCGCGGAACTTCGCGCGAAGCTCGCCACGGAAAAGCGAACCCGGAAACAGAAAGATTTGAGCCGTGACGAACTGCGGCAACTGTGGGAGGCGCAGTTGAGCAAATCCGAGCGGGCCTCGTTGCGCCAGCTTTTAGAACAGCCGAAGAATGACGCGAAAGAGGAAAAGCGCATCGGTGTTGGTGAAGCGGTTCAGTGGGCGGAGGAACATTTGTTCGACCGAAACTCGGTCGTGCTGGAGTGTCAGGTGTGGCAGGAGGCATTGGGCCGGGCGCGCGGCGAAAGCTTCTCGGTCTCCGAACTCAAGGAATTCACCCAGCGGCGCGGCTACATCCGGGACGAAGCGCGGCCAGGCGAAGTGACCCTACGTGAAGTTCTGCTCCGCGAATGGGAAATCGTTCAGACCGCGAAACAGGGCGTTGCCGACTGTCATACTTTGGTGGTGAATCCACAGCCGCTGAATCCAAAGTTGGATGATGAGCAGCGCAAAGCACTTGATGCCCTGCTCGGCTCAGCTGACAGAATTGCAATTTTCCGTGGCGGCGCAGGCACGGGTAAAAGTTTCGTCCTGCGTGATCTGGTCGAGCAGGTTCAGCAAGCCGGGCGGCGAGTGGTTGTGCTCGCGCCGCAGCGCCAGCAAGTCGTGGACATGGAAAAAGCCGGGCTTCCGTCGCCGTCAACAATCGCAAGTTTTCTGCTCAAGCGTGAACTTGTCTCCGGCGCGTTGATTGTCGTGGACGAGGCCGGACAACTTGGTGGCCGGCAAATGCTCGAACTCCTGCGTCTCGCTCGCGGAAGAAATGCCCGCGTGATTTTGTCGGGCGACACCCGGCAACACGGCGCGGTCGAGGCATCGGACGCGCTGCTCGCCATAGAGCGACATTCCGGCATCAAGCCAGTTGAATTGCACACGATTCGTCGCCAAGACCCGGCACTCGCCCGCAGCGCCGCAGAACGCGCCCGGATTCAGCAGTATTGCAACGCGGTCGAAGCGGCAGCGGCGGGCAAACTCGTAGAATCGTTCAAACGCCTCGATAAAATGGGCGCAGTCGTCGAGTGCGGCTTTGGCGAACAGGCTGACAAATTGGCCGACGAATATGTCCGGCTCGCGGAACAAAATGCTTCGGCGGTCGTGGTTTCACAGACGTGGGCCGAAGTTCATCGAGTCAACTCACGCGTGCGGGATGCGCTCAAGGCGAAAGGATTGCTCGGCGCAAATGACACGACAATTCAGGCACTCGACAAACTCGACCTCACGAACGCACAAAAGCGCGACGAACGGTTTTATCCGTCGGAAGCCGTCGTCGTGTTCAACCAGAAAGTCCGCACAACCAAACCGGGCGCAACGGGAAAACTGGCCGGCATCGTGAAGCTGGGCGTTCTCGTGGAGGTGGACGGAAAATTTATCACCGTGTCGAACAAATTGCTGGACCGGATTACGGTTTGCCAAACGCGTGAAATTGTTCTTTCAACAGGTGACCGACTGCACCTCAAGGCCAATCGCAAACTTGCGACCGGTGGCCGGGTCACAAATGGCGAGCTTGTCGCGGTCAAATCTGTCCGCGCTGATGGGGCGGTCGAACTGGCCGATGGCCGGGTCTTGGACAAATCATTCCGGGAATTTCTGCCCGGCTACGCGGTTACGTCCTACGGCTCGCAGGGCAAAACCGTGGATCACGTTTTGTTTTCCGATTCGACCATCAAAGCGGCAACCAACGCGCAGCAATGGTATGTGACCATTTCGCGGGGTCGGCGCGGTATCCGCATCTTTACGCCGGACAAACAGCAGCTCCGCGAAAATGTCACGCGCCCTGGTCATCGTCCGCTGGCAATGGAATTTGCGACCGGCTTTGTCCCTCGTCACAGCCGCCGCCTTTGGAATCGGCTGCACGGTTATATGTTGCGATTCGGTCGCTGCGCCGCCGACAATTTCGTCCGGCTGACACTCACTCGCCGGCAACGTCAACATAACAAACAAAGATATGAGCACAAAATCACCCGAATGTTGGGCGAATGAACCGCAAGCGCGCGGCGTTCGCGTTGAAATCTCGGCAGATCATTCGATGCTGCTGCCCCACGACGAATTCGTCTTTGCCGAACTCAAACGCGAGGGCAAAGACCAGACTCTCCGGCTGGTTTTCGTGACGCACGAAGTCTTGGTGAACGGTCAGGCATTACGCCGCATTGAGACGGCAATGCAGCGGATGGAATTGTCGCTCCTGACAAAATTGCCAAGCAGCCAGCGCTCTTTGATTGCGGATGGTCAGCCGGTGATTCTCGAAATTGTCGTGACTGAAATGAAATCGCCAGACAAGCAACCGCAAGAAGCCGAGACATGAACGCATCGCTCCGGCAACAGGCTTAACAGATTGGCTCCAAAAACTCCCAGCGGATTGCGGGTCGTAACTGATGCCGCTGAGCAGCAATGGCTCCATATCTTGAGAGGTTTTTTGGCTTTTGCATCGTTTTCATATCTCAGCGTCTGATGCTTCGTTGTGCAAACAGAATAGAATCGTCAAAAGTGCAAAAGCGGTCGGTGCGGCTGGACGGCGCGGCAGGCGGAACGAACGCATAGTCGTCTCCGCCTGCCGCGACGGGAAGCGGCACGGACCGGCCATGATCCAAACCGTCGCGGCGCGTGCGGTGGGTTGGCGGAGCGAAATGAGCGCAGCCAACCGCCCGCACGGGCCAGCGCGGTTTCCTTTATTTGGGAGTTGCCGAGCATCAACGTGTTTTCGCCAGTTCGGCTACTGCTTCGTTGCTGAGGCCAAGGAAGCGGCTTTGTTCTCGTATTCCTCAAGGCTTGGCAATTTCACCTTGGCTCGCTTTGCATACGAGCGATGCACTGCTTTTGAATTGTGCCCCAAAGCCTCCTGCGCGAAGCGTTCGGGATAGCCGCAAGTCTTGGCGCGTTCCGCCCATGCGTAGCGATAGCTGTGAAGCGAAACGCCCTCAATTCTAAGTCCCCGGCAACGCTGTTTGAATTCCGTGGCCCGGTCCCCGGCGCGGACCCGCACCAAGTAAGGGAACAAGAATCCTTCCCCTGGCAAATCATTCAGCAGGTTCAACGCTTCTTCACCCAAATGAAAAACCACTGGGACTTTCGTCTTTTTCCGGGTGAAGCTGATCGTCCGGTTTTCCCAATCAACATCCTCGGCGTTCAAACAGGCGATGTCGCCCTGACTGCCGCCCAGATGCCAGCACAGTTCGTAAAACTTCTTCCGCTCCGGGTTCTTCTCGCGTTCGACGATAGCTTGGTGTTCGACCAACGTAATCGCGCGCTTGTCCTTGAACTGGATCGCGGGCCATTGCCGCTTGGGAATGACGGCTTTCGGAATCCAATCCATATCGAGCGCGAAGTTTTGCACTCGCCGCAAAAATACGTTCGTGGAAACCGTGCCACGATGGAGTGCATCAAAAAAATGTTCAGCCTGCGTTTTGATCAAAGCGAGGTCACGGAACAGGTCGAACGCCTTGTCCTTCATGGCCACGTCCCATCGTTTTTTGGTGCTGCCTGATTTGTTCCGGCCCATCTCGTCCATGACGTGCTGCCATGTCCGCTTGGCGAAATTAGGGTCGCTGTGCTGCAAATAAACCTGGGCGATCTGCAAATTGATCGCGGGTTGCTTGCAGGCTTCGTTGATGGCGTTGAGGAACCGCTTGGCTTCTTCGCGGTCGGTGGTGTTGAGGCTGTTCCGTTTCTTCGTAACGGTGTCGAGGGAGTAGTAGATTCCGTTTTCGCGTCGGAAAACTGTGTAGCGTTGTTTCATGGCTCGTTTTGTTATCGAGCCTCCCACAACTCCGATCCGACCTGTTAGGGGCTTCTGGCGGCCTTATGCTTTCCTAGTGACGGACTTGTGCCTGACTGACTGATTTCATACACAATTCCATACACACCGGACCGGCCAGACTTCCCAACTTCAACTCTACCAGCCACTTCAAATTGGAGGCGAGGGTCGGAATCGAACGGGTTCAGGGGATTTTTTCAAAATCCACTACTCCGCAATTACCACCCCACCACCAGAGGCGAACAGCCTCATAACTAACGAACGCCAATAGAATCAGGCATTTCTGCACGTTTGTCAAGCACCACCGATTACGCACCCAATACCAATCAACTACTCACCAATTACTGATTCATGACCCATTCACTGGCACTTTCACTGGCACTTGAATGGTGCATTTTCGCATTGCGGGCCGATGAAATCTGTGTGCGACCTAACTGACGCCTTTATCCTGATGGGCATCACTTCTTCTTCATCCAGGGCAGAACGGAACGCTGATAGTCGGCGAATGCTTCTAGCTCCCGATGTGCCCAGTCGGCTGCTTGGATAACGGTCGATGCTAAATCTTTCGATGTGTAGGTAAACTTCCTCCAAGCCTTGGATTTACCATACGCGTCCTCAAACATCCAAGTTGATCCTTTTCCCTTTTCCTGGAGGATAGCGGTAATGCACTCTGCCATTTTCGTAACGTGCGGCACTTCATAGAGATGGCCAGAGGGTTCGGTGTTCTCAATCACTACGAAGCGGGACAAAAGTGCGTAACGCAAGACCTTCTGAATGATGCTCTCTCCCAAACGGTCAGGCTGGTCTTTGATGATGTAAACGTAATGTCCAGAATCTTCGAGCACAGCGGCGATTGTCTTCAAACGTTTCATTCCAGGGCCTGTGTCTTTTCCTAAGATGAGAACCGATTCGGAGTCTTCCAGGATGTTATTGGCACGCTGCCAAACTGAATCCCAACACTCACGAACTGCCGAAACAAGACGTTCGCCATTAATTGCTGCGGGCAGCAGCAGGTTCCAAGAGATGAAGATGTGTGGCTCGTCGTCATTTTCAATGCTCGGGTTTGAAAGGGGTTGGCCCTCTGACATAAATCGGCGGACTGCGCGCACCATCGCCTCAGCGAAGACCATCGCGTGGAACTTGTGCATCCAATATTTCGTGTAGATATGCTCTCTTAATTCGCAGTTCAGCACCTTACCTTTTCGGGTTATCAGGCATTCGGGAAAATCTGATTCAAAGATTTGGAGCGAGTCCCCTCTTTTGATGCGTGTGAAATCTGTTGTCTTGATCTCAGCAATGGAGATTTCAATGGGATCACATTTCATAGCATTTGCGTAAATAGTATTCACCTACAGCAAGGCTGAGAAGGGAAAAGACCTCGGATCTTGGATCTCAAATCATCAGAGATGGGTTCATCAGTTTGCTCCTGTCGGCAGATTGTCTGCATCCGCCGATGAGGTATTCCGTTGTGTTCATCCCGCCTGCACCCGCGCCTCTGGTTGCTCCGCGCAACATCGCGCCGGCGGCCGCAACATCTTTGCGCCCGCCGTCACTCAGTTGCTGATGCTCCGCTGCCCGACGGCGCGGGCACAGGCGGGTGCGTTTTGTCAGGAGCGGTCCTGCTCTCTCGGGGCGGGTGA
>CAIKLQ010000617.1 GCA_903828255.1 uncultured Verrucomicrobiota bacterium
CCTCGCCACGGTCGGCTGGCCGGTCATGTGTTATCCCGGTTGCGCCGACATGCAGATCAAGGGCGGGAATTGCGTGCTGAAGCGCGAAGACGAAGCCGCGCTCGCCGCGATGGACCAAGCCGGCGTGTTCACGGCAGTGCAGCTCGGCGAGTGGGGTTACTACTTCCACAACCTCTCGCATAACGACGGTTGGTGGCGCGACGTTTACGGCGCCGACTTCGAGAAGTTCAAGCACCTCAAGAAACCCGCCGGCCTCAGCGGTTACGACCAGCGCCCCGCCAGCAAACGCGAGTGCTACGAGGCGGTGAAAGACTACTTCACCAGCCGCAGCCGTGACATGCTGGGCCGCATCATCAGCGTTACCGGCCATTCGCACTATGAAGCGTATGCCGGCGAGTGGGGCGCGCGGTGCATTGGCCTGGAGTTGGGCGAGAACATCGCGTTCACGCAATCGAAACTGGCCTTCGCCCGCGGCGCGTCCAAGCAATGGGCGCGGCCCTGGTCCGTGCAAGTGAGTCCGTGGTTTCATGGCGCTTGTACCACCGCCGGTCCGCTGCGCCAGGAGGGTCGCGACGCGCGCGGTTTGGACGCCGGCCACTCGCTGAGTTTCTACGAACGCATGTGGCTGCACTCGTGGTTCGCCGGCGCGGCGATGGTCACGCCGGAGAACAGCATCGCAATTTTCTTCGAGCAGGCCGCCGAGCCGTGGACGCTGACCAGCCACGGCCAGAAAGCGGCGGAAGTTTTCCGCTTCATGCGCGAGCACGATCGTGGCGTGCCCTTCATTCCGGTGGCGATCCTCCTCGATCATCTCGCCGGCTACAACGGCTATATGGACAAGCCGTGGGGCATTCTCCCGCCGACCGCCGGCGACCGCGAAGTCCGCGACCTGTTCGATCACCAGTTGTTTCCCGGCGCGGATCACATTCACGGGAAACCCGACCGCGAGAATCCCGAGGCGGCTTACCTCCGACCCACGCCGTTCGGCGAAAGCTTCGACGTGCTGCTCACGAGCGTCGCGCCCGGACTGCTGGCGCAATACCCGGTCATTCTAGTCGCCGGTGACGTGGAGTTCAACGACCCCACCGTCGCGCGGCTCCACGAAGCCTTGCGCCACGGCTCGACTGTCCTGGTTTCCGAGCGGCATCGCGACGCGCTGGGCGAGCGGTTCAAAACCCTGGCGAAGCGCGGGCGGTTGGAAGTGCTCCAGCCCTGGACCAACCCCGCCACCAGCCGGCCGACGGCCATTTCCGACGCACGCCTTTCACATCTGGCGCGCGAACTCCTGCCCGTGGAAATCCTCGGCGACCCAATCCAATCCCAGATCAATCGCACCCGCACCGGTTGGGTGATTGAACTGGTTAACAACCGCGGCGTGGCCAAGAAGCCCGGCGAGCCGGCGGTGATTGACCCGCAAGCCAAGGTCCGCGTGACGTTGAAGCCAAAAGTGCGTTTTACCTCCGCCCGCGAGTGGCGCTCGAAAGTCGTGCATGAGCGAGCGAAGGAAATTGTGGTGGAGATTGGACCGGGGCAAAGCGAGTTCGTGGAGTTTGTGACGCGATGAATTCCAGCTTGGTTCAGCTTGGATGTTTCAAAGGATGTTGGCCGCGACGGGTGTAGTCTCATTAACACCCCGCTTCAGCGGGGTGATTAGCGCACCGGCGGAATTGAAAACCGTCTCAACGGTTTTCCGAGGTGTTGAAACCGTTAAAACGGTTTCAACTCGTCTGCCGCCAGAACCACCCCGCTGAAGCAGGGTGTTAATGAGAAGAAGTTCATCACAGTCCGGGTGTTTGGAAAACGCAAGTTTGCGCCGCTTTGGGGAGGCGCTTCATGGGGAAGACTGGCGTGAAGAAACCGGCAACCCCGTCCCGTTGCGTATGAACCCTTGCACGCGGCGGCCTCAAGGATACACTGCCGGAAGTTGCTGTTCATGACGGCAATTTTGATACACGAACAACCAGCCACAAGATGAATAGTTGGGCGGCTCCACATCACAAACATTATGAAGATCAAACTACAAGTCGGAGACAAAGAGGCATCCCAGATTGACCTTACACGCAATCCACTATCAGGCGGTCTTCAGATTTTGACAGATGGCCGGTTGGTTGCAGAGCGTGCTGCGTATTCACTCGCCGCAGGCTTCGGCTTTGGGCGAGTTAGACGCTACGAGTTTGCAGTCGGACGCGCAGAGCAGCATCAGGTGGTCGTCGAGCATGAGGTGCCGGCGTTTCTTGCTGGCTTCCGGCGTCAGACATATCGAGTCTTTACCAACGGCCAGTTGGTTCTCGAAAGATATGGTTATTGACCCGCCGCCTAACCACGAAAGCGCAGCACCCCCGAAACCCAAACCATTTATGAAAACCAACCTCCTCACTCGCCGACAATTCACCCGCACGATGCTCGCCACCGCCGTCGCCACTGGCGTCGCACCGGCGTTCCTGCGCGGGCAGAACCTGAACAACAAACTCAACATCGCCGTCATCGCCGCGGGCGGACGCGGCGGGAGCAATCTGGAATCCGTGGCTTCCGAAAACATCGTCGCGCTGTGCGACGTGAACGGCAAGAACCTGGACCGGGCCGCGACGAAGTTTCCCAAGGCGCGCAAGTTTGCCGATTTCCGGAAGGTGTTTGATCACGCCAACGAGTTCGACGCCGTGGTCGTCAGCACCTGCGAACACACGCACGCCTTCGCCACGATGCTCGCGCTGAAGCACGGCAAGCACGTCTATTGCGAGAAGCCGCTCACGCACAACATCTGGGAGGCGCGCAAGATTCGCGAAGCGGCGGCGAAAGCCAAGGTCGCCACGCAGATGGGCATCCAGATTCACGCC
>CAIKLQ010000618.1 GCA_903828255.1 uncultured Verrucomicrobiota bacterium
CCTCGCCACGGTCGGCTGGCCGGTCATGTGTTATCCCGGTTGCGCCGACATGCAGATCAAGGGCGGGAATTGCGTGCTGAAGCGCGAAGACGAAGCCGCGCTCGCCGCGATGGACCAAGCCGGCGTGTTCACGGCAGTGCAACTCGGCGAATGGGGTTACTACTTCCACAACCTCTCGCACAACAACGGCTGGTGGCGCGACGTTTACGGCGCGGACTTCGAGAAGTTCAAGCACCTCAAAAAGCCCGCCGGCCTCAGCGGTTACGACCAACGCCCCACCAGCAAGCGCGAGTGTTACGAGGCGGTGAAAGATTACTTCACCAGCCGCAGCCGCGACATGCTGGGCCGCATCATCAGCGTCACCGGCCATTCGCACTACGAAGCGTATGTCGGCGAGTGGGGCGCGCGGTGCATTGGGTTGGAGTTGGGCGAGAACATCGCCTTCACGCAATCGAAACTGGCTTTCGCCCGCGGCGCTTCCAAGCAAACTGCGTGTCCGTGGTCCGTGCAAGTGAGTCCGTGGTTTCACGGCGCTTGCACCACGTCCGGCCCGCTGCGCCAGGAAGGTCGCGACGCGCGCGGTTTGGACGCCGGCCATTCGCTGAGTTTCTACGAGCGCTTATGGCTGCACTCGTGGTTCGCCGGCGCGGCGATGGTCACGCCGGAGAACAGCATCGCGATTTTCTTCGAGCAAGCCGCCGAGCCGTGGACGTTGACCAGTCACGGCCAGAAGGCGGCGGAAGTTTTCCGCTTCATGCGCGAGCACGAGCGCGGCGTGCCCTACATTCCGGTGGCGATTCTCCTTGATCATCTTGCCGGCTACAACGGCTACATGGACAAGCCGTGGGGCATTCTCCCGCCGACCGCCGGCGACCGCGAACTCCGCGACCTGTTCGATCACCAGTTGTTTCCCGGCGCGGATCATATTCACGGCAAACCCGACCGCGAGAATCCCGAGGCCGCCTACCTCCGCCCCACACCCTTCGGCGAAAGCTTTGACGTGTTGCTCACAAGCGTCGCGCCCGGACTGCTGGCGCAATACCCGGTCATCCTGGTCGCCGGTGACGTGGAGTTCAACGCCCCCACCATCGCGCGGCTCGACGAAGCCTTGCGCCGCGGCTCGACCGTTCTAATTTCCGAGCGGCATCGCGACGCGCTGGGCGAGCGGTTCAAAACCTTGGCGAAGCGCGGGCGGTTGGAAGTGCTCCAGCCCTGGACCAACCCCGTCACCAGCCGGCCGACGGCCATTTCCGACGAACACCTGGCGCGCCTGGCGCGCGAACTCCTGCCGGTGGAAATCCTCGGCGACCCGATCCAATCGCAGATCAATCGCACCCGCACCGGCTGGGTGATTGAACTGGTGAACAACCGCGGCGTGGCCAAGAAACCCGGCGAACCGGCGGTGATTGACCCGCAAGCCAAAGCCCGCGTGACGCTGAAGCCGAAAGTGCGCTTCACCTCCGCCCGCGAGTGGCGCTCGAAAGTAGAGCATGAGCGAGCGAAGGAAATCGTGGTGGAGATTGGGCCGGGGCAAAGCGAGTTCGTGGAGTTCGTGACACGGTGATCCCATGTCTGAATCCCAACGGGATTCCTGCCGACGCGGACGATGCCCGACATGGAGGCTGGATTACGATTTTCTCCGAATTGGCGAGAAGCCGATATGTTCGACGGCACCTCCACTACGAGCCTGCTGCGGCTCTGGACAGCCGCGCTTTGGTTAATTCGGTGTGGAACTCCGTACCGTTGCACATGAACCCTTGCACGCGGCAACCTCAAGGATACACTGCCGAAAGCCGTTAATAATAACGGCAATTTTGATACACGAACAACCAGTCGTATATGAATAGTTTGGCGTTGCAAACGAGGCCTTCCACATGACCAGTTTCCCCGTCACACCAAAGATGCTTGGCGATGCCGGCGAACACTATGCTCTCAGCCAGTTCACTTTCGCGGGGAAGCCGTCATCCAAAATGCCGGACGGCTGGTCTGCGTACGACTTGGCTGTCGAGTCTGGGCAAGGCTTGGTTCGCATGAGCGTCAAGACCAGGAGTGAAACCGCCTCTTGGAAAGCTGGTAGCTGGTTCATGTTCGATGAAACGATGGAGTGTGACTGGCTGGTCTTCGTCTTCAAGACGAAGACTGGAACGCTCCGTTCATGGGTGATACCTTTCGCCGTCGCGCGCGAACAGGGCAACAAGGCGTCACCTTCGCGGAAGGAGCCGCACATACGAGACGTGTCGTGGGCAAAGCTGAATAGGGAGCCGCTCGCCCGCTACGAGAACAACTGGGAACTAAAGCCATGAAAACGCGGCTCGAAACAACAACGCCAAACCAAAGGGTTCGCCACCGAACCTTAAACCATTTATGAAAACCAACCTCCTCACTCGCCGCCAATTCACCCGCACCATGCTCGCCACCGCCATTGCCACTGGCGTGGCGCCGGCGTTTCTGCGCGGGCAGAACCTGAACAACAAACTCAACATCGCCGTCATCGCCGCGGGCGGACGCGGCGGGAGCAATCTTGAATCCGTGGCTTCCGAAAACATCGTCGCGCTGTGCGACGTGAACGGAAAGAACCTGGACCGGGCCGCGGCCAAGTTCCCCAAGGCGCGCAAGTTGGCCGACTTCCGGCAGGTGTTCGATCACGCCAACGAGTTCGACGCCGTGGTCGTCAGCACCTGCGAACACACGCACGCGTTTGCCACGATGCTCGCGCTGAAGCACGGCAAGCACGTCTATTGCGAGAAGCCGCTCACGCACAACATCTGGGAGGCGCGCAAGATTCGCGAAGCGGCGGCGAAAGCCAAGGTCGCCACGCAGATGGGCATCCAGATTCACGCC
>CAIKLQ010000619.1 GCA_903828255.1 uncultured Verrucomicrobiota bacterium
GGCACGACGAGCGTGGACGCCATGGCCCAGACGCACGCGGAGTTTAAGGGATTCCCGTTGTCGGCCGTGAAGGTATTCCGCTTCGCGGTGCGCCGGTACCATTGGATGGAGTTCCGCAACATCGCGTTGCAGCCGGGGCAATCCACGCCGTTTGAGGTAGTGGACACAAGTAAAGAGTAACTTGACCTCCGAAGCTTCCAGTCAGTCATCAACCGCCCCCGGCGATGTCTTCGCCACGACGCATTGGACAGTCGTGCTCGCGGCGGGGCAGCGGCACACGCCGCAATCCGATCAGGCGCTGGAGGAGCTTTGCCGGACTTACTGGTTTCCGCTCTACGCCTACGTCCGGCGGCGCGGCTGCTCGAAGGAGGACGCCGAAGATCTCACGCAAGCTTTCTTCGCCCGCTTTCTGGCGAAGAATTATCTCGCCGGCTTGAGTGCCGAGCGCGGACGGTTTCGCGCGTTCCTGCTGGCGTCGCTCAAACATTTCCTCGCCAACGAATGGGACAAGTCGCAACGCCAGAAGCGCGGCGGCGGCGTGACGCTGCTGTCGCTCGACTGGCAGACGGCGGACACGCAATTTCAAATCGCCGCCACCGCCGAGCCGAGTCCGGAGAAAGCGTTCGACCGCGAGTGGGCGCTGGCGTTGTTGGCGTGCGTGATCGAGCGGTTGCGCGCCGAGTGCGCTGAGGAAAACCATGCCCGGTTGTTCGAGGTGCTGAAACCGTTTCTCACCGTCGGCAAGAACGCAATTCCCTATCCGCAGGCCGCCGCCGAACTGGGCGTTTCCGAAGGCGCGGTACGCGTGGCGGTGCATCGGCTGCGACGGCGTTATCGCGAAGTGCTGCGCGAGGAAATCGCCCAGACGTTGAGCGATCCGGCGAACGTGGCGGAGGAGATGCAGGCGTTGTTCAGCGCGTTTGCTCCGTAGCCGAAGCACGCAGTTGAATTCGATCTGGCCTTAACGCAGAGGCGCTGAGAACGCAGCACAGCCAAGCTGCAACGGAAGCGACTCCTTCGCCTCCATCCGGTGGTGGCGAGGGCTGGGGAGCGGCGGCGCGATTGTTTTGGATTGCCCCGCTCCTCGTTCCTCTCCCCACGCCTGTGTCGTGGGGAGAGGAAGAAAAAGTCGTGCGACAGATTCTTCGAAGTTGCTGACAATCTTGCCGATGGCACTGCGGAGGAGTGCAAATTTTCCGGGTTGATCTGCGAGGCTGGCGTCATTGTGCGGGCAGCATGACGACAATCCGTGTTCCGCCGTGCCGGCCGGAAACGATCTTCACCGTCCCGCGATGCGCCTCGACGATGCGCCCAACGATGGCGAGCCCCAGCCCCGTCCCTTTGGCCTTGGTGGTGGTGAGCAGTGAACTGAATGCGCGCCGCTGCTGTTCTTCGGTCATCCCCGCGCCGGTGTCTTCGAACTCAACGGCTACCTGCGCAGTCTCCGTCCCGCTTTCCGCTGAATGGACGGCATAAGATCGCACGGTGAGGGTGCCGCCTCCCGGCATGGCTTCGGCGGCGTTGAGCGTCACATTCAAGAACGCCTGCTCCAACTGCGTGGCGTCGCCTAGCACCTGCGGCAAGTCCGGCTGCAATTCCTGCACGAAGGCGATGCCTTGATGCGAGAGCTTGTGGCGCACGAGCAGTCGCAGTTCAGCGATCAGCCCGTTCAGGCCCACCGGCGCCAAGTTCGGCTCGGCCGTTCGCGCGAAGTCCAGAATCCGTTCTACGATCGTGTTCAACTGTTGAATCTTTTCCTCCATCACCCGCGCGTCCTCGATGCGCGGATCGCCGGGCGGGAACTTCAAGTCCAGCGAGTGATACAACATTTTCATCACCGTCAGCGGATTGCGAATCTCGTGCGCCACTTCCGCCGCTAGCAAGCCCAGCGCCGACAATTTTTCGTTTTGCCGCAACAGTTCCTCCACGTCCATCACGCGCTCGTGCAGCCGCGCCCGTTCGATGGCGATGGCGGAAAGCTCCGCGAAGGCGGTCAGAATCCGGACCTCTTCGTCGGAAAATGCGTAGGGCTGCGCGGTGTAAACGTTCAAGGCTCCGACCGCTTTGCCGCTGAACACCAGCGGCACGCTTAACAACGAAACCAACCCTTCGCGCTGCGCCAACTCCACATTCTGGTAGCGGCTGGAGGTTTGAACATTCTCCACCTGCGCCGGTTTTTTTCGCCGCACGACGCCGCCGATCAGGCTGTCCTCGACACTCAGGCGCGGCTTGCGCAGGTACGCCTCGCCGGCGCCGAAGCTGGCCCGCACATCCAGCCACTCGCGCGAATCGTCCAAGAGCATCAGCGAACCCACCCGGGCCCGCATCAGCCCACAGGCTTCCCGGGTGATCACGGTCAACGCCTCATCGAGGTTCAGCGTCGAATTGATGGTGCGGCTCACACTGGCGAGCGATTCAAACCAGCGCGCTTTCAAACGCAACTGCTCGTAGCGCCAGGTGTTCTGAATCACCCGCGCGGCCTGGGCGGCCAAGCCTTCGAGCAACGCCTCATCCGCCGCACTGAAGGCCTCCGGGCGATCCGAATCCACGTTTAACACCCCGCGCAGTTCGCCCTGCACTTCGAGCGGCACGGCCAGTTCCGAGCGCACGCCCTCGCGCAACCTCACGTAGCGCGCGTCCTGCGTCACGTCGCCGACGCGGGTGGCCTTGCCCGTGCGGGCAACCGAACCGGTGATCCCCTCGCCGACGCGCAACTTCAACTCGGCCGCGTTTTCGGGTAACCCCTGGGCCGCGAGGATTTCGAGCCGGTTCGTTGTGGGATTCACCAAAGCCACCGAGCCGCTCGAAGCGCGCATCAGATTCACGGCCTCGCGGACGATCAGTTGCAACGCCTCCTGCGGATCGAGGGTTGAGTGGATGACACTTGCCACCTCATAAAGCAGCCGTAGCCGCTCGTGACTCGCTTTCAATTCCGCCAATTCTTCGCTCATCGGACGCGGAGTGTCAGGTCCGCGGGGCCGGGTGTCAGGCGGAAAGTGCGCGGGATCAGTGGCGAGCGTGTCGGCCGGGGGAACTCATCCGGCGGGCTTTGGCAGAACCAGGACGGGGATTGCTGGTTTAATCTTGACCGGCCCCCCAACCCCGCCCAAATTCGTCGCACGATGTTGCTCCAACGATTCGCGAAGATGGTTACGGTTTGGCTCCTGCTGGCCAGCCTCTTCCCCGCTGTCGCCGCCGAAAAAACTTCCGCCGCTTCAAAACCGGGCGTGCAGATTATCCCATTGACCAACCGCTACCGCGTCGAGATCAACGGCCAGCTTTTCACGGAGTATTTTTTCAAGGACGTGCCCAAGCCGTATTGCTATCCGATCCTCGGCCCAGGCGGAGTCGCGATGACCCGTAAGTGGCCGCTGGAGGAAGGCAAGGATGAGGAGCACGACCACCCACACCACCAAGGGCTTTGGTTCGGGCACCAGATCGTCAACGGTAATAACTTTTGGACCATCAGTCCCGGAACGGGAAAGATCGTCCAGGAGTCGCTGGTCAGCGCGATCTCGGGCGAAAAGGCCGGCTCGATCACGACGCAAAACAAATGGGTCGCCAAGGACGGCGCAGTGGTCCTCCGCGACGAACGAACACTGCGTTTTTACAATCGGCCTGACGGTCGCTTCATGGACTATGACGTCACGCTCAAGGCAACCGAAGGCGAGGTGACTTTCGGCGATGACAAGGATGGCATGATGGCCATCCGTGTCGCGGAGACGATGCGGGTTTTGAAATTCGCGGCCAAGGGTGAGAAAGCGAAAGCCGGCGACGGCCACATCGTGCTCAGCACCGGCGTGCGCGACAGCGGCGAAACCGCCGTTGCCGCAAAGGAGGCGAAGAAGGAAGCCGTGACTTGGGGCAAACAAGCCGCATGGTGCGATTACTACGGCCCGGTGGATGGCAAGACCGTGGGCGTCGCCATCTTCGATCATCCCGGCAATCCGCGGCACCCGACATGGTGGCATGTCCGCGACTACGGCTTGTTCGCCGCGAACCCGTTCGGTAAGCATTACTTTGAAAATCTTCCCGACAAGTCCGCTGGCAATCTGGTCGTGCCTGCGGGCCAGAGCGTGACGTTTCGGTACCGCATTTACTTCCACGAGGGCGATGAGAAGCAGGCCAAAGTGGCGGAGCTTTACGCTGAGTATTCTAAAGCCACCTCAAACGCCGCGAACCGAGGATTGGAAAAGCGCGCTTCGGAAGTGCGGCTCCAACCCATCCAAAAGTCCAAAACCGATTCCGAAGCACCCCAATAAACTGCGCCCGTGGCGCGGCAACTCCCCAAACATTATGAAAAACATGGATCGTCGTTCCTTCATCAAAACCTCCGCGCTGGCCAGCGCTTCGCTGAGCCTGCTCCCGGCACTCGGGCGGGCGCAAGCCGTCAATGCCCGCGTGCGTGGCGCCAACGAAGATATCCGCGTGGCCGTGGTCGGCTTTGGCGGACGCGGCAAGGATCACATCCAGGGCTTTGGCGAACTCTCCGGCGTCCGCCTCGTGGCGTTGTGCGACGTGGACAACACCATTTTGGACCGCGAAACGAAGAAGTGCGCCGACGCCGGCAAGCCGGTCCAGAGTTACACGGACATCCGAAAGCTGCTGGAGAACAAGGATATTGACGTGGTGTCCATCGCCACGCCGAATCACTGGCACGCCCTCGCCGCGATATGGTCCATGCAGGCGGGCAAGGATGTCTATCTCGAAAAGCCGGTGTCGAACAACGTCTGGGAGGGCCGGCAAATCGTCAACGCCGCGCGCAAATACAACAAGATGTGCCAGACCGGAACGCAAAGTCGTTCCAGTCGCGAAGGCATTGCGAAGATGGTCGAGTGGGTCAAGGCCGGTAACCTCGGCAAGATTCTCATCGCCCGGGGCCAGTGTTACAAGCCGCGCGGCAGCATCGGCAAGTCCCAAGGGCCGCAGAAAGTGCCCGACTCCATTGATTACAATCTTTGGTGTGGCCCTGCGCCGCTCGATCTGCCGCGCCGCAACCACCCGAGTCACGGCACGATTCATTACGATTGGCACTGGTTCTGGGCTTACGGCTGCGGCGACCTTGGCAACCAGGGCATTCACCAGATGGATATCGCCCGCTGGTTCACGGGTGAAACCGCACTCTCGCCGCGCGTGTTGAGCGTCGGCGGACGGCTCGGTTACGTGGATGACGCGGAAACGCCGAATACGCAGATCGTGTTTCACGATTACGCCAAAGCGCCGTTGATTTTCGAGGTTCGCGGTCTGCCAGAGAAGACCGGTTCTTCGAGCATGGACAAGTTCCCGCCGAAAATCGGCGGCAGCGTGTGCGTCAACATCCATTGCGAAGGCGGCCTGGTGCATGTGCCGAATTACAACAGCGCCACCGCCTACGACAAGGACGGCAAGAAGATCATCGAGTTCAAAGGCACCGAGAGCCACTACGCCAATCTGATCAAGGCCGTCCGCAGCCGGAAAGTCGAGGATCTGCACGCGGACATTTTGGAAGGCCATCTTTCCAGCGCCCTGTGTCACACTGGAAACATTTCCTATCGCCTCGGAAAGCAGAGTTCGCCGGACGAAATCCGTGAGGGCCTCAAAACCGACTCCGCTGCCTGGGAGGCCGTCGCTCGGATGGAGGAGCACCTGACCGCGAACGGCGTGGACCTGAAGCAGACTCGCGCCACGCTTGGCCCGGTGTTGAAGATGGATCCGCAGACGGAAACCTTCCCTGGCAATCGCGCCGCGAACAAACTGCTCACCCGCGCTTATCGCAAACCATTCGTTGTGCCGGCGAAGGTATGAAATCAGGAGCGCCGAACTCCGGTTCAGCGCGAAGCAATTGCCGCGCGCTTACCGGGTCCGAGAGCGTGAGGGACGCACAGCTTTGGAGTGCGATTGCATGGCATCGTTTTCCGCTGGCGACTTGTCGCCGGCAAACGTCGAGACACCAGCGCCTCGACGCGTTGGGCTTATGGACTATGAACTTGATATTGCGCAGTTACCTTTTGGCTCTGTCAATCTTCGCCACCCTCGCTGCCAACGGCAGGGAGTTGGTGGTCAACGATCCCGACGGGATGCTGGGCGCAGCGCGGGCGCCCGTTGGCGCGACTGCGCTGTTGAGCCGGAGCGAGCGCCAGGCGGCATGTGAGGGCCGGTTGCAACTCCGCGAACTTCACCCTGCTCGTTCGGCCGCTGGGGACGCCACACCCGTCCAACTTCTTGGCGAAACCGGGCCGAGTGAATCAGCCCGCCTCTGCTGGCTCATGCCGCCCGGCCCCAAAGGCAACCGCACCTTCAAGCTCCAGGTAATTCGCCGCACCAGCCATAAAGGTGTCGCTGCCAAACTCGATTCAGCAAGCGGTCAGTTCGACATCACCGACGCCAGCCTGCCAGTCCTGCGCTACAACTGGAAAGCCATCGAACCCGGTGATCTGCTGACGAATATCGCGCCGGGCAACCGCATTTACGCCCGCGCGCGGAGCGATTACATCCATCCGCTCTTCGGTCTCGACGGCGAAATGCTCACGAAAGATTGGTCGGTGGACCATCCGCATCATCGCGGGATCTATTGGGCCTGGCCGGAAGTGGATTGGCGTGGGCAACGCGGTGATCTGCACGCCCTGCAAAAAGTCTTCGCTCGGCCCGACGGTAAATGCAAAGTCACTGACGGGCCGGTCTTCGCGCAGATCGAGGCGGAGAACGTCTGGCACTGGGAGACCGGCGAAGCGCTCGTTCGCGAGCGCGCCATCATCCGCGCCTACTGCGCCACGGGCGATGACCGCATCGTGGATCTCGAATTCCAGTTCACGGCGCTCGACGAACCCGTGTTGCTCGCGCGCCGCGGGACACTTCATTACGGTGGCCTGAACATCCGGCTCGCGAAAGTCGCGGAGCAGGAGATCACGTTCCACACCGATCCGACGAACGCCGCGCCGCGCATGGCCTGGGCGGAACTCTCCGGCCGATTCAGCGACGCCCCGCGCCCTTCCGGAATCGTGGTGCTGCAAAAC
>CAIKLQ010000620.1 GCA_903828255.1 uncultured Verrucomicrobiota bacterium
GCCGCCGTGAAGCTTCAGATGGTGAAAGTGGACGTCGTCTGGAACTTCCGCGGTTTCGGCCGTAGCCGACTCTACACCAACACGCTTGCTACGTATTACGCGCCCGACAACATTGACCCCAGTGCTTTATGAATAGCTTCTGTCTCAAGGATCGGCCGGCGACAAGGGAGTACACGCGCCAGCAAGCAGCCCTCACGCTCATCGAGATGATGGTGGCCATGAGTGTTTTCAGTTTCGTCACGCTCGGGCTGGTTTACACCCATCTTTTCACCCTGATGCAGGACCAACTAGCGAACAGCAAATTGGGGGCGAGCGATGCGTCGCGGCTCGGCTTTGTGATGCTGGCGGACGATGTCCGCGCCGCCAAAAGCTGGCAAGTGGGGAATGGGGACCACGACGACTTCACACCGATTGCCAACGGCAATGCTCAACAAGGGACCGCGTTGCAAATTTATCGCACCACCGCCACCAATAGCTACATCCTCTACTACTTTGACCCGGAACACAAAGAATTGCGACGGAGGCAAAGCGGAGTTGACCACGCAAAGCTAATCGCCGCCAACCTCACAAACACCATGTACTTTCGGGCGGAAGATTACCGGGGGGTCACCCAGACAACCCTTACTCACAAAGGCGTAATTGATGTAGTGATGCAATTCTGCCAGTTCCAGTATCCACTGACGAAAGTCGGGCCGGGCTACCTCTACGACTATTACAAAATTCAATTTAAGCTAACCTCTCACGTTCCTGACGGGCCATGAAAATCCAAACACAACCACCGGTCCATTCATCCCCTGGCTATGCCTTGATCATGGTGCTGGTCATTAGTGCCGCTAGTTTGGTGGTGTTGGCGGCCACCATGAGTCGCACCGGCTCGCTGGCCCTGCAGAACGACCGCAACAACCAATACGTGGCCAATTGCAATGCTGCTGAAGCTGCCGTTGAAAAAGTCATTGCCCGGTTATCTTACGATTTTCGGTGTTTCGGCTTGGGCTCCGTGAACGGAAACCTGAACTTGTACCGGACCAGCATCCCCACTGCGAGTGAGGATGCTTACTGGGGGCAGTTTGGGTTTTCTGACGGCAACGGAGCCGCGAACCGGACCTACGTCGCTAGGATAAGCGAATATACCGGTCCGCTTCCTTCCCAGTACCCTGGTTTATCGGCTGTAAATGCTCCAGTGTACCGGGTGTTATCCAATGTCCGACCAGTCACGGGGCCCTACCAGAACATGACCAACGCTGTACAGGTGGATGTCCTGCTCGCCTTGGTTCCGTTGTGCCAGTACGCCATTTTCTACAACAGCCTACTGGAATTCAGCACCTGCGCCACGATGACCGTCAATGGACGTACCCATGCGAACGGTTCGATCAACGTTGGGAGCAGTTCGGTGCTGACCTTCAACGGTTCCGTGACGGCGACTGGTACAGTTGGGGCGCCCCTCAACAACGGTTACACTCCGTCGGGGTTTCCCGGGAATGTTTTGTTCAAGGGCAGCCCAACCTACAAGACCAATGTCCCAAACGTCGGCATTTCCATCAACATGACGAACACCCATAGCTTGATTGACTTTCCAGCCGCCGGCGTTACGCCCGACTCCGCGCAAGGACGCCAGTTACTGTATAATGATGCCCACGTCGTGCTCTTAATCAGCAACACCACCGTTACTGCGAAAATTCAAGCCGCGCCCGGTATGTCTCAAGTTCCCGGAGAGGATACGGCGCTCACTTTAACCGGGGGATGGACCAACGGCGCATCGCCGCAGACCATTCAGGCCGCGATCCGCACCAATTTTCCCTTTCTTTCAGTTACGAACACCTTCCTCGATCAACGCGAGAATAGGACTGCGATTGTCACGCAGATTGATGTCGGCCAATACGCCCAATGGATCGCCACCAATTCTACCGTGCTCACCAGGTTTCCGTCAGGGTCCGGCACGTATCCAACCATTATGTACGTCGCGGATTGCCGTAGTAACACCGCGAGCCAACTTAGTTGCGTCCGTTTAACCAACGGCATCGTGCCACCAGCAAACGGAGGACGGGGATGGAGTCTCGCCACGCCCAATCCGCTTTACGTGTGGGGAAGCTACAACTGCCCCAACTCGGCTCACTTGGCTTCCACCAACACTTCCGACACATATCCTTGTGCGCTTATGTCTGACGCGCTCACCATTCTTTCCTCAAGCTGGAAAGACTCCACGAGCTTCACCAGTAGTGATTCGGGACCAACCCCCGCCGATACCATTACCGTGAACGCTGCCATTCTTAGTGGGATTAAGCCTTCCTCGGGAAATACCACCGCCACCTTCAGCGGCGGGGTCCACAACTTACCTCGGTTGCTTGAAAACTGGACTTCCAGCCGGTATGTCTGGCTGAACACCTCCATTATCAACCTCTTCAATAGCACCAAAGCCACCGGCCAATTTATTACCCCAGGTACCGGAAGTTACTACACCGCGCCCACTCGCCAGTTTAGTTACGATCGCAATTTCCTAGACTACAACAAAGTGCCGCCCGGCATTCCTACGGCCTTGGTGGCCATCCGCGTGAATTGGGCGACCCCGCCGCCAAATAGCATCACCTACAATGTTCCACCTTGATACAGCGTCCGATCTCATAGCAGGGTTGTTTTGCATTTGCGTCCTGACCCCCGTAACTGCGTCGGCCGCTGAGGCATTCGGTAAGGAGAGGAGCAGCCAGCCTCGGGTTATTGAAGCCGCAGTCCACAATGTTGCAGCGCCCGGTTGGCAGCAAGTGCAGCGCGTTTCCGTGATCTGCGGCACCAACGGCTTCGACTTCGTCGCGCCCGAAGGGTTGCGCCTGTCCGCCGAAACAGAGCGGCTCACGCTTGCCGCCAGCAACTCCGCCTATATTCTTACCTTCCGCATCTTAAACGCAACGACTGCCGAACCAAGCCAGGAGACCCCGAATTTCCAATTTTCGCAATTATTGGAACAATTTCCTAACGCAAGGTTAATCGAGCAATCTTCCAGAACCGTCGCGAACCAGACCGGGACGGCCTTTGAATTGCGACTGAGCGCCGGCAACGGCAGCGAACAGACCGCGTGGGTGGCGTTTATCCCCAGTGCGGCCGGTCTTTTAGAATTTAGTTGTCATGCCCAGGTTTCGAAGTCCTCCGAGGCCAAGGTTGCGTTCAATTCGTTACTACGCACGTTTCGAAATAGCCAGAACGGCAAACTCAAATTGCTCCCAATCTGTCCCCAGGATTCCTGAACTCCCTCCTTTTTCTATGGAAGCTACTATACTCCTTAACCTTGATGATCTTATTGAGTTTCGTCTGCACAAGCAGCGACGAAGCTGGGTGCGGCGGTTGCGGATGCTTGCCTTTGTCTTCCTTCCTCTGTTGATTATGTCTCTAGTGCTGTACATGCTGTTCAGGCACGCCAACGGCCAATTACAGTTTTCTACACACATGCTGACGTGTTTATTGCTGTTGCCCATCGTGTGGTGGCTACTCCATACAGCATCCCGTTGGTTCCTGCGAAGGCAGATATGCTTGGAACTGAAGGCGGTTCCGAATCAGCCCATGCTCGGAGAATCCCGCGTCACCCTCTCGCCAAACGGCGTTGCGATTGAACAGCTCGCAAGAGCTCCAGTTTCCATTCCCTGGCATGGAATTGAGAAGGTGTTAGCCAATGCCGATTACGCTTACCTGTTTACCGATACGGAATACGCCATCATTTTGCCGCAGAGGTGTTTTGCAGACCACAACTACTTCCAGGCCTTTGTAAGGATGGCCGTCACTTATCACTGGAGCAGAGAGACAAGCGACCGCACATTGCCGGAACAGTCCATCCCTTCCAAAGCCGAGTCAAATCACGCATCTGCGGCGGTTCAGAACATTCCGATGAGGTTGGCTGGGCTAAGCTCAGAACCTCGCTCATAACCGTACAACACGCTCCAGTGGTCGCCCTCCAGTTCAGGGAACTCGAAGCCGGTACCCACCAGCATGGGATATCCAACGTCGATGCTGCGCTGGATGTCTTTCCAGCCGAACTTCATCCTGACACCAACCCCGATTTTTAGCTTGCGCAAGACCGCGACCACCCGGGTTGGACCGACGCCCTCGCCGGGATCCGGGCTGACCTCCTGGTAGAAGTTCCAGGAGTTGGCGCGAGGCCGGAAGGTTTCCACAATGGACCAGGCCGCGATTGCCCCGCACGAGTAACCGTCCGTCTGGGAGTCAGAAGGCACGTCCAACACGACGTCGCCAACCGCGCTGAATAATTTAACCCCGGTACGGGCAAGCGCCGGCGCTTTGCCAGCGGCGGGGATTGAGAAAGCAAATTACTACCAATACCAATGGGCGACGGCGCCGGACTGTTGCGCTTTGGCGACGTTACGATTCGCCCCGGGGTTGCGCGGGGCGGTGGAGGCTGCCGCCGTCCCCACAGATATTGAAAGAACAGGCGGAATTTGGACGACCGGCGCCGAACTCACGTCGGCGCCGAGGCCGGTCCGAGCGCTTCGCCGATGGCCACCAGCAGCGCCGCATGGTCCAGCGGTTTGTGGAAAACCTTGCGCACCCCAGCA
>CAIKLQ010000621.1 GCA_903828255.1 uncultured Verrucomicrobiota bacterium
AATACACATTCAGCTCGGCGATGAACTGCGCGTCGAGTCCGGCGGCGCGACGGCCTTCGACGTTCAGCGAGAAACCTTTCGCGCGCTGGGGCGAGAGTGGAAACTTGAGCGTGCGGCAAAAGGCTTCCCAATCATTCTCGTTGGGGTTCTTCCAGCGCCGAAACCACTTCAAGCCGTAAGCCACGTGGCCGATTTCGTCGTGATAGATTTTGCCGAGTAGCTTCGCGGTGGCGGCATCGCCGACCTGGCCGAAGCGGCGCGCGAAGTGCCCAGCGAAATCTAGATTGGCTTGCTCGAAGGTCAGACAAAGTCCGGCGACGTAATCAATCGGATGCTCCATCGGCGCGACGCAGCGCCAGAAATAGCCGCTCACTGGCAGTTCGCCGAACTCGAGGCCGCAGGCGCGGATGCGTTCGCGATAAAGCCGCGTGTGTTCCTGCTCGTCCTTGAGCGTTTGTAGCACGCCTTTGCGGAACGCGGCGGGGGCGGCGGGAAATTTCAGCAGCACGAGCGCCATCAATTCCGTGGCCAGCAATTCGTGGTTGGCGAAGAAGTGCAACAGCTTGCCGCGCTCGCGTTCCTGTTCCAGCCGGTGCAGCCCGGGAAAACCCGCCGGGCCCGAGCCGTGGGGTTTGAATTGCAAGTTCACTGGGCGCCCGGGCGCGGCGGGAGTGACGAGCGCCGCCCCCGGATTTTCGTCCGTGATGTCGTCCGGACACCGGAGCTTTTCCTCCAGCGTCGTGGCGAACAGCACCCGGGTGGCAAATTCACGAATTTCCATCGAACGGCAAGTCTCCTAACATTTGCGGCGGCAATTGGCGAGCGTGGGTTGCTGAGTTTTAACAGCCACGCGGGTTGAACGCGCCGGGCGAGGTGTTTGACCCATGTCAATTCACAGTTGCTCGGATTGCGGTAGTCTTGGCGCGATGGCTGACGCTGAGTAGTGGGGCAGATGTCTCGGCTGCCACGGGTTCGGCGAGCGAGACGCTCGTCGGCATAAACAGAGGCGCGGACGCCGGCGCCACTTTGGTTCAATGTTTACAGCATGAGAATTAACTTGTTCACGGTCTTTTTGTTGGCCTGCGTTTCAGCGGGCCTGTCGGCGCGCGCCCGCGACACCGAGCCGTACGAACAGCCCCCGATCAACTACTCAGCCGCCCAGCCGCAAGATCCCGTCGCGCGGATTCAAGCCCGCTTTGTGGCCGGAGAAGTGAAGTATGGCAGCACCGACCGCGACCTGCTGCTGGCCCTGCTGCGCGAATTCAAAACCCCCGTCGAGAGCCAGGTGGTCGTGTTCTCGAAGACCAGCCTGCAACGCCACCGCATCCGACCGGATCATCCGCGCGCGATTTTCTTCACGGACAATTGCTACGTCGGTTGGGTGCCGGGCGGTTTGATGGAAGTGACGACCATTGATCCGGTGCTCGGCCCCATTTTCTACGCGCTGGACCCGGCTGCCGTTCGCACGAATGCCCCGAGCGCTTTCGTGCGCGACAGCGATTGCATGCGCTGCCACGGCGGGACTTTTGTGCGCGGGATTCCCAGCGTGTTCGTGCGTTCGCTGTACACGGACGCGGAAGGCGAGCCGATGCTGCGCTACGGATCCGAGGTGGTGGATTTTCGCACGCCCTTCGAGAATCGCTGGGGCGGCTGGTATGTCACCGGCAAACACGGCGCGACCCTGCATCGAGGCAATGTGATCGCACAGGAGAAGAAGGACCAACTGGTCGTGGACTTCAAGCGCGGCGCAAACCAGACCAGCCTGTCCGGCTTTTTCGAAACGCAGGATTATCCCACCAACAGCAGCGACATCGTCGCCCTGCTGGTGCTCGAACATCAGACGACCATGCAGAACACGCTCACGCGCGCGTCGGTAAACTGCCGGCGCATGTTGGAGTACCAAAAGAATCTCCAGCGCGATTTGAAAGAGCCGATTACGGACGACCTCACTTACGACAGCGTCAAGAGCGTGTTTGAAAGCTCCGCGCGGGAAATCGCCGACGATTTCCTTTTCCACGGCGAGGCGGAATTGCCCGCGGGCTTGGAAGGCGTGCCGACCTTCCAAGACGCGTTTCAGACGAGCGCCCGCCGCGCCGCGGACGGCCACTCGCTCAAGGATTTTTCCCTCAAGGGCCACCTCTTCGCGAACCGGTGCAGCTACCTGATTTACTCCGATTCGTTTCTCCAGTTGCCAGCTCAACTCAAGCGCCGCGTCTATGACCGGCTTGTCCGCGCACTCAAAGCCACCGACGCCGACCCGCGCTATGCCTATATCGGCGGCGCGGAGCGGGCGCGCATCGCTAAAATCCTGCGCGAGACGCATCCGGAGTTAAAAACTGCGCTCGCCTCGTCAACCGCACCCTGAAGGCGAGTTGCCCAAACGGCAGAGCGCGGAACGTCCTGACCCGCCGCCATCCGCGCGTCACACACCGCGTGCAGTTCGTCTTGTTGCGCTTTGGGGATCAGCTTGGCGCTGAGCGCCGCGTTGATCAGGTTCTTGGCGCCGGTGAATACCGCAATGACGCCCGGCGCGGCCGCCACCGCCGCTTGAAGCTGATTCGCGCTCGGCACGAGCGGCAACCCCACCCGCGGCACGTTGCGCGGCAACGTCGCCGCCGTCGCCGCCCGTTGCGGCATGGCCGCAATGGCCGTCTGGATGTCGTTCAGGCCGGCGGGAACCGGGTTCGCCAAATACGCCTCCGTTATGAAACGGAGTGCGCCCGTCCTCGGGCCCAGCAAGTCACCTCCGTTTAGCGGTTCGGATAGTTCAAACCGCTTGCCTCCGCTCCACCTTGCGGATGGCGTCACTCCGGGCCGCGACCGTTTTTATTCATACCCGAACGCCGGGGCCGTTTGAATTGAATTAGGCCTCCGCCAGCAGATGTTACCGCTGCCGGTCGGGGACGGCCCGCGCTCCGGCAGAAGTGGCCAACTGCGGCCGGTCTGGTAATGATCTACGGTTTTCGCTTGGCGAATGCTCGCTAATCAGCCTTAATGCGCGCGTATCGAACAACGGTTAACAATCAAAACAAACTGATCAAACTATGGCAAAAGCCCTAACCAAATCCCAAATCGCAGCGGAACTCGCAACCAAAAGCGGCCTCACCAAAAAAGCGGCGGTGGACATTCTCGAATTCATCGCGCAGTTGGCCTACCAAAACGCCAAGAACAGCTTCACCCTGCCCGGCCTCGGCAAGTTGGTGCTAGTCAACCGCAAAGCCCGCATGGGCCGCAACCCAGCGACCGGCGAAGCAATCAAGATCAAAGCCAAGCGTGTCGTGAAGTTCCGCGTGGCCAAAGCCGCCAAGGACGCGATCCTCGGCACGAAGTAAAACGGACTCCCATTTCGCAAGGCACTCTGATTAAGTTCAGAGTGCCTTTTTATTTGGGCCGGTCGCGCGGGTCGAGTGGGCGGCGGTCGGGCGACAACGGTTCGGGGTTGCGTCGTCCCGCCGGGCGGGGTTGCTTCATGAGTTCCTCGAACCGCGCGTGTTGTTCCGGGGTCAGAATTTCACGGATGCGCTTCTGGGTTTCCGCCAGCTCGCGGCGCAACTCGGGGGTGATCCGTTCCAAGATTTCTTTGTTGCGCGACTGGCCATCGGTGATGATTTGCTCGATGCGCTCATGCTGGGCAGGCGTGAGATGAACTTCCGCGTCGAGCTTCTGCAAGAATTCCAGGCTCATGCCGCGGGGCAGACGAGTCTGAATCAAAGTGGGCAGGCGGGGTGATTGTAGCTCGCGCGAATTGGTCAGCGGCGGAAGGTTTTGGTTGTTGCCGGGCTGGCGACCGTCGGCGCGCTGCCGGAGCGACCGGCTTTTTTGCGACGCGCGATCCGCATAGCTCACCAGCAATCCGCCGGTCACGACGCCGGTGATGAAAATGACCAGCGTGGCGCAAATGACCTTCCAACTATTCATCAGTTTTCCTCGACGGGTTCTTCCACGGCGGCGAGCATCGTCTGCTCAAAGTGCGACGCAAAATCGTCGCTGTCGGTCAGGCCAGCCGGGCCGGAATTGTTCTGCCCGCCGACGAACGACCATGCGCCGAGTAGCAGGGCGAGGCCGACGCAGGGCGCGGCGGCCCGCCACAGGGCGCGCGCCCAGAGTGCGGAAAGGTCGAGCGGGGGCGACTGCGCCAGGCGGGCGAGGATGCGTTTCTCGAAGGCATACGGCACGCGATCCGACGGCGGATTGACCCGGGCGGCGGCGAGCAGTTTTTGACGAAGAGGTTCAAGATTCATAATCGCAACAAGGGGTCAGACGCGCAAAATTTGCGCGCGGTTACAGTCACAGATATTTTTCCTTCGCCAGCCGCGCCAACGCCTTCCGCATTTCGGCCCGGGCTCGAAATGCGCGCACTTTTACCAGTGGCACGGACCAGCCGGTGAGCGCGGCGATTTCCTTCACCGATCGGTCTTCAAGCTCCAGCAGCGTGATTACGAGACGCGCGGGAGGCGATAATTGTTCCAGCAGGCGAGCGACGAGTTGTTTGGCGGCGTCGGCGTACTCGCTGGCAGATTCGGGCTGGGTCACGAAGCGATCGAGCCAGTCGCTTTCCGGTTCGGTCAGATCGGAGAAGTTCGCCTCCCGGTTGCGCTGGTGGCCGCGCAGGAAATCGTAGCAAGTCCGCACGGCCAGTCGCATGAGCCAGTGTTCAAAAGGCGCGTCGCCGCGAAAGCTGCTCAGTTTGTTGAACGATTTCAGCCAGATTTCCTGAACGATGTCCTCCACCTCGCTCTCGCGCCGCGCGTACCGGCGGACGGTGGCAAAGATGCGCGGAGAATACTTCGACACCAGCGGCTCGAAGCTGGCGACGTCGCCCTGCAGCACCGCCGCGATAAGTTCGGCATCGGACCGTTCCATGGGGCGGGACTATGGCACAGCGGCAGGCCGGACTGAACTTGAAAAGCGGGAGCATCCCGCACCGAACCTCCAACCTCGAACCTCGAATGCTTCGGTGCGCTCATCCGGCGGGCGTTCGGGATTGGCGGTTCGGGCCTCGATGTTTTCCAGCGAAAAATTCATTTCTCCGCCTTGGGTGGTAGCGGCAAATCGCCTTCGACCGCGGGTCGCTCGGCAGGCATAACGGCTGATGGATCAAGCCTCTGGATCGGGGCGCTCGCGCTGGATTCCAAAGCATTTTTCAAACACGACAGAGAAGTCGGTCAGTGATTGCTTCACCTTGTCCTGTTGTCTGAGCACCACGGGGATCAATTTTTCAGCCCGGTCGGGATCTTTGCGGAGGTTGTCGCGGATTATTTCCAGTGGCAAAGTCACAAGTTGGAGATGCCCGTTGATGTCATGGCGCATGTCAACCAACTCGGAGTACAAGGCGGCTACTTGTTCCACCGTCATCCGGCCAAGTTTTGTCTGCAGCGCGGCCAGTTCTTCCGCACTCAATTCGCCCGGGTTATTTCGTGCATCCATCGGCAACAGTGTCGGATAAAGCCGCTTGAAATCAAGCCGTTTGCCGCTTCACGCAAAAAGCCCCAGCACGGGTTTCCCCTCGCCATCGCGCGTAGTGTAGAATGGCCGCTTCTCGATTTCGTAGGCGAGCTTGGGCGAAATGCCCACCGCCCGGTAGATCGAAGCGTGCAAATCCTCAATGATGACGCGGTCCTTAATGGTTTTGCAGGGTCGCTCGTCGGCGGTCACGCCGTGGAGATGGCCGCGCTTCATACCGCCGCCGTATAGCAACACGCAGCCCGCGTCCGTGAAGTGCCGGTGCATGCCGTAATGTTTCGGGTCTTCCACCTTGTCCGGCACTTCGACCTGGTTTTTGATCAGCTTGTCGGGCTTGCCTTCGATCATCGCGTCGCGGCTGAACTCGCTGGCCAGCACGATGAGCGTGCGGTCCAGCAGCCCGCGCGCTTCGAGGTCGAGCACGAGTTGCGCGATCGGCGCGTCAATCTGCTTCTTCATCGCCACCAAGCGGGCGTGGCCGTTCTCGTGCGTGTCCCAGTTGAGGAAAGGGATGTATTCCGTGGTGACTTCGATGAAACGCGCGCCGACTTCCGCCAGTCTTCGCGCCAGCAAACAGCCCAAGCCAAAGCGCCCCACCATCTGGTCCTCATACTTCGCACCGAACCGGTCCTGATTGGCGTTGAACCGCTGTCCTGCCTGGTAGCCGGGCACGTATTTCTGGATGCTTTCGAGCGGCTCCAGCGCCAGATCAAATGCCTTCGCCGCCGGCGAACTGAGCAGGCGATGCGCATTGTCCAGCGAGCGCAGGAGCGATTCCTTTTGAAAATCGCTGCCATGTTCACCCACCGGGCTGGCGGCAAGCAGCTTCTTGTAAAACTTGTTCCGGTCCTCGAACCGGCCCGGCGTCATGCCGCCCGGCGGACGGACGGTGTTGGCGGCTTGATCGGGGAACGGGATGTTGAACGGGCCGTATTCACTCCCGAAAAAACCCGCGGTGGTGAAGGCTTTCAACTCCTCGCCCTCGCCGTTGTCGAAGCGCTGGCCGATGTTGATGAACGCCGGCACGGCGGGATTCAGCGGCCCAAGCGTGCGCGCCATCACCGCACCAAGGTGCGGTGCGGCGACGGTCTGCGGCGGCGCGTAGCCGGTGTGCCAGTGGAATTGATGCCGCGAGTGCAGGATGAAACCGAGATCGCCCGCCGTGTAGGAACGGATCAGCGCGCCGCGATCCATCACGGCGGCCATTTTTTCCAGGCCCTCGGAGAACCGGATGCCGTCCACCGCCGTCGGGTTG
>CAIKLQ010000622.1 GCA_903828255.1 uncultured Verrucomicrobiota bacterium
CGCCAAGAAGCGACTCAAATCCGCGTAAGCCCGCCGGCGGAAAGCCCGGGCCAGTTCGGCCGCCGGGGGGCGCGAGCTGGGGGCTCGCCGCTCGCCCCCCGGCTCGCTTTAGCTCGCCACGAAAAATCCCGCCAACCGGACGTGACCTGCCCTCCGAACCGCGGTCTACTTTCGCCCAGGTGCCGCACTTTTGGACCGCCGCCCGCCGCACTTTTCAACCGCCGTTTACACCATAGACCGTCGAACTCCCGCTTCGCGAGGGACTGCGAGTCTATAACCCGCACGTTCAAATTGAATTCAGGGCGCGGAACCGTGTGTCTGGTTTGCCGCCGATGCCCATCCGGGCCACCCGAATAGTTGCGGGTAGTTGTTTATGTCGGTTGGGAAGACAACCAACAAACTGGTTGAGTTGAGAGGTTTGGTAGTTTGGTTGTTGGGGTTTGGGCGTCTCGATGAGGGGCGGCCCGCCTTTTTTGGCTTCCGAGGGATCGTTTCGTCTGAGCGCCCCGTCCGCTTCGCCGCTTCGTTGTCGGTGAGGTGCTCCGCTAGCAGCCTGTTGAAAAAGTCCTGTTTTCAAAAACACACTCATGAATTCGCTGGGCTTTTTGCATGAAAATTGCGGAAAAGCGATTATTGCAACAGGCTGCTAGCCGGCGACGTGGTGAACACACCGGCCTCCTTCTGGTGTTCCATCTCCGCCAGGTCGCGCGGATGCCCGTGGCGTCGAGGTGCGGCAGGGGCTCGTAGCACAGAGGCGCAGGAAGGCGGCCTGCGATTCCAGCACGCGGGTATCCACGCGGAATTTCTCCCAGCCTTCGAGGGCGAGCTGTTGGTGCAGGTCGCCGGGCACGACGAGCAACACCGGGGCAGTCGGCCGCAGTCGGCCGGTCCCGGGCGGCTGCGGCATGGGGGGGGGCAGACCGGGGACTGGAGAATCGGATGGGTCTTTTCCCAGCCGACTTTGAGCAGCGCCCAAGCGAAGCCGTAAATGGATTTGCCCAGCCCGGTATCGAGTGCGGGAATGAGGCCGTCATGCAAGGCGCCGCGCGCGAGGTCCTGGCGTTGGAGGGTTTTGAATTTGAACATAGGAGTTACTTGGGGGTTGGAGTGAGGGTTGAGGGTTAAGGGTTAAGCATGGGCTATTTGCACGCCGAAAGCTTGAGCGTGCGCAGTCCGCTGGAAGCGCTGCTCGCTCGACCGACGACGGGAAGCGCGGTGGAAGCTGTCGCCCCTTGGCCTGGGATGGGAGAGCCGGCGCTTGACTTTGCGGGCCCAACTGCTTAACGTGAACTGATGAAGGCCGGACTGCACTTTGGCCCTGCCTGCTGTGGGGTGCGAAAGGTTCAAACAACCCGGGTGGAGGATTTCAATATACGAATGCGAACTTCAACATTAACCCGCGAAGCGCCCAGAAACCAAAGTCCTATCAATATCAATACTTCAACCTTGTCACCACCGCCATCGCCAGCCTCGCGCGGCGCAACCCGACGGCCCTCACGGTCGCCTTCACCATCGACAAAACCATTCCCATTGACGACCTGACCTATGACGGCCAGGGCATCGTCGCGAACCACTGATTCCCAAACTTCAAGAACCTAAAAATTATGATCACAAACCTACTCAAAACCATCGGCCTCGTAACGATACTAGCCGGCTCATTCCACGTCACGGCGGCACCCTACATCGTGCAACCGGTGGCCGTGACTGCCGGCAGTGTCTATGATGAGGGACAAACAACTTCTGCGCCGGAGAACACGATCAACGGCAACGGCCTGGACGTTCTCGTTCCTTTGCCGACCGGCGCCCCCATTCCGACCGAATGGCCGGCACATACCATTGATAATCGCGGGGTGAGCTGGCATGCCGACGCCTTTCCCGCCAGCCCGCTGACCATCACGTTTGAGCTGGGTAACGACTATCAGCTGACGGGCATGCATCTCTGGAACATGAATCAATATCCTGTCACTGGACGCGGCCTGAAGACCGCCACCGTCAGTGTGTCCAGCGATGGCACCAACTTCACTGAGGTTCCGGTCGGCGGGCGCGACAGCAACGGCTACTTTCGACAAGCGGTCGGGGAGTATGGCTACCGGGGAGAGGATTATACGTTTGTGGCGGAGGCGAAGTGGGTGCGTTTCTCGATCACCAGCAATTGGAATGATAACCTCCAATATGCCGGCCTGTCCGAGGTCCGCTTCATCACCGTCCAGCCATGGAACACGAACACGCTGCCGCCCGGCCTCATCAGTTGGTGGAACGCCGACAACAACACGCTGGACGTGACGGGCCTGAACCCGGCCAGCAGCAGCGGTCAGACCTACGCGCCGGGACGGTTTGGCCAGGCATTCCACTTTGATGGTATCAACCAGTCAGTCGCCGCGCCGGGCAGCGCCAGCCTGGATCAGTGGACGCAGTTCACGTTGGAGGCGTGGATGAAACTCGACCTGACGGCGGATCCCATCAATGACGCGCCGGGACGCATGGTCATCAATCGGGTGGGCCGGGCTGACGACCAGGTGAATTACAACCAGGGCTACCAGTGGGGGTTTTGGAACAACGCGCGGAATCTGGTGCTGGCCTTCAATACGAACGGCCAGGCTTGGCCCGGGATTTACACCGAGGCGATCCTGCCCGCGCCGATGCCTACAAACGTGTGGCTGCACTACGCCGCCACCTACGATCACAACGCCGTGAAACTCTACCTCAACGGGGTGCCGCTGAAGACGAATGTCATCGGCGCGGCGACGGTGGCCCATTCCACCTCCTCGTTCCGCATCGGCATGGACGACAATGGTAACTGCCCCTTTCCTGGAAGCATTGACGATGTCCGGGTTTACAGCCGGGCCTTGAACGCAGCGGAGATCGATTATCTCTACCAAGGCCCGCCGTGGCCAGGAACCTACCTGCGGTTCGAGGCGGATGCCAATGGGCCGGTGACGAATCAACAGTCCGCCGTGCAACTTGCAGACAGCAGTGGCAACCGCATTGACGGCACCGTCGTGGGCAACACGCTTCCGCTGAATTACAGCGCGAACGTCGGGATTGCGAAGCTGTCTGGCAACGGCCTGACCAATCAATTCAGTCTGGCGTTCGATGGCGTCGAAGATGCCGTATCTCTCGGCACGGCGGCGGGCTTGGAGTTCAGTTCGGCGTTGACCCTGGAATGTTCGATCTGCCCCAGCAATACGACCAAAATCATGAACTTGATCAGCAAATGGCTTCCCCATAATCAAGTGGCTTGGGTGCTCAATCTGAACACGGCTGATCCGAACAATCCGCAAGCGGGCACAATCCCCGGCTTGATCGCTTTCCTGGTCAGCCGGACGGGCGGAGACACCGATTCCGCTCTTAACCAGGTTGTCAGCAATTATCGGGTGAAGGCGAATGAGTGGACCCACTTGGCGGCGGTGTTCGACGGCGCGACGATGAAGCTTTACGTCAACGGCCAACTTGACGCCACCGCGCCTGCCTCCGGCAGCATCTATCACCCCAGCGGAGCCATTGTGTATCTGGGCCATGCCCAAGACGGCTCGCCGGCGGCGGTGAACCGCTTCCAGGGGCTGATGGACGAAGTGCGGATCACCGGAGCGGCACTGACGCCCGATCAGTTCCTCTACCAACCCATCCCGCGTCCGCTCCTGCGGATCACGGAAGCAACGGCGAATGGCATTGGCGGTATGCAGGTGGGACTGACGCTGACCAATCTTTGGGCCAAACCAAACTTCGCCGCCACCATCGAGCGCGCCGAGGGATTGGCCGGCCCGTGGCTGCCGGTCTGGAGCGCGCCGATTCTCAGCCCGACGACCAATGTGATTCAGACCTCAACCACGGCAGAGTCCGCCGGTTTTTATCGCATCAAGATGCAATGACCCGGCGGCAGTAACTAACAAAATTACCCTCTATGAATACTCCCTCAAAGTTTAGCCTGATAACCAAGCTTATCCTTGCCGGGGTGTTGGTGTTGGTGTTGGCACTTACCTGGCCAACTCCGGCCCGGTCAGCCACCTTCACCGATGATTTTTCAACCGGCCTCAATCCGGCCTACTGGAACATTATCCAAAGCATACCGGGTTTATATTCGGTGAACGCCGCGCAAGGCAACGTCCAGTTGGCCAAAATTGCGGCGCACAATCCCGGTGGGGTGCAATACGTTTTTGTCCGGGTGAACCTCGCGGCGCTGGGTGGCTCCATTACCAACGACTTCAGCACCCAGGTCAGCTTCTCCGGGGCGGTAGTTCCGGGTCCCGGCCTCGATCAGGTCGAGTTGCACACCTATTATCAGGACGGCGCCATCTTCTACACCGTCTATGACCGTAGCAGCGGACTCAACGTCCACGTCTGGGACGGTGGCGCGGTGCGGGGGGCGCAGGCGGTGGCCGGTAACGCCGGGACGTTCCGGATCAGCCGGACAGGGGCGACGGTCACGGGCTATTTTAACGGCACATCGATCTACTCCACCAGCCGTGCCACACCCGTTGTGGCTATTGATTTCGTGCTGCAAAACAATGCGGGTTCCGATGACGCAATCTCCGTCACTTTCGATGACTTTTCCGTGACGGCGGCTTCGGTGCGCCCGGTGTTGAGTATCGCGGCCGTCGGTGGCGCGCAGGTGCAATTGGCTTGGACAACTAACTCGGCCGGCTACCAATTGGAACAAAGCCCGCAACTCAACAGTCCCTCGTGGACCTCGGTCACCAACGTCCCGGCGGCTACGGGCGACCATTTTGTTCTACCACTGGATGCGAGTGACACCCAGCGGTTTTTTCGTTTGCACAAACCGTGAATTCGTTCGCCAACTCATTTACCAAGTAAACGCTCAGCTTTTTAACCATTATGAAAATTTCCACCCGGCTGGACTCATCAACCACAAGGATAAACCGCCAGCGTAAACGACGGCCACTGGCGGCTCTGATCCTGGCGTGGCTATTAAGCACCGCCGCGCTGGCCGGAGCCCAGACGTTCATAGGCTATCTCGATGTTCATGGCACGGCCACGCAGGTGATTCCCATCACCCTCACCAACGATGGCTCCCTGAGTCTGCAAATCAGCGTCGGCCCCGCTCTCAACCTCAACGCCAATGCCGCCGTCGGCGTCAGCGAGGGCGTGATTGTCTATGACGCCACCGGCACCAACCGGCTCTATGGAGCGGTGCAGGGTGAAGGGACAACGGCTACCCATATTGTCAATGGTTTGGCGGCCGGCAACTACTCCGTTCGGCTCACCGCCATCGGCTATTTTGAGGGACTGGGCTGGGGCAACTACACGCTGATTGCTGCTCAAACACCCGATCCCTTGCCCAATGACCCGGAGCCAAACGATGACTTTGACGACGCACTGACGGCGGTGCTGGATACGCCGGTGACGGGGCACCTGGGCTATCTCGGGAACGCCTCAGTGATGGAAAAGCAGGATTACTGGAAGGTGACGATCCCGGCGGACGGCACGTTGCATCTGGACATCGCCGCCGGAGCGGTTTTGAACCTGAACCAGAACGCCAGTCTGGGTAACAGCGGCGGCATCATGGTTTATGACGCCGACCGCAGCACGGTTTTCTATTCCGCCGTTCAAGGGCAGAACACCACCGCCACCCATTCGGCTCCCAAATTGAAGGCGGGCACTTACTATGTGCGCCTCGTGGTGCTGGGGCCGGGCTACTACGGTTCATACCAGATGACGGCGCGGCATACGCCCGAAACCGTGGCCAATGATGCCGAACCCAACGACCAATTTACCCAGCCTGGTCTGCTCTCGCTGGATACTCCGGTCACTGGCCATCTGGGCTACTACGGTGCCGGGGCGGGCACCACCACTGATCTGCAAGATTGGTGGCGGATCATTTTGCCGCACGCCGGCAATCTCGAACTGGAAGTAGGCACGTCGCCGTTGCTGAATCTCAATTTAAATGCGTCTGCCGGTGCCAGCGGCGGCATCGTGGTTTACGACAGCGACGCCACCACCGTGCTGTTCGAAGCTGTTCAAGGCAATAATACCACCAACACGCATGTCGCCACCCGGCTCAAACCCGGCGTGTATTATGTCCGGCTCACGAAAATTGAATATCCGAGTTACTACGGCAGCTACCGCCTCACGCCCCATCTGGTGGCTGCGCCGGAAGATTCGGAGTTGAATGACATTGCCGCCAGTGCCAGCCCCGCCAGTCTGGACACGACCGTGTGGGGCATCCTTGGCTACCTCGGCGGTGGCGCGGGTCTGACCCAGGACCAAGTGGACTGGTGGAAGTTCACGATGCCGGCCACCGGACAGTTGCAACTCGTAATCACCACCTTTGGTAATCTGAACCTGAACGCCAATGCAACGGTGGGCGTGTCCGAGGGCATCACCTTGTTCCACACTGCGGTTGGCGGCGGCGTGGGGGATCGCCTCTTCGGCACCAGCCAAGGCGGCAATGGCAATCCCCAAAGCTACCCGCTAAATCTGGCGGCAGGCGAATACTACCTGCGCCTGGTCAAACTGGGTAATGACGGCTACTGGGGCCGCTATTCCGCCGCGTTAAACTACGTCGGCGTGCCGATCATCAACAGCCCGGCCACGGCGCGCGGCCTGACTGGCCAGCCCTTCAATTACACCATTACCGCGTTGGGCGGCGGCACCTTTGGAGCGGCGGGCCTGCCAGACGGATTATTGGTGAACAGCGGACTTATCTCCGGCACACTCGGCGCGCCGGGGACGCATGACATTACCTTGCTGGCGACCAACGCCGGCGGCACTGCGTCCGCGCCCCTGACGCTGACCATCCTGCCCTTCCCCACACTGACGATTCAAAGCGTGGGCCTCAATCAAGTGGTGCTCTCCTGGCCGACGAACTACGCCAACTTCGCTCTCAGAAGCGCCACCGCCCTGAGCGGCAACCCGGCCTGGGATGTCGTCACGCCCGCGCCCGTGACCATTGGCAACTGGTTTTCCGTCACCAATCTCGTGGAGCTAACGGCGCGCTACTATCGGCTAAACCGCGAAGCGCCCCGGAACCAAAGTCCTATCAATCCGTGCGGTCCGATGGCAAAGCCCGCCAGGAGGTAGGCGAGGAGCAGCGGTTGCCGCGCCGCCTAGCAAATCACCCCCACCACCCACGCGGCGATGATGCACAAGGCGATATCTATGATGAGTCCGTGATTCAAGCGCGCGGAAGTTAAGCTTGAAACGGCAGCGGATGGAAGCTCGATTGAAACAATTTCGGCAAAATGGCGATCATGGCTAAAGTTGCGTGGACCGGAGATCAAACCCATCAGACAATTATTCTCTCAGATGCCACCACCGCCACGATCTGGTCATTGAGGGATGCCGTGCGCGTCATAGAAAAGCTCTGGCATCGTCTCCGGTTTCTCCTGGGGCAACGGACTGCCTTTCTGGCGTTCCTCCTGCTGTGCCTGGCGGATTTGCAGGCAGAGCGCACACGGATGCCGGGAGTCGAAGGTTTTCGTCAGCGCCGTGAGCAGGGAATCCTGCTGCGCGTAAACCACGAGCATTCGCACCCAGGCGGTGGTTTGCAGCAGCGCCCAATGGCCACTCAGCGACAGGCTCAGCGCCAGCACCAAGGCCACTTTACA
>CAIKLQ010000623.1 GCA_903828255.1 uncultured Verrucomicrobiota bacterium
AGGGATGGCCCATGTCGCTCAACCCGGATTCTCCGGGATGCCCGGGCACGAACCCGGAGGGTTCGGAGCGATTAGCCGGTGGTTGAGCGAGGGACGAGCGACACCACCGGACTGGAATGAGATTGGATTTTGCATCCCGGAGGGATGCCACCCTCCTCGGCAACCCCTCCAGAATCGTGGTTTCAAACCGACCATCATCCCATGTCCTCGACCTACCTAAGCCTGCATTACCACCTCGTATTCGCCACCAAGAACCGTGAGGCCATCATCGCCCCGGATTGGCGGTCGCGGCTCCACGATTATCTCGGCGGAACCGTTCGCGGCCTGGGGGGATTTCCCGAAGGCATCGGCGGCGTGGCGGATCACGTCCATCTGCTCGTCGGCTTGAAAGCCACGCATTGCCTTTCGGACTTCATGCGGGAATTGAAAAAGGCATCCGCGACGTGGGGGCATGAGGAGATCGGACGGCGCGCGTTCGCGTGGCAGGAAGGCTACGCGGCGTTCACCGTCAGCGCGACTGCGCGGGAAGGCGTGAAGCATTACATCGCGAACCAAGAGGAGCATCATCGGGTGAAATCGTTTCGTGAGGAATTGATTGAGATGCTCCACAAGGCCGGAGTCGAATATGATCCGAAATACCTTGATTGATTTGATTCCGAATCCGGAGAGTTGAGACGAAAGAACAGGACCCGATGACATTGCGCATCTTCATCAGCAGCGTGCAGAAGGAACTGGAACTGGAGCGGGCCGCCGTGGCCGCGTTGATCGGCACGGATCCGTTTCTCCTCCAGCATTGCGTGCCGGTGTTGTTCGAGAAGGAGCCGCCGCCACCCCGGCCCGCGAAGCAACCCTACCTCGACGCCCTGAGCGGCTGCGCGGTTTACGTGCTGATGATCGCGAACGAGTATGGCCAGCCCGACGGGGAGATTTCCGCCACGCACCATGAATATCGGCGGGCGCAGCAGTTGAAGCTGCCGACCGTGGTGTTCCTCAAGGGCGCCAAGGACGACACCCGTTCGCCGGAGGTCCGAGCGCTGATCGCGGAGACGAAGAAAGATGGCTACACCTACAAGCGTTTTCACGACCGGGAGGATTTGCGCCCGCTGATGCTGGCGGCGCTGCAACGGATGCTGGCCGATGAGTTCCGCATCCGCGCGACGGCGGCCGAGGTGAACGAGGGCGAACAGTTGATCGAAGCGGCCTCAACCTTTGAATCCACCGTGCTGGCCGACGTGTCGGCGGAAGGGCTCGACGCCGAACTGGTCAACGACTTCAGCCGGCGCATCTCCGGGAATACGGCCGAACGGATTTTTCCTGCGGCGGGACCGGCTTTGCACGCCCGGGGTCTGGCGGTGCGCGGCGCCAAGCCCGACGAGTTTCAGGCTACGGCAGCGGCTTACCTGTTGTTCGGGCCACAACCCGCCAACCGGTTTCCGCAGTGTGAACTGCTGGCCGACGCCTACGACGACGTGCGGCTGACGAGCCAGCCCAAGGGACAGGCCGGGATCAATGCGCCGCTGCCCCGGGCCCTGGAGCAGGCGCTCAAGTTTGTGGACGACCACACGTTTCACCCGCGCCGGGTGGTGGGATTGAACAATGTGCGGCTCGACGAATATCCGACGGCCGCCCTGCGTGAGGCCCTGGTGAATGCCGTGGCGCATCGCAGCTACGATGATCGTTCGCGCAAGATTTTCGTGCGCCTCTTCCGCGACCGGATCGAGGTGGCGAGCCCCGGTTACGCGCCGAAGCCGCTCACCCTGGCCAAGCTGCGCCGGGGCGGCTACCGGCCGTGCTCCCGGAATCCGCTGATTGCCCAGACGCTCGCCACGCTGGTGGTCATGGAACAGCGGGGCTCCGGTTTCGCCCGGATGCGCGACGCCATGCTGAATCACGGGCTGGAAGAGCCGAAGATTGACCAGCAGGACGGCTTTTTCGTCGTCACGCTGCCCGGGCCGGCCGGGAAGTATGATCGCATCCGGACGCCGGCCAATGCGGGGGGCCCGATTACCCCGGCCATTGAGGCGCAGTTGAATGAACGACAGAAGAAGATCATGATCGAGGTGCAGAAGACCGGGGCGGTCACGAGCGGCTGGTGCCGAAAAGCCTTCGCTGTGACCTACAACACCACTTATCTCGACCTGTCAGACTTGGTGAATCGCAAGTTGCTCGTGCAATTGGGCAAAGGACGTGGCACGCGCTACACCCTCAACCCCGGCAATGAATAATCTATCGAAAAT
>CAIKLQ010000624.1 GCA_903828255.1 uncultured Verrucomicrobiota bacterium
CGAGGACATTCGCTTTGAGCGCTGCGTCGTCTGGAACGATTGGGGGAAAGCGCTCGAGATCGGAGCCGAAACCAGCGCCGAGCACCTGCGCCGGATTGTTTTCCGCAACTGCGATGTCATCCACGCCACCCATCCCGCCATCGACATCATGAATGTGGATTACGGCCGGGTGCATGATATCCTTTTTGATGACATCCGCATCGAATACGATTCCGTCAGCCAACGCCCCGCCCTCCAGAAGAACGACGAGACCCCCTTTGTGGTTGACCCGAAAAGCACCTACCAGCCGATGGCGGTCTGTTTCAACATCCAAAAGCACCCGGAATACTCGGGCGGACTGGAACGTCGCGGGTATGTCTATGACATCAAGCTGCGCAACATCCGCATCTATGCCGACCGGATGCCCCCTTCCTCCCTCTACGGCTACGATGAGGAGCATGCGGTCTCCGACATCACCGTGGATGGTTTCTACCTCAACGACCGGCGGATCCCCACTCTTGAGGAGGCGCGTTTCCGACTCGGCAAGTACACCCGCAACATCAAGCTCCGCTGATTCCCCGCGCCGAATTGTCGGGGTCAACTTCTTGACAGAGTTTTCGCGGCGCGCAGAAGAGCAACCACGGCGGCGACCGCTGGGAGTGGCGACCGACTCCCGTGGCGGACCTTTACTTCAAGTTGGGCCGCGGGAGGAACCGAAATTCAGACCCTCACCCGCCAGGCCTACCGCTATCGCGATGAAGACTTCATTATCCTGAAACTACTCGGTTTGCATGCGTCTAGGAATAACCTCGTTGGATGCACCCAACAATCACGAGCTTCCCTTTCAGCGGGGGGGGGTATCGCGCTGCTCCACGGCGGCGTAAAACGCATCCATGTCGAGGTGGAAAATTACGCGGTGCATAGGAGCGCTGGCCTCCGATCACGCCCTCGCGACCAACTGCCTTAGCACATAGGGCAAAATGCCGCCGTGCTGGTAGTAATCAATCTCGATCGGCGTATCAATGCGGCAGCGGACGTTCACGTTCTCCACTGCGCCATCTTTGCGCGTGATCTGAAGCGTGAGGTCTTGCTGCGGCTTGATGGAGGCGTCGAGGCCAACGATGTCGTAAGTCTCCGTCCCGTCGAGGTTGAGGGTTTGCGCGGTCGTGCCGTCCTTGAATTGCAACGGCAGCACGCCCATGCCGACGAGGTTGCTGCGATGGATGCGCTCGAAGCTCTGTGCCACGACGACTTTCACGCCGAGCAGGTTCGTGCCCTTGGCGGCCCAATCGCGCGAGGAGCCGGTGCCGTATTCCTGGCCGGCGAGGATGATGAGCGGCGTGCCGAGCTTTTGATACGCAATGGAGGCGTCGTAGATGGACGTCTTCGCGCCGTCTGGTCCAACGGTATTGCCCCCTTCCTCACCACCGAGCATGAGGTTCTTGATGCGGACATTCGCGAACGTGCCGCGCGTCATGATGCGGTCGTTGCCGCGGCGTGAGCCGTAGCTGTTGAAGTCCACCGCTTCGACGCCGTTTTCCTGGAGGAACTTTCCGGCGGGGGAACTCTTCTTGATCGCGCCAGCGGGGGAGATGTGATCGGTCGTCACGCTGTCGCCGAAAATGCCGAGGGCGCGGGCGCCGGTAATGGCTTTGCTGCTGCCGGGTTGCATTGAGAAATTCTCGAAGAACGGCGGCTCCTGAATGTAGGTGGACTGCCGATCCCACTCATAAATGTTCCCAACGCTGGACGGGATTTCATTCCACTTCGGATTCTGCGCGGCGAAATCCTTGTAGAGTTTGCGGAAAACTTCCGGCTTGAGCGCGGATTGCATGGCGTCGCGAACTTCCTGCAACGTCGGCCAGAGGTCGGCAAGATAAACCGCCTCACCGTCTTTGCCCTTTCCGAGCGGTTCGCAACTCAGGTCAATGTCCACGCGGCCCGCCAGCGCGAACGCCACGACGAGCGGCGGCGACATGAGGAAGTTGGACTTGATGTTCTGGTGAACGCGCGCCTCGAAATTACGATTGCCCGAAAGCACGCTAGCCGTGACGAAATCGTTCTTCACGACGGCGTCTTCGATGGCGGGGTCAAGCGGGCCGGAATTGCCGATACACGTCGTGCAGCCATAGCCGACGGTGTTGAAGCGGAGCTTGTTCAAATACGGCGTGAGGCCCGTCTTCTTGAGGTAATCGGTCACGACGCGCGATCCTGGCGCGAGGGACGCCTTCACCGCAGGATTAACTCTCAAACCCTTCTCGACCGCCTTCTTCGCTAGCAGGCCCGCCGCGAGCATCACGCTCGGATTGCTCGTGTTGGTGCAGCTCGTGATGGCTGCAATGAGCACCGAACCGGTGCCGACGTTCGCCTTCTTCTTCGCGGCGGTTTCGACTTTGACCGACTTGCCGATAACCTGCCGGGTTTTGCCGAAACCATTTTCCGTGACGGGCCGTTGCACGGCGTTGAAGAACTCGCGGCGCAGGTTGCCTAGTTCAATGCGATCCTGCGGACGCTTCGGGCCGGCGACGCTCGGCTTGACGCTGCTCAAATCCAACTCCACCACTTGCGAGTATTCAATCTGGCCGGTCTGCGGAATGCCCCACAAACCCTGCGCCTTGTAATAATTCTCGTAGAGCGTGCAATGCTCATCGCTACGACCGGTCCCGCGGAGGTAGTTTACACACTCCTCGTCAATCGGGAAGAAGCCCATCGTCGCGCCGTATTCGGGCGCCATGTTGGCGATGGTCGCGCGATCCACCAGCGGCAGCGCCGCCGCGCCCGCGCCGAAGAACTCGACAAACTTGCCGACGACCTTCGTTTTGCGCAGCAGTTGCGTTACGGTCAACGCCACGTCTGTCGCGGTGACGCCTTCACGGATCGCGCCGGTGAGATTCACGCCGACGACATCCGGCGTCAGGAAATAAACCGGCTGGCCCAACATGCCCGCCTCAGCTTCGATGCCGCCCACGCCCCAGCCCACGATGCCGAGCCCGTTGATCATCGTGGTGTGCGAATCGGTGCCGACGAGCGTGTCGGGGTAGTGAACGCCACCCTGTTCCAGCACACCCTTGGCGAGATATTCCAGATTCACCTGATGCACGATGCCGATGCCGGGCGGCACAACCTTAAACGTGTCGAACGCCTGCATGCCCCACTTGAGAAACTGGTAACGCTCGCGATTGCGCGCAAACTCGAGGTCCAGATTCTTCTGCATGGCATCCGAACTGCCGGCGAAATCCACCTGCACCGAATGGTCCACCACGAGGTCCACCGGCACGAGCGGTTCGATGATCTTGGGATTCTTGTCCAGCTTAGCCACGGCGGAACGCATCGCCGCGAGGTCCACCAGCAGCGGCACGCCGGTAAAATCCTGCAACACGATGCGGGCGACGACGAACGGGATTTCCTCGGTGCGCGTTTCGTTGGGCTTCCAGTTGGCTAGCGCACGGACGGCGGCTTCGCTCACGCGTTTGCCGTCGCAATTGCGCAGGACCGACTCCAGCACGATCCGGATGGAAACGGGCAGCTTGGAAACCGGGCCGATGCCGGCGGCTTCGAGTTGGGGCAGGGAGTAGAAGTTGCCTTCCTTCCCCGTGCCGAGGTTGAATGATTGTAACGTGTTAAACAGGTTGTGTGTGTTGCTCATAAAATCTTTCCGGCCGGATTTTCCGGCCAAACGAGCCAGCAAGTTGCGGCTTGCGTCCCCACGCGTCAAGCGCGCTCACAACCCTGAAAGCGAAAAAGCCGCGCTTTGGTAAGCGCGGCTTAAGCAGATTTCGCTCGATCTCAAACTCCTGCCAGGTGCCACGGCTGGCGATACGGGCGGGTCAGGAGCTTGCTCGCCTCTTTGTCGCCCACGAGCACTTCCTTCTTCGCGTCCCACTTGATCCCGTGGCCCATGCGCATGGCGATGAGGCCGAGATGGCCGGGGATGGCGGAGTGGTGCGCGGTTTCGACCGGCGTGATGGTCGGTTGGCGGGATTTGATGCAGTCGAGGAAATTGGACCAGTGACCGCCGGACTCATAGAGCTTCACCTTGCGCAATTCCTCCGGCAATCGCCGCGATTCGTTCCACTTGGGATTCGAAGTCTCCACCGCGTTCCCGCGATTGACCCAGACCCAGCCTTCCGTGCCGATCCATTTCGTGCCGCCCTTGATGTCGCTGTGGCCACCCGCGATGACCATCTCGATGTCGTTCGGATATTTGAAGTTGATGCGGTATTTCGTGCAGGTGTTCCAGACCGCGTCCTCCGGCGGGAACTCACCGACGCCTTCGATCTCGGACGGGCCGGAGCGGTCGCAATCCATCCCCCAATGCGCGATGTCGCAATGATGCCCGATCCAGTCGAGCAACTGGCCGCCGCCGGTGTTGTAGTTCCAACGCCAGTTCTTGTGACTGCGCGCCTCGATGTAAGGCTCCATCCGCGACGGCCCAATCCACGTCTCGTAATCCAGTTCGGGTGGCGGCTGGGTGATGGCGGTCTTGTCTTTCGTCTTCGCAAAATCGGCGTGGCCGTCAGGCAGGCCGACTTCGACGCGCTTGAGTTTTCCGATCAGGCCGTTGCGAACGATCTCGCAGGCGTAGTGGAAATGCCGTTCCGAGCGCTGCCAGGAGCCCGTTTGCCAGATCCGTTTGTTGTGCTGCACGGCTTTCACCATCGCCTGCTGCTCCGCGATGGTTCGCGCGAGCGGTTTCTCGCCGTAAATATCCTTGCTGTGGTTCGCTGCCTCGACCGACACGAGCCCGTGCCAGTGATCGGGCAACCCCAAACTCACCGCGTCAATGTCCTTGCGAGCGCAGACTTCACGGTAATCGGAATAGGTTTTACAATCCTGATTATCGTAATTCTTGTTCACCGCGTCTCGCGCGCCCTGCAAATGGTTCTTGTCCACATCGCAGACGGCGACGACCTGGCAGTTTTTGAGACCGAGGAATGCGCCCATGTTGCTGCCGCCCTGCCAGCCCACTCCAATACAGGCCATGTTGATTCGTTCGGAGGGCGCGGGCTTGTCGGCGCGACCTAGCGCGCTGGCGGGGATGATCGTGGGCACGACGATGGCGGTGCCGGTCACGGCGAGAAAACGCCGGCGGGAGAATTTGGATTCAGGTGATTTAGTTTTCATGTCCGGTAGATGACGCCAGAAACGGTCTGGGAATTCGAGCAAAAACTTTGAGGCCGCTGGTGTAAAACGCTGTCTGCAATTTGTCTTTGTCCCCGCGCGACAAACTGGTCGAGGGCGGGCCATTCGGGCTTCCTGTTGCGGTGTCAGCAAACACTACAACACCCAAAACCAAAATGCCCCACCCAACGCAGTCTGAACTCTTGAACACCGTTCTGCAACTCTTCATCCGCGAAGGCCTCGAAGGCTTCGCTGAAGGCATCCGCTTGCTCGTCAATGAAGCCATGCGCCGCGAACGCGCGGCCATCCTCCAAGCCGCGCCCTACGAACGCCCCGAAGCTCGCTTGGGCCACGCCAATGGCTTCAAACCCAAAACCGTCGCTACTTGCATGGCCCCTATCACCTTCAGCATCCCGCAGGTCCGCGATGGCATCGCCTTCTATCCCTCCGCCCTCGACAAAGGCGTCCGCTGCGAGCAAGCCCTCAAACTGGCGTTGGCCGAGATGTAATGTAGGACCACTTTGGCCGCAACAAAGACAGAGTTAGAGAAAGTGAAAGCAATAATGTCGAATAGTTTAATCCCTGTCTATCCGGTCGGTTGACAAGAAGGGATCCTGCGCACGTATGCCCCTTTGTTTATGACGGGGCCGATTTCAGAGTTCTCGGTTTTGTCAACCAACCGGATAGACGAGGTTCAATCGTCATGGTGCTGGATTCGGCCGGAAAATCGCTCCATTGCAGGTTCGCCTGTCAGGGGCAGTCCCAGCAAAGCGTGCTGGCTTTTTTCGGCTCCGCGGTGCCGCTCGGCGCTGATCCCCGGACCTGGGGGAAAAGCCAGTTCGTGCGGATGCCCGGCCGCCTGCGCAAGGCGGAAACGAAAGATCAGCCCAGACGGCGGCAGGTGGTTCATTGCTTCGCCCCAGCGCCAGCAACGCAGTGGGCATCGCTGTCCCAATCGAGCGTGTAAGGTTGTCGGTGCGGTGCGATTTCGGGATCAGTGTGGATTTTGGCTTTGAGCTTCTTCAACCGCACGACGCGATCTGGCACGCCGGAGTTGGGAGCGTGGGCATCGCTGTAAATGACGGCCTTGTCCGCCGGCATCTGGTCGTAGGGCACCGGTTCGCGCAGGCAGAGCAGGCAACGGCCGCGCTGGACGGGGTCTTTCTGGAGCAGGCCGTATTCGGTTTCAAGCGCGGTCACGCTGCTGGCGTTGTCTTCCGGGGTGAAGCCGGCTTCGCTTGAGGCCGCCTGAATCCGGTCGGCACCCGGTACCCAGCCGTAGCGGTCGCCCAGCAGCACAAGCAGGAACGGATGGCTGCGCCCGATTTCCGCGAGGCAGACTTTGAGGATTTGCAACTCGCGCTGGCGTTCGGTCTGGGTGCGGTCGGTCTCCACGCCCACCCGCAGATCAATCGGCGCAATCCGGCAGTGGCGCGGCTTGAGGCGCTCCGCGATGGCCGGGAAGACGCCGTGGTTCAGTTCATCCCGCTCCGCGTGCATGTCGCGGAAAGTCGCAGCGATGAACAGCGGAATGGGAGCCTTGCTTACTGCGTTTGCGGCGAATAATTTTCACTGCCATCCCATAGGAATTGGGAAAAAGCGGTTGGAAGTTTTCAGAAAACCTGCCACAAGGCAGGGGTATGAAAAACCAAAAACTTCCAACCGCCTCAAAACTCACGATTGTCCGTCAGTTTTGCAACTATATTCCCAACCACTTGGTGCCCCAGTTAGCCCGGGAAACCGGAGTCGATAAGCAGGCGCGCACCTATGATGAGTGGAGTCATATCGTCAGCCTGTGCTATGCGCAGGTGACCCATAGTATCGGGCTCAATGATGTCTGCGACGCCCTGCAGCTTAACTCCGGACCCTTGTCGGCGATTCGCGGCGCG
>CAIKLQ010000625.1 GCA_903828255.1 uncultured Verrucomicrobiota bacterium
AGCCGAAGACCAAGGTGAACACCAAGAGTTTCCAGCAGCGCTTCCGCTCGGCCCGCGGCGGGCGCGAACGCCTGCACGCGCTCCTCTTCGCCAAGCAACCCCAACTCTTTGACTTACGGATTTGAAAGGACGCGTCTTGGTGAGCTGCGCCCGCTATCTTCAAGGGCTTGCTTCGGCGGTTGGAAACCTTGGCCGATCTTGCGAAGCTCAGGTATTGGGGCAGTCACCACCGGTTGGCGACCGGCGGGAGGCCTGTCCTACGTTACGGCTTCACCGGCACCGCGTTGATCTCAATCTCCTTCGCCACATTGATTTGCGCACGGCCTTGGATTGAGGAGTTCTGCAGGAGGGCCGGAAATTGCTGCGGCACTTCCGCGCTGGCTTGCTTGAGTTTGTCACCCACGACTTGCGTTTTCGATTGGGCGGGCGCATTGGTTAGCGCGACGAAATTCCATGTGAACTCGACCCGCTGGTTAAGGGTGCGGTTCGTGCCCGCGACTCGGTAAAGGTAGTTTTGGGCTGAGGGTTGAGCCGCCGCTGCCGCGGCTACCGACCGGCGCACAGCGAGCATCTCTTCTTGCTCGACCGCCGCGGCCCCCTTGCTTCCGCCGCCATAGCGCGCGGAGGCGAGATTCAGATCGCCCAGGTAGATTGAGCCGTCACCGTCAATCACGCGCAACTGATCGCCCGCTTGCTCCATCTGAAAATTCGCCAGCACCGGCGATGTCGGGGCGTCTTTGGGTAGCTTTTTCATGACCGGTATCGGCGCCCGGTTGGCGAACGATTGCGACACCGCCGCGGTTTTTGCGCGCGTGCTCAGGCCGTAGCGGGCAGGCGGCGCCACGCCGGTCTGCGTCTCGAAGGCAACCGGGGCAGCGGGCGCGGGGAGGTTTTGCGGAGGGTTCGCCGCGACTTTGGAATCCACCCGTGCGCTCGAATCAGCCAGGCTACCAGCCTGATCCTGAGCCGCGATTGCCAAGGGCGTTCTTTCATCGGCAAAAGTCGCCGTCGGAGCCAGGATCACGGGATTCGCGCCGGGAAGTGCCGAAACGGATTGATTGGTCATGGCCGCGCTCGTGTAGGCCTCCACCGGGGTGATGGCTTGCGAGGCTTTCTTTGCGATTCCGTTTTGGGCGAGGGCGAACGGTTCCGCGTCCCGGGAAAGTGAACTTGCGGAAATCGGGGCCGGCGTCTCATTCAGGGCACGCTGGCGGTCGGCGTCCCCCGTGAATGCCAGCGCCGGTGCCGAAGCCCGAGGCGGTTTGTCATTTTTCCATGCGCTGAGCGCTGCCCGCGTTGGCTGGCTTGGCGATGGTTCACGGGCCGGCGCGGACATCGGTGTTGAGGCCGTAATTCCCGTTGCGGCGTCCGCTTCACCTTCATGCGGGAGGACTTCTTTGTCGGCTACTTTGGCGGGAGATATTTCATTCTTCGCCAGTTCAAACTTGGGTGGTTCTGTGGCGAGCGGTGATTGGTTGCTATTCATCACCAGCATCACCCCCGCGATTAACACCACCCCCAGAGCCGCCGCCGCGTAAACCCAGCGCGGGCGGAACGCCGCGAACCATCCGACCACCGCGCGGTTGCCCTCCGCGCCAGCTTTCGAAAACTGTCGCGACACTTCGCCCTGCAACAACCGCCGCGTAGCGGGATGCAGTTCGAGCGGGGCGCCTGCGGCATCGCGACGTTTCTTCGCGTAGCGGTGGAGCAGTTTTTCGATTGGGCGGTCGTCGTTCATACTACTGCGTCGGAGCCGCCGCCGGGCGTCGGCGCCCTTCATTCTCGAAGAAAGTCAGCGCCGACTCGCGTCCGCGGCTCCGGTTCAGGGTCTTCATGCTCACCTCAAGTTGGACGGCAAAACGCCGGATTTCTCCCCGGAAAAGATTTTGCGCGCGATGACCTCCAGTTTGTCGAGGCATTTGCTCAGGCGCGAACTGACGGTTTTGGGATTCAGTTTCAAATCGCGGCTCAACTCATCATAGCTCAAATCGCCGAAATAGCGCAGTTCGACAATCTCGCGGCATGGTTCGCCGACCTGGTCAAGCGCCTCGCGCACCAGTTCGGCTCGCTCGACGTTCAACAAGTCCGTATCGGGCGACGGCGCGGTGCTGGGGGGATCGAGGGTTAATCCCGTATCCGGGTCCTCGGCATTCAGCGAGAGCGGCGGGTGGCCGCCGCCACGCTTGGCAGCGTGTTGCTTCTCGCGATAGTCGCGCGCCTTGTTCGCCGCGATGCGGAAGAGCCAGGTTTGAAACTGGCAGCCGCCTTGAAACGAATGGAGGTTGCGGATGACCGAAAGAAAAACTTCCTGGCAGATTTCCTCGACGTCCTCGCGCGCGAAGTCCGAGCCGAGTTGGAAGACAAAACGCCCCGCCGCTGCGTAATGCCGGGCGAACAATTCGTCCCAAGCATCCGCGTCGCCCCGCTGGCAGCGCGCCAATAGCTGGGTTTCGGCTTCCATTCTGGCTTTGACTCTAGCGGGGCGGGATTTGTTTGAACAGATTTCAAAACGGAAAATCCTGCGCCCCAGGCCACGACTGTCCCGTGTGGCTTCAGCCGCCGTGGGTGAACGCTCCGCCGAAGAACGCGGAAACTATGCAGACAACACCCTTGGTCTTGTTGCCCTGACGTGCGGAATGTGGGCACTCAGCGACCTGCGGGGGTTGGCCGCGCAACCAAGGCCGGTGGTTTCTTGGGGAAACTCGTCATGCCTTACGTCGCGCCGGTATGCGTTCCCAAGCAATCACCGCGGAAGAAGAGCATAACTTGACGCTGGAGACAGGTGGGACACTCAAGGACGCTCAGGTATGCAACCGGTTGAAGCCATAGCGGCTGCCAAGGCGAACGGCAGGACCTCACCGGCGCGAGATCGTCCGTCAGCTTGAGCTCACGTTCGATTACGGAATCGCGAGCAGGTGAAAAGTGTGACGCCAAGTTCCATCTGCAAGGTGCTCGCTCTTGGCCCAACCGTTGGCCCCTGCGAATCTTCCCGAGCCGCCAGTAACCGGGCGAATCAGGGCACTCCCGGTGGCAATGGTGCTTTCGGTGCCGGGGTAGTAACCACTACCACTCACGATCAATTGGTCTGCCGATCCGGACAGTTGGGCATCGCCCTCACCGAAAACAAAGTTCAGCGTACTCATCCGAACCTCGTCGCCCGCGATCGGGTAGTTGATGCTGCTGGTGAGCAGCGTCGCATCCAATCTGCCGACTACTGCGCTGTCATCATCCAGAATCGGGGTTGCCGGCAGGACCCGCAGGTCGCCAAGTTGGTGCCCGCTCGAACCGGCGGTCACGAGGAGGGTCGTGACGGCGGCATGAGTGACCGCAAAAATTCTTTCATGGTGCCCGTGGGCTTCCCGTGGCGGAGTCAAACCGGGTTTCTCTCCCGAACCCGCAAGCACGGAGACGGTAATCGCCACGCCGACAACCAGCAGGCCGAAGCCCGCGACGAAGTGTTTACCCCCGGCCAAGGGGAGCCTCGAAACGAGTGGGGCTACCGAGTTGGAAGTGGATCCATTATTTCTTTGGTGCATATAAATGTAATCTGCGTTTGCGGTTGCTG
>CAIKLQ010000626.1 GCA_903828255.1 uncultured Verrucomicrobiota bacterium
CGGATGGTCCCGGCTACGAGAGGATCGTGATTCGCCCCTCGCCACCTTCGCCCGGCAGCAATCCCGACCGCGCGCCGATTCACTGGGTGAAGGCGCATTACGATTCCGTGCGTGGCCGCATCGTGAGCAACTGGCGGCGCACGGCGGATCGCTTCGAGTTGGAAACCACGATTCCCGCGAACACGACCGCGACCGTCTATGTGCCGGCGACGAGCGCAGGGCAGGTTGCCGAAAGCGGCAAACCGCTCGACAAAACGCGCGGCGTGCGATTCCTGCGGATGGAGAATGATCGCGCCGTGCTGGCGGTGGAATCCGGCGCGTATCGGTTTGATTCGACATTGGGATTGGCGAAATGAAATTGTTCCTTCGACCGATTCTGCAGGAGCGAGGCCGACAATGTTTTCGCAGGCTCTCCCTCACCCCGGCCCTCTCCCGCTGGGAGAGGGAGAATCATCCTCCGTCCAAGCCGATGTCGTGTGACGGAGATTGCAGAATGGCCTTCCGCCAATCCTTTACCTCGCGATTGCTGTCCCCTCTCCCAGCGGGAGAGGGTCAGGGTGAGGGAGAGCCTTCGAGCGCTCAGGTCGCTGCCGGTTTTGCAAAGTTCGTGTCTATGGGGCATCCGCGGCAACAGGGAAATGCTTTCGCTGTGCTCTCCTTGCTCGGCGTGCTCTTGTGGCTTTCCTTGCCCATGCTCGCCGCCGAAGTCAGCGTCGTTCGCCCCAACATCGTTTTCATCATCTCGGATGATCAGGCCTGGGGCGATTACGGGTTCATGGGACATCCGCACATCGCCACGCCGCATCTGGACCGGCTCGCGGCGCAATCGCTCACGTTCGAGCGCGGCTACACGCCGGTGCCATTGTGCCGCCCGTCGCTCTGCAGCATTGTCACCGGTTTGTATCCCCACCAGCACGGCGTCACGGGCAATGACCCGCAAGTGCCCGACGCGGGTGTGAACGCGATGGCGGCGCGTGGCGATGCCAAATACGCCCGCTACTACGACACGATCATTCACAATTTTGCCCAACGGCCAAATCTCGTGCGCGATCTCGTGGGCCGCGGCTATCTCGCGCTGCAAACGGGTAAATGGTGGGAAGGCGATCCAGTGAAGACGGCGGGCTTCACCCACGCGATGACCGCGGGCGAAGGCAAAGGCGGACGGCACGGCGACGCGGGATTGGAGATCGGCCGCAAGGGGCTGGAGCCAATTTACAAATTCATCGCACAAGCGGGCGGCAAACCGTTCTTCGTCTGGTACGCGCCGATGTTGCCGCACGCGCCACACACGCCACCGGCGGGATTATTGCAGAAGTATCTCAAGCTCGCGCCGAGCGAACCGGTGGCGCGCTATTGGGCGAGTGTTGAGTGGTTCGACCGCACATGCGGCGAGTTGCTCGATCACCTCGACCGCAAGGGACTTCGCGAGAACACCATCGTGGTTTACACCACCGACAACGGCTGGATTCAGCATCCGGACAAGGCGAATCAATTCGCTCCGCGCTCGAAACTAACTTCATACGAGGGTGGCGTCCGCACGCCGATCATGATTTCGTGGCCGAGGCATTTGAAAGCGAGACGAGATTCAGAACACCTCGCCAGCAACGTGGATTTGTGGCCCACGCTGGCCGCGCTGCTAAAGACGCCCGCGCCGAACAATCTGCCGGGCATCAACCTTGCGGATGACAAGGCCGTCGCCCGCCGCAAGCGGATCTTCGGCGAGCAATACCGCCACAACATCGCCGACGTTGACGAGCCGACGCGCAGCCTGGAGACGCGCTGGGTAATTGCTGGCTGGTGGAAGTTGATCGTCCCCGACACGCGAAACCTGCCCGACCGGAAGCCGGAGTTGTACGATCTCCGCACCGACCCGTGGGAGAGGCAGGATCTCGCCAGCCAATCGTCAAGCCGGGTGCGCAAGCTGACCGCAGAACTTGACCGTTGGTGGCCGCCGGAACCCTGAACGCGGAGTTTCGGGCCAACCGCATTTCCACCGTTGCCGGACCAACTGGTTCCGGTGGCCTGCCGCCGTATTGAGTTCTCCTGCGCCGATGTCCGGCAGTCCCGTGAATCATCCCCAACTTGCCGGCGTTGTGCCGGCAACCCGCTCCGTACAGGAGCGGGCAATCTCCGTAAAAATCACATTTGACAATGCTGCCGAAGATGGAAAAAAGCAGCATCATTAGTTAAACCTTCTAAAAAGCAACAAGACAATGGAAATAACAAATCCAACCTTGTATGCCCATGGCGTGGCTGGATTCCTCCTCGCCACCGTCCTGGGGAACTCCAATCCGGCTCACGCCCAAAGCCCACCGATGACCCGCTGGGTTGACCCGCTGCCGGTGCCGCCCGTGGCGGCGACTGCCAAGCCACCGAGGAAGTTGGACCTGCCAAGGTCGGCTGACTACTACGAGATCACCATGTCTGCCAGTCAGCACCAATTTCACCGCGACCTTGGTCCCGCCACCGTCTGGACCTACGGCCAACCCCACAGGTTGACCGGCGCAAACGTCCGCGCCACCTCACGCGCCAGGCCCGCGCTTCGGCGCAATCCCTAACAGCCCGTTGCGGCTTGACTCCCACGCCTGCGGTGCGAGTTTGCGTCCATGGGCTTGCTACCCAAACAGTTTTCCCGGAACCCGGGCGGATTACTAACAGCCCTCCTCTGCCTCTGGCCCGCGCTGGCCCGCGCCGAGTCCGGCGTCTTGGCCTGGGTTCACCGCTACGACGGAGGAGTAGCAGGTGAATACGCCAACGCCGTGGCGGTGGACCGCAGCAACAACGTGATCGTGACGGGGAATTCAGCCAGGACCTACGGGCCCCCTCCCGATGGCGTTGCCGATTACGTGACGATCAAGTATTCGAGCGCGGGCGTGCCGCTCTGGACCAACCGCTACGACGGGCCGTGGGGGCAAGATGACCAAGCCAAAGCCGTGGCGGTGGACGGCAGCAACGACGTGATCGTGACGGGGTGGTCGGATGTCGGAATAGGAACCAGTCCCACCAACAGCGTACGCCATCCCACCAACCTATGCGCGACGATCAAGTATTCCAGCGCGGGCGTGCCGCTCTGGACGAACCGTTACCTCTGGACGAACGCTTACTCCACGCGTGGAGCCCAGGCCGTGGCGGCGGACGGCAGCAACAACGTGATCGTGGCGGGCAGCACGACGATCAAGTACTCGAGCGCGGGCGTCCTCCTCTGGACTAACAACTACCGGGGCGGCTTCTACGCCTGGGGGGGCATGGCTGTGGACGGGAGCAACGATGTGATCGTGGCGGGGAATTCCCCTAGCGAGCCAGATTACGTGACGATCAAGTATTCGAGCGCGGGTGTCCCGCTCTGGACCAACCGTTACAACGGGCCGGGAAATAAGGATGACTATCCCAAGGCCGTGGCGGTGGACGGCAGCAATAACGTGGTCGTGACGGGGTATTCGACTGGCAGTGGGAACTACTACGAATACGCAACGATCAAATATTCGAGCGCCGGCGTGCCGCTTTGGACGAACCGCTACAATGGGCCAGGGAATGCCAACGCCGTCGCGGTGGAGGGCAGCAATGACGTGATCGTGACCGGGACTTCGGGGACCATCAAGTATTCGAGCGCGGGCGACCTCCTCTGGACTAACAATAGCAACCTCGACGCCAGGGCCCTAACCGTGGACGGCAGCAACAACGTAGTCGTGACCGGCAGTTCAAATGGCAGTTGCGTGACGATCAAGTATTCGAGCGCGGGCGTGCCGCTCTGGACCAACCGCTACGTCTGGGGCGGGTTCAGTTATGCTGACCAAGGCCGGGCCGTGGCGGTGGACCGCAGCAACAACGTGATCGTGGCGGGGCAATTAGCCGATGGGGGTCCTGGTTGGGATCTTGTCACCATAAAATACATCTGTCTCCCAACGCCGGTGATGACCGAACTGAATTGGACCAACGGCATCTTTCAAATGCGGGTGGAGGACTTGTTGCAGCCCGGCACGCTGGTGATCGAGGCCTCCACAAACCTGGCCGGTTGGTCCCCAGTCTTTACCAACACCACGCAGACCAACGTGCTGTTCTACACCGACCCGGAGGCCGCTAACCAACCCTGGCGGTTTTACCGCGCGTTCCAATTCCAGTAGGCGTGGCTGGTAGGAGCGCGAACAGCCTTGTGCGCGCGTGCCACTCATCAAGGGGTCAGGTCCGAATGGCCCAAGGTCGCAGGGGTTTTCGCAAAGGTCCCAAAGGAGTTGGCTTCTCTGCGGGCCGGCCACTTAAGACTTGCTGCCCGCGGGAAGTCCCGGAATGTTGGTGCTCATGGAAACTGCAATGAGTTGTCTGGCGGCGTCATGCCTCGTAGGGTTGCCACCCGGGGCTCGCGCGGCGGAACGGTCGCCCTTGAACGGCAGCTATGGGGTGGAACTTGCGCGCCACCTTTCTGCGGACGCAATTTACTGGCCCTTGGAAAAGACTGGGTTCGTGCGCGAAGCCGGTTTCGGGGGCGAGACTGCCAAAGGTTATTCTGACCGCGCGAATCAATTTTTCGCACCCAAATCCGGCGGCCAGCATCCGACCATCGGAACGCCCCGCCCTTGAACGTCAAAGAAAAATTCTCATGAGTAACTCAACGCCAAATCTATCTAGCCGCTGCGCCATCGCGCAATTTCCCGGAATCTACAAGCAAGGTCCCGGGGTCCTCGCCGAATTGCCCGCGCTGCTTGCTGGCTTGAGGGCCGGGAAGGCGTTGGTCTTGGCGGGTTCGAATGCCTGGGCGCAAGCAGGCCGCACTCTGGCACAGCAACCCGGCCTGATTCACCTACCTTTCACCGGCGAGTGCACGAGTGCGGAGATAGACCGCGTGGCACGAGCGGCGCGCGAAGGTGGCCATGCCGCGGTCGTGGGTCTAGGTGGCGGCAAGGTGATTGACACCGCGCGGGCGGTGGCGCATTGCGCCGGCGAATTGTTGTTCATCGCGGCGCCGACCGTTGCTTCCACTGACGCACCCACGAGTGCCACGACGGTGGTTTATCAAGCTGACGGCTCCTTCAGCCACTATTTGCGCAGCCGCAATCCCGCCGCGGTGCTGGTGGACACGGCCCTCATCGCCCGGGCCCCGGTGCGTTTCCTGGTGGCCGGAATGGGTGACGCGCTCTCGACGTGGTTTGAAGCCGAAAGCTGTCGGCGCTCCGGCGCGGCCAATGTCTGCGGCGGCTTGGCCACGCTGGCGGCGGGGGCCATCGCGCGGCTTTGTTATGACACCATCCTGGCGGACGGTTCGCACGCGATGTCCGCTTGCCTGGCGCAGGTGGTGACGCCCGCTTTCGAACGGGTGGTGGAAGCCAACACGCTGCTCTCCGGTTTGGGATTTGAATCGGGCGGACTGGCCAGCGCGCACGCGGTTCACAATGGGCTCACGCGGATCCCCGGGTGCCACGGCGCGTTGCATGGCGAGAAGGTCGCCTTCGGGGTGCTGGTGGGATTGGTACTCACGGGAGCGTCGTCCGCGCAGATTCGCGAAGTGCTGGGATTCTGTCGGGCGGTGGGACTGCCGGTTTGCCTGGCGGATTTGGGTTGCGCCAATCCCACGCCGGGGGAATTGCAAGTCGCGGCGGAAGTGGCCTGCGCATCGGGCGAGAGCATCCACAACGAAAGCGGGGGGATGAATCCCGCGCGAGTGCTGGCGGCGCTCATCGCGGCGGATCGGTTGGGCCGCGAGTTTGCCGCGCTCAAACCGGGCGGAAATTGAGCGGAAAAACGACCGAAAACGACGCAACCAGACGGAGGCCGACGAAACAAACGTCTCCTTCCCGCTTGATAACTTGGAATTGCGCCGCGGCCAGGTCGCCGGGGAGGTGCGCTCAGGGGTGGCCCCCGGCGGTCGGGTTTGGGCCGGACAGTGGGCGGTCGCGGGGCTTGCGACGAGGAAAACGGACCGCTGGTTCAGCGGGCCTTAAAAAGCTGCGCAAAAGCCTTGCCCTGCGCCCCGAAAGGCATATAACCGTACCCGCGAGACTTGGGGGGTAGCGCGTCTCGGCTCGCGAATACACTCGCCCCACCAAAGTCGCTAACGGTTCGGCAATGTCGAATGTCCGCGTCCAGACTCTGAGCTCTGGACTCTGAACTCCAGACCCCAGACCTCCTATCCATCCAACGGACTTTTCACCCCGATCCCCGGTTTCTGCATGACATGCGTGTAAATCTGCGTCGTGCTCACGGCCTGGTGCCCGAGTAAATCCTGCACCGGCGTATAGCCGCGTGGCAAAACTATGCCGCAGCGTGTGCGGCGTCGCCCGCTTGTTCAGACCCGCCTTGCCCACCGCCGCTTTCATTGCCCGCTGGAGATTCTCCGGCAGCAAATGATGCCGCCACATGCGCCCCGCGCTCTGCGTCAGTGACCAGGAAGGAAACACCCACTGCCACGGCCACTCGCGCGGCGCATTCGGATACTTCCGCGCCAGGGCCTCCGGCAACCAAACCCGCGTAAAAGGCTTCGCCTCACGCGGCTTCACGCC
>CAIKLQ010000627.1 GCA_903828255.1 uncultured Verrucomicrobiota bacterium
CGGCGGCAGCGCCACCCAGCAGCAAGCAGCGTGTGGCTGGCTTGGTCCGTGGCGCGGCATTCCTTCCCGGACGCGTCAACAGACAGCAGCGCAAATCAAACCCTCTGTAATCGCATCCTGGCGCGTCCGTGCGGCGGCTGTTGCCCGCGCCTGGCGGGTGGGGTGGCTACTCTCGCGCACCGCCTGGCCTACGCCCTCAAAGCCCCCGCCCGCGCGCTGGCCGCGCTCGCCCGCTGCCAGCCCGGTCCGGGCCAATGCACCCGCCACCTATTGGGCCAGTGCCCGGACCCCGCCGCTACGCACCACGTCCGCACCAGCGCGACCCTCCCGCCGCTCCCCCTCCTATTTCGTGGACCATGTCCCCACCAGCGGCCAAACCCTCGCGGCGGCCCGCGGCGCCACCGCTCCGTTTTTTTCACTCGCCACCCCGCCTCCGTTGGCGCATGGTGCCGTCCGGTTCACCATGAACGTGGCACATTGCATTTTCCTTGGCGGCAAACACCAACTCCGCGGCGGCTCGCCCGGCGACTTGGGCCACTTGGGATACGACGCAAGGAAATTTCCGGGGGAGTTGTGCAGCCTGGCGTTTCAACCGGCTGCCCGGTCAGCCGCGCCGGTTACGGTTAGCAACGTCGCTTCACCAGGGCGACTGGTCGCCCATCTTCTTCCCTACGGCGGCTGTGCCCCAAATCCACCATGAGCATGAATGAAGCGGAAACCCGGTATGAGTTGATCGATCCCGTCCTCCGGTCCAAGGGATACCAGAAGCCATACATCCGGCTCGAAACCCCGGCCCCGGTGGAACCCATCGGTGCCAAAGGCCGTCGCCGGAAAGGTCCCGGCAAAACCGATTATCTCCTGTGTGTGGAAACGCCGGCCGGGCCGGTCCCACTGCCCATTGCCATTCTCGAAGCCAAGAAAGAGAAGGAAGACCCGCTCAAAGGCATGCAGCAGGCCAAGGGGTATTCCGACTGTGAACGCTTCGACGCCAAATACATCTTTTCCACCAACGGTCATCGCTACGCCAAATTCAACAAATTCACCGGCGAGCAAACCGGCCCATTCCCGCTCGCCGATTTCCCCGATCACAAAAAACTGACGGACTGCTACCTCCGCCACACCGGCATCAATCTCGATTCACCAGCCGCAGCCATTCTCTTCCAGGCCGACAGCCCAGCGTATCCAGACCAACGTTACTACCAGGACGCCTCCATCCGGGCTACCTTCGAGAAGGTTATCCGCTGCGAGCAGGCCAACGAACTGGCGCGCGTGTTGCTCGCGCTCGCCACCGGCTCCGGCAAAACCGTCATCGCCGCCAATCTCCTCTGGCGACTGCACCAGGCAGAGCGCTTGCCCAAGCCCGCTTTGTTCCTGTGCGACCGCGACGAGCTTCGCGAGCAGGCATACACCAAGCTCAAGGCCGTGTTCGGCGACAACGCGCGCAAGGTCGAGAACAAGAACGGCGAGAACACCGCCAAAAATGCCCGCATCCACATCGCCACCTATCAGACTTTGGGGCTGGATGACGATGCCGAGGATTTCGCCAGTTTCCTGACCAAGCATTATCCCAACGACTCCTTCAGCGTCATCATCGTGGATGAGTGCCACCGCTCCGCTTGGGGCAAATGGTCCGAAGTGCTCAAGCGCAATCCCAACGCCATCATCATCGGGCTCACCGCCACCCCGCGCCAATTGCGCGAGACGAAAGACCAGCCGCCGGAAGATCAGGAAATCACCGCCAACAACTACAAGTTCTTTGGCCAGCCGGTCTATGAGTACACCCTGATTCAGGCGCAGGAAGATGGCTACCTGGCCGCCTGCGAAATCATCAAGCGCAAGGCCACCATTGACAGCCGCGTGTTCACCAAGGCGGAAATTCTCGCCACCAAGCCCGTTGATATTCGCACCGGTCTGCCCATCACCGAGGCCGACCTGACCAAGGCCGAATACACCGGCAAGGATTTCGATGACGAACTGTTCATTGATATGCGCACGCCCGCCATGTGCTCGGACCTGTTCAAACTACTCTGCGATAATGGCGGGCCGGAGCAGAAGGTGATTATTTTTTGCACCCGCGAGCTTCACGCCGACCGCGTCGCCATGCGGATGAATAATCTGTATGCCAAGTGGTGCTCGGAAAATGGCAAGGAGCTGAAGGAACATTACGCTTTCAAGTGCATGGGCGGACCCAACAACGGGGCCGACATGATCGAGCCGATGCGCGGCTCCGGCGAACGCGCCTTCATCGCCTGCACCGTGGATTTGCTGGAGGCCGGCGTGGACATCGAGCGGCTGAATGCCGTCGTGTTCTTCCGCTACCTGCAATCGCCCATCAAATTCTATCAGATGGTCGGGCGCGGCACGCGCATCCACGAGGCTACCAAGAAATACAAATTCTGGCTCTACGATTACACCGGCGTCACCGATTTGTTCGGCACGGATTTTATCAGCAAACCGCCGCGACCCGGCGGCAATGGCGGCGGTGGCGGCGGCGGTGGTGAAGGTGGGGGCGGCGGCGGCGGCGATACGCCGGTGGTTCCCGAAATGCCCGGCCAAACCGGCATCATTCCCCAGGGCCATTTCATATTGAGCCTGCGCGATGGCGTGGACACGCCCGTGCCCATCGAAGAATACCGGCGCGAAATGATCCAGCGCGTGCAGAGCGAGGCGCATGGCCTGGCCGAATTCCGCAACCTGTGGATTGAATCCCGCAAACGGCACCAA
>CAIKLQ010000628.1 GCA_903828255.1 uncultured Verrucomicrobiota bacterium
GCCGACCTGCTCTTCCAAGTCATCAGTCAGCGCTACGAACGGGGTTCGATTGTTTTGACCACCAACAAACCGTTCAAGCAGTGGGCCTCGGTCTTTAACAACGACAGCACCATCGCCTCCGCCGTGCTGGACCGGCTCCTGCATCACGCCGAGACCATCGTCATCGAAGGCAGCAGCTACCGCATGAAGGATCAAATCAACCCCTGAAACGCCGCCCGGCTGCCGGAAGGGCGTGCCGCGGCGGTCAGATTTTCAAACCGCCGCTTTTTCACTACTTTCGCGCCGCCACTCACAACTACACGCACTTTTGAGGAACAACGATGCCCTTTCATTGGTAAACTCATGCGCCGCACCCCCGAAAAGAGGCGAAACCATGGTCGAATCCGCCAAGTAGGGCTAAGTATCCCGAAACCGTTCGTGAGTTCTGGGCCTGGTTTCCCGCTGACCAATCTTGCCGAGCGTATTTGGAGCAGGTCCGCTGGCCGGAAGGACCGCGCTGCCCGCGTTGCCCGCAGGCGGAAGTTTGGGCTATGAAGGCGACGTACTACCGCTGCGCCACTTGCCGCCATGATTGCACTGGTACTGCCGGCACGCTTTTCGGGGACACCCGTCTACCGTTGAGTTTGTGGTTTGAGGCCATGTGGTATGTCGTTAACCAAAAGCACGGGGTCAGCGCTTTGGGCCTACAACGGGTGCTGGGCGTCAGCTATCCGACCGCTTGGCGGTGGTTGCACAAGCTGCGACGGACAATGGTACGCCCGGGCCGCGACCGACTGACCGGAACGGTGGAGGTGGACGAGGTGTACATCGGCGGGGAAAGGCCGGGCAAACGCGGCCGGGGCGCAGCGGGCAAGGCTTTGGTGCTGGTCGCCGCGCAGGCCGATGGCCCCCAGATCGGCCGCATCCGGTTGGGGCGCGTGGCCAACGCGTCGCAAGCGGTGCTGACGATGGCAGTGGCCAAAATGGTCGAACCCAAATCCCAAGTGCTGACGGACGATTGGGGCGGTTACGGCGGGTTGTCCAAGGCGGGCTATGACCGGCAGGTCGTGCGGAAAAGTGCCGTCGTCGGTGATAACCTGCTGCCGCGAGCCAACCGGGTCGCCAGCCTGCTGCAACGCTGGTTGTTGGGTACACATCAATGAGCGGTGGCGCATTCGCATCTGGATTACTATCTGGACGAGTTTGTGTTTCGCTTTAATCGGCGGCGCTCACGCTCGCGCGGGCTGCTCTTCTACCGTTTGACCGAGCAATCTCTGATGATCGCGCCGGTGCGTTGCCCCCAGTTGGTCGGCGGCATCCAACCCCAAGCAATTGCGGTGGGGAAACAATGTTAATAGCCCTATTCGGATATTGGATTTATCCATCCGGCTCTCGGGTGTTTTGCGGATGAGGCGTCCGTTTTCTTTCACATTCACCAAGGCGAGATTGATTTGACAGCCGGAGCGTTCTGAATTAGAAAGCACTGCGTAAATTGCTAGATTGGGAGTTGCGCCGGAATTTTATTCACGAAGGATTCTGATTTTTAGCGTGGTTGGTGGGTTAATCGTGAGTGCGGTCACATTGGGAAAAAAATAAACAATCGTCGATAAGACTACGGACTCGGAATAAAACTAAAGACTAAAAACTAGGATAAATTATATGTATATGAAAAACTTGCATAAACAAGAATTCAGATGTCAGAATCTGCTGCCGGCTCTGTTGAGCCTGTTAGCGATCTGGGTGCTGGCGCTACCAGCCAATGTTAAAGCCATCGAAGATCCCGCGGGCTGTAGTTTGGCCAATGGTGGACTGGGCAACAGTAGCGGCGGCGGAATTAATCCCCTCCCAACACAGGCCCACCTCCTCGATACGGTAGCGTTGCCCACGACGGAGTTTATAACTCCTGGCGCGTGCAGTGCGATAAACGCTACCGGGAGTATCTACATTGCCACCGGCAAGCTGAGTGACTTCTTTGTAAACCAAAACATGACTCCAGGGGTCGTAATCGGTTGTCCCGCTAATCCAGTGTGCGTGGCAGGTGCCAACAGCATTGTACTTACAGCGCCGCTGGTCGGGGCTTCTGTGACGCTTCCGAACGGGGAAATCAAACCTGGAGTTCCGAAAGGGATCAAAGCCGTAACCTATGTCGTGGGGACGGTGCAGACGGGAACGACACCGGAGCAACTCCAGGATTCTCACACGGCGACCATCACCGTTGTGACGCCCTGCATCAATGTGGTACTCTCGTGCGCCTATCCAGGGGGTGCGAACTGTTTCCAGGCGGGAGTCCCGATTTCCTTCACGGGTTACGTGACTAATTGCGGCGACATCGCTTTGACTAACGTGACCATTGTGAACAGCCGCGGCGTGCAGTTCTTAAGTGCCCTTCCTCCCAATTTGCCGTTAATCCAGCCAATAGCTTTCCTAAACACAAATCAGGTGGTGTCTTTCAAAGGGTCGTTTGTGCCGACCTTGGCGGATATTTGTGGCGGGATAGCGACCAATCAGTTCACGGTGAGGGGAACGGATATTACTTTGATTGGTGGCCCGAACGCCTCGGTGACCAATGTTGTAACCAGCTCGTGCAATATTTGCGTGAATCCGTGCCTGAGAGTGACGCGAGATTGCGCTACCACGGCGATTGACCTGCCGCAGGCAGTGACCGTTGTCGTCACAAACTGTGGCAACATTGCGATCACCAATATTAGCATCGCCGACACGGCTGCGGGCCTCATCACGAACAACTTCTCTTTGGCAGCAGGAGCTTCTGCTTCCTTCACCAAAACCTTCACCGCCGCGGTTTGTGGGCCTACCAGCGGCACCGTGACGGCGACCGGTTCTACCGCCTGTGGGATTGCTTTGACCCCAGCCACAGCCACCAGCAACTGCACGGTGACCGAGAATCCCTGCATTGTGGTAACGAGCGATTGCAACGAGGTCGTGATTGGCGCGGCCAACACGTTGAGCGGTAGCGTCTCTAACTGCGGCAACGTCACGCTGACGAACATTACGGTTGTGGACGATATTTACGGCACGGTGACAAGCTTTGTGTCATTGGCTTCTGGAGCTTCGCAGACCTACAGCAGGTTGGTAACTAACAGCTGCGGCAGTTACTCCAACAATGTGACGGCGACGGGCCGGAGCACATGTGGGACGCAAGTCTCCGCGACTACCAATAACACCTGTGCAGTGACGCAGAACCCGTGCATTGGGGTGAGCCAATCTTGCGACATGGCTCTGATTGGCGCGCCTAACGTGATCGCGGTTGTTGTTACCAACTGCGGCAACGTCGCTATCACGGGGATCACCGTGACCAATACCGCCTATGGCAGTGTTGGCACCGTCGTTTTGCTGCCCGCCGGCGGCACCGTGACCATCACCAAATCGGTGACCAACACGACCTGTGGCATCAACACCAGTGTGGTGACGGCTAGCGGTACCAGTGCTTGCGGTACGCCGGTTTCAGCGAGCGCCAACAACAATTGCGTAGTTGACTGTCCGCCGTGCATTCAGGTGACCAAGACGGTGGCCTGTTTGTTGCCAGGAACCAATTGTGGTACGTTTGGCAAGATCGCCACCGGTATGAAGGGTGACAGCCAGATTCCCGCGTTCTGCTACAGCATCACGGTTAGCAACTGCGGTTTGGTTACGCTGACCAATGTGACCGTTAATGACAGCCAGTTGGGTAGTCTAACCAACTTTCCGACCAGCTTGATCAGTGGTGGGAGTGTCACCCGCTTCTACACCAAGGATTGGGCTGTGGATACCACGAATGCTGTGGCTGTCACTGGTCAGAGCGAGGTAACTGGAGTCAGTTCGAGTAGCAGCGACAGTGCTGTTGCCCGCGTGCTGCAAGCCAGCCTAAGCTGCGACATGATCGTCAATCCGGCGACGATCCCTGGCGACGGACTTGATCATCCTGTGACCTTTACCTCGGTGATTTGCAATACAAGTTCCAACAATCTTGTGTTGACGAATGTTAGGCTCTCCGCCACGGCCTGCTCGACAAACATCCCGTCTATTCCGGCTGGCGTATGCGTCACCACCGAGTGTACGGTGATGCTTAATTGCTCCAACTTCGCGAACAACTTGTTCACGAACACCATGTTGGTGACAGCGCAAGCTGATACGGCAGGTGGTATCTGTGGATTCGACATCACTGGCACAAACGTTCTGGTTAGCAATTCAGGACTCGGCGTCCGGCCCTGTGCAGCCGTGGTTCAATGCACGAATATCCCCACGGACTGCGCATTGACCGTTGAGAAAACGGCCTGCATCGTAAAGAAGGCCATCGAGGACTGCGAAGAAGAACCCGTTTGCATCAAGATCAAGTACTGTGGCGAAGATCGCGATCATGAATCCAAGGTTAAGGTCACTTGTGAATCCGGCGAGAGCAGGATTTACAAGCTCAAGAAGCTCCACAAGGGCGACGTCATCAGTTGCTCCGAGGAACATGGGTTCACGTTTGACGCCAGTTCGCATGGTAAAAAGAAGATTGGCAAGAAGTGCCGCGTGGATATTGACGACGAACATGAGGTGTTCAACACCGAGTGTGACGACAAGAACCGCGAGCACGGCGGGATGGAGATCGGTCGCGGTATGTGTTTGGACGAGTCCAGTCCCAATAACCACACTGGAAGTAAAGGTGTGATCTCCGCGAAGTGGAGCTTGGTAGCCTCGGTGGATCCCAAGCGCGGCCTCCGAACCGAAGACGACAAGCACAAGTCTAATGACAACGAGGGTCGCGGCTGTGATGGTCACGGTGGGCATGATCGCGACGGTAATGGTCACGATGATCACGATGGGGAGCACTGCCCGAACCGGACCCACCACGGCTGTGATGGTCACGGCGGTCATGATAATGACGGCGATGGTCACGATGATCATGATGATGACCACTGCCAACCCCCGGCGGACATTTGCAACAATGTGCTTCCGCCGTTGGTGGTCAAACCCGGCGAGACCAATGACTGCGACGGCGACATCCACGAGATTCACTTCGGTTACGAAGGTGGTGGCTGCCATAACATGCACCACTCGCAAAGCGACAGGGAATGCAAGGGCGAAACCTTCTCGGATAAGCCCTATGCTTCGCCCGTGCGGGTTCGCATTACGGACGGCGCGGGTAGCAAGGTCTATTTCGACTCCGGGTCGAAGGCCAGTGTGCATTTGAATGACATCGTGAGTGCCAGTGCGGGTTACGGGACTGGAAATCACTTCGGCAGCGACACCGTTATCAGCATCTATGACGACCGCGGCAAGCTCTGCTCGCGGGTGAAGTTCAAGTCTGATGACTGCAAGAAGTTGCACCTGGGTGACGGCTTCGGTGGCATGAAGGTGTGCGAAATGGATAGCGAGCACGGCGGTGAACATTCACTGGGTGTCAATGTCCTCTACACCTACACCATCCGGAACGGTGATTCCAATAGTTGTCAGGTCACTGGCGTATCGGTGGTGGATGATAAACTCGGGACCATTGCCACGAATCTAACCGTTCTGGGAGGCCAGACGATTGTGTTGACAAATCTGGTGCTGGTTTCGGATCCAATCACTAACATCGTGGTAGTATCGGGCGTGTCCTGCGGCGGCATTTGTAGTGCGACTGGCTTTGCGGCCATCGTGCGGGCTGCGGCTCCGACGAACAAGGAATGCAGTGAAGAGATCGAAGGGTTCTTGGTTGAATACACTGGCGAGGACCGACCAGCCGGAACGACCATCACCTTCATCGGCGATACGGGTGCTTCCGTAAAGTACACGTTCCCGACAGGGTTGGCCAAAGGCACGATCCTCTCCAAGGCATCGGAATCCGATCCCGACAAGGGGTGGACGATTGACTGTAAAAAGCATGGCCGCGATAAGTTGGGCACCAAGACCCATGTGCGTTGCAACGATCGCGAAGAAGAAATCCTCCACACGGGTTGCACCTGCCGGGAGCACAACTTCATTCCTGGCGAACCGGCTTGCTTGGACGAGTCCAGCCCGGACAACCACGAAGGACACAAAGGCGCTGCATCGCCGATGTTCAAAGTCGTCAGCTTCAAGTAACGACTGATTGATTCACGGCCCTCGTGCGGCTTGCCGCGCGAGGGCCTTTTTGCTTGTATCTGGAGGTGTTTGCTGGGCCATGCCTTTGCCTGCGCAGCGAAGGATTTGGCACCCGTCAGAAGATGAATTAGCTTCCCGGCAGATGCGTAAATTTTCTATCCAGTGCAGTAGCGTCACCGAGTGGCTAGTAACCTTCGTTCACGACCATCTTCCGCCGGGGTCGTCGCTGTGCCCTCCATCTGAGCGGCAGTCGCGGTTCGTTGGTGACTGGCGTTCCAAGTTGCTAAGCTTTTCTCGGTGGAGGGCCCAATTGGCAAAGGGCGCGTTCCTGGTGATGTTCTGGATGAATCTCGCGTTGGCGCTGCCCGCTTGGGCCGAAAACAACACCACCAATGTCATAACCGTTGCGACGAACGCCGGGGACACTTACATCGTTGGGTTGTTGGGCACGAACAATTATCTGGAGATCAGGAACAGCGGAGTATTGACGGATGCCATGGGGGTCATTGGCTCCGCGGAATCGGCCAGCAACAACTACGCCTTGGTGACGGGCTCTAGCGCGCGTTGGATCAACACTAACTCTGCCAATACCAACATCCTGGATCTGGGTGAACTATACGTGGGATCGAATAGCCCGGGCAATCGTATGACGATTACCAACGGCGGGCGTGTCAGCACTGACTATGCGTACGTCGGTTTCGGGACCAACAGCGTCAACAACCGCGTCGTGGTGACGAGCCCCAACTCGCGTTGGGATATGATTTCCCTGCTGGTCGTCGGTTATGGCGGTGGCGGCAACCAGCTTGCCATCACCAATAGCGGACGGGTTGGTTCGCAGAATGACTGCATCATTGGAGGGGGGGGCGAAGCGGGATTCGAAACCCTGGCCAGCAACAACACGGTGGTCGTCACCGGCAGTGGTTCGACTTTGACCAATGACGGCTACCTCTACGTCGGCTACAATAGTTCCGGTAACCAGCTCACCATCACCAACGGTGGTCGGGCCACCAACGCAGATTCCTCCATCGGGGATACTGGCAGTTCAAATAACACCGTGTTGGTAACTGGGGTCAATTCGATATGGAGTTCGGTGGGGAATTCGCTTGTTGGGGGTGGTTTGGATTCCATCAATAACCGGCTGATCGTTACCAACGGAGGAGTGGTGACTGGTCTGGGGGCGCTCATTGGGGACAACAACTTCGCCATTAGCAATCAAGTGCTGGTGGCCGGTAGCAACTCGCGTTGGCTGCTGGGTGGCGATCTCTCGGTCGGCCAGTCCGGCCCCTTCAACTTTCTGACCATTCAGAATGGTGGCCAGGTTGTCAATTCCAACGGGTTCATCGGGAACAATTACACCGCCCTTAGCAACCTCGTGCTGGTCAGTGGTTCCAATTCCCGTTGGACGAATCTGGCCACTCTGTACGTCGGCAGCGAAGGCAGTTCGAACTGGATGATGATTTCCAACTCGGCGCAGGTCAGCAGTTACGGGGGTTACATAGGCGGGAACACGAACGGCAATGGGAACGTGGCCTTCGTGACCGATGCTGGCTCGCTCTGGACCAACCCCCGGTCATTGGGCATCGGCCTGTACACTGATGGCAATTCGTTGATCGTCAGCAACGCCGGGAAGGTGGTTTGTGGTTTCGGCCAGGTGGGATTGCTCGGAAGCGGGAATCAAGCGTTGGTTACGGGGACCAATTCTCAGTGGCTGATCACTGGCGATTTGAGCGAGTTGTACGTCGGCCAGGCGGGGCCTTCCAATGTGCTCTGGATTCAAAACGGTGGACTTGTGACAAATTACACTGGCTACGTTGGCGCGGCGGGGACAAACAATCTTGCCGTGGTGACCGGTGCCGGCACGCAATGGCGAAACGCCGAGCTCTACCTCGGCTCCGAGGGCATTGTCACCAATTATATCAGCGGCGAAGTGACGATCCCGGGTGGGAATCTTATGATCGTCCAGAGCAACGCGACGGTGCAAGCGCCCAACCTCTATGCCGGTTACGGCGCGGCCAATAACCAACTCCTGATCTCGTCTGGCAGCCTGGTGCAAGCGACCAACGTGGTCGTGGGTTTTACCGAGGAGGCAACCAATAACCTACTCGGCGTCTGGGGGGCTAGTCTGATCGTCACCAACCCGGGCCTCAATGCGCAGATTGAGGTGCGCCACGGCACGCTCTCGGTTTCCAACGCCACTGTCAGAACCCCGACTCTTTTGGTCGGCACCAATGCGGCGCTGACTGGTGTGGGCACCGTGACCGCCACCACTATCACCAACAGCGGCGTCTTGGCCCCCGGTTTTGTCGGTGGCCGCCTGATCCTCAACGGCGCACTGACCTTGCAGAGCAGCTCGGCACTGAGCTTTGAGCTCGGCGGTTACACTTCCGGCGTGACGTTTGATGTGCTTATCGTCAGCAATGCGGCGCGGCTGGGCGGCACGCTGGCGGTGCGGTTTGTCAACGGATTTGAAGCCGCCCTGACGAACGGGGCCAGCTTCACTCTGATGACCGGCGGATCGTTCAGTGGTACCTTTGCCAACGTGGCCAGTGGTTCACTAATGACAACGGCTGATGGCTTCGCTCGGTTTCTGGTCACTTACTCGGGTACCAACCTGGTGCTGAGTTCGCCGGACTTTGACTTCGAGAGCGACGGCATGCCCAATTGGTGGGAGATGGCGCATGGTTTGAATCCTAACAATCCGAACGATGCTTCACTGCATGGCGACGCGGACGGAGTCAACAACTTGCAAGAGTACCTGGCGGGCACTGATCCGTTCGATCCGGCCAGCTATTTTCATGTCACCGCGGTGCGGAAACAAACCAACGATCTGGCGGTCATGTGGACCACAGTGGGAGGCAAGAAATACGTGCTGCAAGGTACCACCAACACCACCAGTCGCTCCTTCACCAATAGTTTCCTGGACCTCAGTCCGGTCTTGACTGCCCCTGGCGTCGGCGAATCCACCACTAATTACTTGGACCTCGGTGTCCTCACTAATCGGGTTGGACGCTACTATCGCGTCAAGCTGGTGCCCTGAACTCCTGCTGGGTGAGGCGGCAAGCTGCCAGCAGCGTCTGAAATTGTGGTGCTGACAGAGTGGCTTCACGCTCGAACCGGTTTCAACCCGAACTCCGAAGTGGAACTGGAGATTGAGAGGCGAAGTTGTCGGCGGAGCGCGGGCCTGTGACCCGCAGCACGTAGCCGCAATGGGGGCGAGCTCGGAGCATCCTCATCCACACTGCCGACGACGCGCTTCGCCAAAAGCCGGCGCGCTTGCGGGACCCGGCGTCCGTCGCGCAGGAACGGTTCGGCAAAATACTGTGGCCACTCGCCGGGTTTGTTTTGGATCGGCGTGGGCGCGTATTGTGCGAGATAGGCGCGACGGGCCTGGCCGGAAGGATTCGCGCCGCTGCGATGGAAGACGGTGCTCCCAAAAACCACAATGCTCCCGGCAGGCGCGATGACCGGATCGCCCGGATCGCTTCCGAAGTAACCGACCCGGTCGTTGGACTCCGGGTCCTTGACGTGTTCCACCAGTTCGCGCCGGCCGAACCGGCTCGCGGGCAACACATGAGGATTCAGCCTGTATGCGTCCGAAGATTGACACGCGATTGACGGCCGGTTAGGCATTGCCTTGAAACATGCGATGAAAGCCGTAGCCAACATGAATGCAGACCAAACAGAATTCGCCGCCAGGGTGGGGTGGCGTTTGTTAATCGGGGCGGGACTGGGTCGCCGTGCCGGTTGGCGTGGGTTACTCTGCGCCATCCTTGCGGGCGCGGCCATTCTCCGGCCGCGTCCCGCTTGCTCTGCCACGCCGGAATTTCGCGTGGCGAACTTCGAGGCGGACATCACCATCCCGATTGGCCACGCTTGCATGGGCGGCGGGATTGCGGATGCGAAACAAATTCTCGATCCGCTCTTCGCCAAAGGTTTTGTCCTGTTGGGCGCGGGCGAACCGATTGTGGTCGTGGCGCCGGACTGGTGTCAGTGCAACAACGACTCCTATGATCGCTGGCGGGTCGGACTGGCGAGCGCGGCGGGCACCAGTCCCGAACGAGTCATGCTGGCTACGGTCCATCAGCATGACGCGCCGATCTGCGATCTGACCGCGCAGTCATTGCTCGATCAGCAGGGGCTCAAGGGTTGGAATTGTGATCCGGTTTTCCACGAGCAAGCCGTGCAGCGCGTGGCGACGGTGCTCGCGCGGGCGCTGAAGTCCACCCGCCGCGTCACGCATTTTGGCACGGGGCAGGGGAGGGTAGCGCAACTCGCTTCCAACCGGCGGGTCGTCCGGCCCGATGGCAAAATCACTTGGGAGCGGGGTAGCGCCAGCGGGGATGTTTTTGGCGCACCGGAAGGAGAGGTTGATCCCTGGGTGAAGACGCTCAGTTTTTGGGATGGCAAGCAACCGGTGCTCGCCTGGAGTTGTTACGCCATTCATCCCATGAGCCACTACGGCAAAGGGGAAGTTTCGGCGGACTTTCCCGGCCTGGCGCGGGCCCGTCGGCAGCAGGACGATCCGACAGTTTTCCAAGTTTATTTCACCGGTTGCGGCGGGGACACTACCGCCGGAAAATACAACACAGGTGCGGTCACCAATCGCGTCGTGCTGGCGGATCGGCTTTATCAGGGAATGGTCGCTGCGTGGAAAAATACCAAGCGCCAGCCGCTGCGCCGGATTGATTACCGCGTCGCGAAACTCTCGCTCCCCGCGCGCGACACTGGTGACTTCACCCTCACCGCCATGCGGACCACGCTGGCAAACACCAACGCCCCGCGCTGGAAGCGAATCTGCGCGGCGCTCGGTTTGAGTTGGCGTCAGCGCGTGGAAGCCGGTCGGCCGATTGAGGTGCCATGCTTGGATTTGAACACCGGCGCCGCCGACTTCGCGATTTTGCCGGCGGAGAGTTTCGTTGGCTACCAGCTTGCGGCGCAGCGGCTACAACCTAGATCGTTCGTAATGGTTGCGGGCTTCGGCGATGGCGCGCCCGGTTACATCCCTACCGACCAATGTTGGCGCGACGGTTACGCCGACGATTATTGCTGGGTGCAGCCCATGACCGAATCGCCGATTCTGAAAGCACTGGCAGAGGCGCTGGGACGGTCAGGGATAGGACGCTGAAAAATGCGGGGCGGCGGAGTCGTAACCAAAGGGGGAGCGCTCGCCGCTGGCGAGTCGGGGCCGGCTCGCGCTGCGTTCCCGCATCATTCTTGCGACAAGTTACCGTCGCGGTGCAGGCGGTATCGTTCGCCGCGCCACTCGATGCGGTTGCCCAAAAACGCGCCCGCCCAGACCACCACCTGGGCCAGGTCTTTCAATGGAACAAGCAGCGGCGCACCTAACCCGATGCGGCGGTGCGTCAATCGCCGATGGAGCAACGCGGCGGTGAGGACTCGCGCCGCCAAGAAACCCAAGCCCAGAACGATCCGTAACGAGGCTGCCGCCCCGGCGACCGTGGCGCTGCCGGATACCGCGGGGGTCTGGACGAGCAGGGGAGGGAGCGAGACCAGTATCCAAATCAAAGGCCAGAACGTGGCGTTGCTCAAGATGCTGAAAAAATACGGCAGCGGCTGGCAGACGCGAACCGTCCTCGCCCAGCGCAGTTGATGCCGCCACACCGCGCCCCAGTTCATCGGGGAGGACCAGCATTCCACCACCACCGGACAAAGCTCGATATGATGCCCGCGCTTCGCGATGCGATGTCCGAGTTGATAATCGTCCGCGAGACAATCCGCCAGTGCGCGAAAGCCGCCGATCTCCGTGAGTTGTTTGCGGCGCGTGGCCATCACTGCACCGAGCGCGAAGTCGAGCGGTTGGAGTGACTGGCTTTGCAGCACCTGGCTCCAGAAATCCGCGTTGATGGCGATGGCTTCCCAGCGCATTGCGAGCGTGGTGGGGTTTGCGAGTTGGTAGAAACAATTCACGAGGCCAACGGCCGGTAGCCGCCGCCGGGAGTCGGCGCAAACCGTCGGTGAGTTCAGAGCACGCGGACTGGCGCCCGCGGTTACGGGGGCCAGGGAGAGCGGGGCGACGACATTCGCCAGCAGATCCACCGGCACGCGGACGTCGGCGTCGCTGATGACGATAATCTCGTGTCGCAAGTGCGGCTCAAGCTGGGCGAGTTGGGAAACTTTTGCGTTCGCGCCCAGGCGTTCGGGGCAGACGAGCAGTTGGGCGTCATGGTGCGGAAATTCGGCGATTAGCTTTTTGACGACGGGGCAGACTGGATCGTTGGGGTCGGCCACGGCAAGGAGGATTTGGATTTCGCCGGCGTAATCCTGCGTGAACCAACTCCGCAAACAGGCTTCGGTGGGTGCGTCGCAGCCTTTGAGCGGCTTGAGCAGTGTGACGGGCGGATGGAGCGCCGAAGTCCGATTCGGCGCGTTGCTGGGAGCACCAGCTTGGTTCGCGCCGATTTGGAGATCGGCGCTCCGCCGGTGTAGAGGGAATCGCCACGCGACCAGCCATTGCCAGAGCGTCAGGAAAAAGCTCAGGCTTGCCAGCGTGCCGAGGATGCCGTTCAGAATCACCGCCGGTTCCTAAACGCGCGCGGCGGGACTCGCAAGCGTGGAGTTGGAGTGCGAAGCCCGATCTATGGCGGATTCAAGAAAAATTGACTGCGCATCTGGGGTGATTCCTCCGCCTCGTTCGGTTCCGGTTGGGTTCAAAAAGTTCTAACGAGTGTGTGCTGGCGGCTGGTTTCAAAATCACCCCGCTCAATGGTCCCGGTGACGGTGGTTTTGATGCTGACGCAGTCGGGGGAGACCAAGCCAGCGACGGTCGGGTTGGTTAGCATGCCGACAAGCAGCAATATGGAGGTGAATTGTGATTTCATAATCGTTGTGGTCTGTGCTATTTGAAGCTCAGGAAATGGAGTGCCGTTTTGTGCCCCCGGGCGGTACGGCTCGAAAAGGGTCGAAGAGTAAAATAAAAAATGTAACCATGTCACCTAACGAGCCGAACCGCCAACCACCAACACACACCGGAAACCGACGCTGTAACTGCGATAGTCGGGCGAGTCGCTACCGCGACACGAGGACAACAAGTTCTCAGGCGTCCCGTTACTCCACGCCGCGCCCCGCACCCCGTGCTTTTTCTGGTCGCTGTCATACCAATCCTCGCACCACTCCCACACGTTCCCGCCTAAGTCATATAACCCGTAATGGTTGGCTTTGAAGCTTCCAGCCGGTGCCAGCTGCGGAAACTCATCCCGGTAGCCCTCAATCGTTTTCCGTTCGCTCGGCCAGTCCGCATCTCTGGCCTCGCTCCCAGCGTAGTTCCCGCCGTCCCGCGGCGGCGGCCATTGCTCGCCCCACGGATACTTGCCCTCCCCCACCGCTTGATTCCACTCCACTTCCCGCGGCAACCGGTAACTCTGACTTTCACTAATCTTCCCCGCCGCTTGCTCCCTCCGCGTCAGCCACGCGCAAAACGCCTTCGCATCCTCCCAATTCACCCCGCACACCGGGTGTGTCGGCCCCTGGCTAAACCCCGGACTCTTCCAATTGTCCCCGTTCTGGACCCATCTGCCATTCTTCAACGAAAACATTCCTTTTGTGGCGTCGTAGCCGGTGGCATTCACAAAGGCCTCGAAGTCCCGCACCCGCGTCTCCCACACGCAAAACAACAGCCCGGCTCCCGCCACCGGCACAAACTTCATGCCCAAAGTGTTCTTCCATGGGTTTTCCTTCGTGGCGCGAAACGGATCGGCGGCCGATTGGCCATCGGCTGAGGTGGTCGCCGACTTTGTTTCGAGACCGTTCGTGGCCGCAGTGGGCCCGGCGTTGGTCATGGTTTCGGCGCCGTGGGCGGAAAACCCCAGTGGTAGCAGCACCAGCCCCCACAGCAGTAGCGTGAATTTAAATCTCATGGGGAAACGATAAGGGTCGGGTTCCGCTAGCGACAAGGGGAAAGTGCGCCAGCGAGTAAAGTTGCAGGAAAATTCGACCTTGGCTAGGGCGGGGAGAATGGGTGAAACGGCAACAAGCGAACCGCTGGGGCAGTTTAGCTGAACGCCATAGCATGTCTTGCGGTCGAGTTCGATGACAAGTTGCTTTCCCGTGCTGACCAGGCACTCCTCGCCGTGCATCTCGCGTCGCTCGCCCCGCTAGTCATGGTGGTGGATTCTGCCGGAAAAGTCTTAATCAATACCTGATGAGCAATCCGGCTTTGTGTAAATGCTGGATCTCGCCGAAGTTGAGGCGTTTGAGGTCCGTATCCGGAAATGCGTATCTGCAAAGCGTGTTGAACGGATGAATCATCTCCGCACGGACCAGAGCATCACTGCGGCGCCGTGCCGACGAACTCCAGCAGGTCGGCGAGGTCCTGGGGTTTCAGCCCGACCTCAAGCTCCGCCGGCATGATGGAGAGTCCGCGGCTGCGCATGGTGGCGATGTTGCTCCGCGGCACCAGCGTTTCCTTCCCGTAGGCCTGGCGCAAAGTCACACTCGTGGCGGTTTCATTGATGAGCAATCCGAGCAGGCTTTCGTCGTCCTTGGTTTCGACTTCATACCCCAGATACTGCGGCAACACTTCGCGGTTGGGGTCGAGGATGCTGATCAGCATCTTCTCCTTGCCGGCGTTGCGCACACTCACGAGGTCCGGACCGACCACGGAGCCTTCGCCGCCCAGCCGATGACAGGACACGCACCGTTCCGCGAAGATCTTCTTTCCCTTAGCCGCATCACCTTGGAGTGCCAGCGCCGGCTGAAACGCCGTGACAGCTTCCTGCCGGCTGCTGACGCTCGTGGCGGTAAGCAGCTTGATTGAGCGGGCGCGCAATGGGGCCTCGCGGTAGTTGGTCAGGAAATCAATCTGCGGCGACGCCAGGTCAGCGCGCCGAATCGTGCCGGATTCCACCGCATCCAACAGTGCCGGGATCCGGTCAGATCGCGCCAGCAACACGTTGAGCGCCTCGTTGCGAAGCCGTGGGGTCAAGGACAGCCAGCGGGCAGTCAACTCAGCGCCGATCTTCGGATCCGAAAACCGTCCCAGCGTGTGCATGGCCGCCAGTTGCACCGTCTGTGCTTCGTTGATTTCGAGAAGCGCTAACAACGAGCTACCGCAATTGGCATAGCTCGATAGCGCCAGCAGTTCGACCGCCTGCACGCGGACGGTCGGCGGTTGGGTTTTGTCCACGGCCAGTTTGGTCGCCCGCTCGATGACGGGTTGAATCCGGTCGGTGGGCAAAGAAGCCCGCGCGCGTTGCAATCCTTCGCCGAGTCCATGCACGAGCGCGAAGGCCAGCGCCGGATCATTGGCTTTCGCAACGTATTCGAGCACGCTCGCTACTTCGTTGGAATCGTTCCGCGCGCCAATGACTTGAACCAGTCCGCCCAAGAATGCCTGAAGGTCCGCCGCCGCTTTCTCCTCGGCATCTCCCGAAACCTTGGCGGCGCTCAGCAAACCGGCGCTCTCGCGGAACATCTCCCCGGCACCGGTGCCCAGCGAACTCAGCACCGCCGCGCGCACCCAGGAATCTCCAGCATCGCGGCGGATAATCTGCCCCAGCGCCTTCACCCGATCTGCCTCCCGAAGTTCACCGAGCGTAAAGGCCACTTGGTATCGCACGCGGATGGAACTGTCGGAAACCAGCGTCAGTAATTTGGAGCGCAGCGCTGCGGCTTCACTCGACGTGGTGCTGGCAAATTTCTCCGCCAATCGGACCGCGTGCTCGCGCACCAAAGCGTCGGAATCGCTGAAAGCCCGCAGCAGGTGTTTGCACTGGAGCGCGTCCATACCATCCAGCACATACAAAGCATGCATCCGACCCAGCCCGGATGAGGATTCGCGCAACAACTTTTCCAGTTCCGGCACCGCGGCCTTGTCCTGCCGCTCGTAAAGCAGCCGCGCCGCGGTGTCGCGATGCCAGCCGTTCCGGTGTTCGAGCACCTTCACCAGTTCGGCGGTGGTGGCCTTGCCGAGGCGGGGAGCCGGGCGTGGTTTGAAACCATCCGTTGCCACGCGATAGATGCGGCCCCGATCACTCCCGCTGTTCAAGTTGAGATGTTTCTTGAGCGTCGGCGGCAGCGACCACGGGTGCTCGATGATTTCGCGGTACATGTCCACGATGTAAAGCGTGCCATCGGGGGCGTTGGCCATCTGAACCGGGCGGAACCAGGTGTCGCGCGACGTGAGAAACTCGGTGCGTTGCTCGTCCGCGGGTCGCTCTGCGCGCAGGGCAACTCCGTCAGAATGAACTTTCTTCCGGTGGATCAGGTTGCTGCCGCAATCGGCGATGAACGCATCGCCCAGATACTCCTGCGGCCAGGCGTCGCCGCGATAAATCATGAGCCCGGTCGCGCTGGTGAAGTAGCCGCTGGCCCGACCGCCGCCTTCGATCATTCCCTGCACGGCCCCGCTCACCCGCCAGCGCGTGCGAATCAGTCGCCACGGTTCGTCCGGGCTGGTGCGATAAACCTCCGCCGCCGGGCCGTCCACCGCGATGCTCTGGAGCGTGGACGGCATGCTGTAAAATGTATTCCGGTTGCCGTAGCGCGCGTCATACATGAACACGCGGATGTGATCGCTGTTGTTGCAGGCGAAGCGCCGGCCTTGATCGTCGAACGCCAGGCCGTATTGACCGCCGCCTGCTTCCGCCTCGAGCCGTTCGGTGCGCGGATTGATGACAAAATCGCGCCCGCGGAGGTTGACCGACTTTTCGTTCGTCCAGATGAGCGAGGAAACTTCGCCGCCATTCGGTGCGGTGGCGCCGTGGATGCGATTGTCGAGTCCCCAGCGAAGGCTGTTAAACATCGCCTGCATGTTGAGTTGATTCGTGCGATACGGCGCGAAATCAATCGCGAAGCCGGTGAACACCTGCTGGCGCAGGTCGGCCTTGCCGTCGCCGTCCTGGTCCTTGCAAAAGAAAATGTCGGGCGTGGCGGCAACGTATAGCCCGCCGTTCGCCCAGAAGATACCGGTGGGCCAGGGCAGATTATCCACGAAGACCGTGCTCTTGTCATAGTGGCCATCGCCATCGGTGTCCTCCAAAACGCTCACGCGGCCCCAATGCGGCTTCTCGTCGCGCATTTCCGAATAGTCAATCATCTCCACCACGAACATGCGGCCGTTCTCGTCGAAGCAGACTTCGATCGGGCTGCGCACCAGCGGTTCGGCGGCCACCACGTCCAGATGGAAACCCGCCTTGATCTTGAACGTGGCGAGCGCATTGGTGACTTCGACGGCGGGAAAACTCGGCAGTTCCTTGAGGTCCACTTCCGGTTCGGCGGCGAATCCGCGCGTCAAAAGCAGACCCCAAGCCGAGAGAACGATCACCAAGCGTTGAAGAATCATGGCGAAATCTTACCTTTAGGGCAGCGCTGGGGAAAGGAGATTTCGGCAAACAGCAACGAAGTATGGCAAAATGATTGAAGGAAACCAAAGTGGTGACTCGTGACTGCGCGATTTGCCAAGGCGGCGCACTTTGCCCATCCTGTCGCTATGCAGTTTTTCCATATTCCCTCGGTCGTCAGCGGGTGGGTGATTTCCGTAACCCTTCTCAACGCGGTCGAACCGGTCTGGCCCAAACTCCCCGAACGCGACGGTGCGGTGATGATTCCGGCGTAAGAGTGGCCGTTGCGTCCTAGGCCGCGCTAAGTGCGGGTGCTCATTCATTATCCGGACGGGACGCGCGCCAGTATCGGATCGCGCACGGGCATTTTTCTGACGCTGCACAACTGGGGCGGCAACGACTGCGATGGGACCGCGAGTCCACAGGCACTGGCGAGGGAATTCAACGTCATCGCGCTCTGCGTGAATTATCTTCAGAGCGGGCTAAAAGATTCCATCGAAGGGCCGGAGACATACGACTTTGGCTGGCTGCAAGGGCTTGATGCCTTGCGCGCGGTGTGGCTGGTCTTCCACGAACTTGATTCCTCGAAAAAACCGTTTGGCCCGGGACGAGTCTTTGCCACCGGCGGCTCGGGCGGCGGCAATGTGACGCTGATGGCGAACAAGCTCGCGCCGCGCACATTCACTTGTGTCGTGGATATGTGCTCAACTCAGCCGCGCTACGTAATCAACCCATGTTTGCAGGAATTTACCGAAGAATCCGAAACAATTTGTTGACGTTGTGCTAGATGTTGTGCTAGTTTTACACCATGAAACATGACGCAACGCAAAACACAACTGGCAACGGCAACAATGTCATTCAGCAACATGCAGGGGCCTCCTACGCTAAGGTGCGGGACCAGCGCAAACAACCGGTGCGGGGACTCTGGGAGCGCAACGGTAGCTTCTACGCTCAGATGACGATGCCCCATCCGGCCACCGGGCTGCCCGCTGTGCGCCGGGTGCGGTTGGAGGATAAGAACGGCGTGCCGGTGGACACCGTGCCCCAGGCCATCGCCACGATGAACAAGATGAAGGCGCAGCGGGCGGATGAAACCCTGATGGTCGCCGCGAAGCGAACCCCGACCTTGAGCGAATACGGCCAGACCTACATTGAGCGGCTGGAGCAACTCGGCAACAAACGCCCGAACACGGTTGCCCTCGAAAGAACGATGCTGAACAGCTTGACCGCTTCACTCGGCAGCCTACGGTTGCGGGAATTGTCCCCGCTGCGGATTCACAACCACATGGCTGCCCGCATCAAATCTGGCACCTCCCCGCGCACCGTTAATATCGAAGTCAGCACCCTGCGCAACGTCCTGCGATCCGCCATTGATGACCACCTGCTGAACGCCATCCCCCCGATCAAACGGTTGCGCCCGACGACTGCAAAACGCCGGTGCCTCACGTCAGAGGAAATTGACCACATTGCCAAAGCCGCGCTGGAATCTTCCCGCCGCACCGGGCAGATGGTTCACGACTTCATCCTGCTTATGGCGTATTCGGGCGGGCGTCGGTCGGAGACGTTGCGCTTGCGCTGGTCGGACGTGGACTTTGAACAGAAGCAACTCCACATCGGGTCCGATGGACTCAGCAAGAACGGCGAGGCCCGGAGCGTGGACTTCAACAGCCAGTTGGAAAAACACCTGCTTTGCATGGCAACCCGCCGGGCTCCTGATAGCGACTGTCTTTTTCCCAGCCCGCTACGAAATAAAAGCGATACCCTCCACGTAATAAGTTTCAACCATACCATCCGGGAAGCTCGCGTCAGAGCCAAGGTGCCGGACTTCACCCCGCACATGTGCCGCCA
>CAIKLQ010000629.1 GCA_903828255.1 uncultured Verrucomicrobiota bacterium
TGCCAGCGCCACCTAACCAACATCCTGACCTTCTTTGCGCACCGGCACCCCAACGGCCCGATGGAAGGATTGAATAACGCCATCCAAGGATTGATCAAAAAGGCCGATGGCTATCGCAACAAGGAGCGGTTTAAGGCCGCCGTTTTCTTCCAACCTTTTCAGGGACGGTTGTTTAGCAATTTCTTTTTCCCTCTGCCGGTGGGGCTTTCTTAACTGCCAACCAAACGCCCTGGGGGTGAACTGCGTGGGCAACTTTCGGCTCTGAGTTCACGAATCAGGGTCGGTAAGCCAGAGCGGGAGATACTGATCCCGAACCCCCGCTTAATCTTCCGTCGCCGCCGTCCCACGTCCCCGTGCGCTTACGTTTGGCCCCAACCCGCGGAGCAATGCCATCGGATCGCCTTGGAGCAAGGCGGCGCCCTAGCGGTGGATGGTTTTGGGGGCGGCCTGGGAGCTTTCGCCCAGCGCCTTGAGTTTGTCCTTCGCCTGCGATGGGTGGCTCGTTAGTGTGGGCGCGTGCAGTCAACAAACCGATGAACCCACGCATTGTAGTGATCTGGATGGCGTGCTTCGTGATCCAAACCGGATTCGCCGCTGGTCGGAGCGGCGGCATGGCGGAGCGCCCGTTCCTTGCATCCGAACTGCTCGTTCCACTTGAAGCCTGGCACGACCACGGTTCGTGCATTGTCGAGTGTCCGAACGGCGATCTGTTGGTCTGCTGGTATCACGGCTCGGGCGAGCGGACGGCGGATGACGTGGCGGTGCTCGGGGCGCGCAAGAAAAAGGGCGCCCGGCAGTGGAGCGCGCCGTTCGTGCTCGCGGACACCCCCGGCTACCCGGACACGAACCCAGCCATGTTCATTGACCCGCAAAAGCGACTCTGGCTCATCTGGTCAACCATTCTCGACAACCAATGGGAGTCGGCTCTGCTCAAGTATCGCATCGCATCGGATTACCAGCGGGCTGGGCCACCGCGTTGGGAAGCGAGTGACCTCCTACACGTCATGCCGCGCACAAATTTCCAAACGCTGGTGAGCGCGGCCTTGGATGCGCTCGCTGCCAATCCGCCGCCGGCGATGAAACGCGCCGAATTCGACGAGTGGATCAAGAAGGACCGCGCGGCCTTGGCGGGAAAGCTCTCTTGCCGGTTGGGCTGGATGACCCGCGTTCATCCCTTCGTGCTCGACGGCAAACGCCTGATTGTGCCGCTGTATTCGGACGGGTTTGATTTCGCCCTGATGGCCATCACGGACGATTGGGGCAAGTCATGGTTCACCAGTGATCCGCTGGTCAGCATTGCCAACTCCCAGCCAAGTTTGATTCGGAAGCAAGACGGCACGCTCGTCGCCTACATGCGCGACGACGGCCCGCCGCCGCAACGCGTGCCGGTCAGCGAGTCCAAAGATCGCGGGGTGACGTGGAGTCCGGTGGTGGATTCGGATCGGGTGGACACTGGCGCGGGCGTCGAGGTGCTGGCGTTGAAGAGCGGGCGCTGGCTGCTCATCAATAACGATCTGGAAGAAGGCCGCCACCGACTGGCCGTGACGCTTTCTGATGACGAGGGAAAAACTTGGAAATGGAAGCGTTACCTGGAGCGCGATTCGGAAGCGGACGTGAAAGCCGGTGCTGGCTCGTATCACTATCCTTCAATCATTCAGGCGAAGGACGGCACTCTGCACGCCAGCTATAGCCTCCATCAGAAGAAAAGGGAAACGCAACTGGACGCCGCCGGCAAACCCGCCAACGAATCCATCAAGCACGCACACTTCAACGAGGCGTGGGTGATGCAGGGCGGCGAGCGCTAATCTGACCGTCCCTAACCGACTAGCCGCCGACATGAGTCGGCGCACATCAACGAGAAGTCAGCGGGGACTTACGCCTCCGAACTCCTGACCCGTGGAGTCTGGTTGGGCCGTCCGCGGTGGGCCGGGTACCCTGACCCGGCGTGCTTGGACCAATCCGTGAGTTCAATAGCACTGCTCACGCAAACACCCGCGCGCCAGGGGCTGGCGCTTTGTCGCGAGGGACTACGGGAAAGCCTCAAAGCGTCGAAGCCGTAGCGGTCACGAAGTTCGTGAAGTTGCCACAAGCATTTCCCGCAGTGCGCACAAGCCGGCAGCGAGAATCGGTTGTTTGAGTTCGAAGGCGCAAATCATATCGCCGGCCGCACCCGAACGAGCCGTTTTTTCATTCCTAAATGATCGGCCCGCAACGCGGCAACGAAAACAAATCTCTCGTTCTTGGTTGGTGTGGCCACGCGCGCTTTGACACGCAGCCAGCCAGCGGATACAAAACACGTCATCATGTTGTCCCCGCTTAACCATAGCCAAGCAGCGAGCAGGAGCGCCGAACTCCGATTCGGCGCGGTGGATGCGGTTTTTGACGCGGAACGAAACCTTCCAAGCCAATCACCAAATGGTGAATGCCAGCGGTCGTTACTCGGACTCGGCAACAACCGCATGGAATCACGAAATTCGCTTCGCGCCGAATCGGAGTTCGGCGTTCCTATTACATGGTCCCGGCTTCGCCATCTCGCGGTCCTTGGCTGTCTGCTGGCCCTTTCGACGCTGGCTGACGAGGCGGGCGACGGGGCCCGCACCGAGGCCCGGCGCAACTGGCCGGCGTGGCGCGGGCCATTGGCCAACGGCGTCGCGCCGCACGCCAATCCGCCGGTCCACTGGAGCGAAACCAACAACCTCCGCTGGAAGATTCCCCTGCCGGGCAAGGCTCATTCCTCGCCCATCGTCTTCGGCGATTTGGTTTTCCTGCTCGCCGCCGTGCCCGTCGGCGCGGCGCAGGAGCCCGTCTATGACAACGCTCCCGGCGTGCATGACAGCGTGCCTGTCACTCACCGGCATCAATTCCTCGTCATCGCCGTCAATCGTTGCAACGGAAAAACCCAGTGGCAGCGCGTCGTGCGCGAAGAATTTCCGCACGAAGGCGGACACGAAACCGGCAGCCTTGCCTCAAGTTCACCGACCGCTGATGGCGAGCGCCTCTACGCCTTCTTCGGTTCGCGCGGCCTCTATTGCCTCAACCGGCGCGGCAAGGTGAAATGGCAAAAGGACCTCGGCCGAATGCAAACCCTCCACGCCCACGGCGAAGGTAGTTCGCCGGTGCTCTGCGGCGACGCGCTCATCGTCTGCTGGGATCAGGAAGGTGATTCTTATCTCTACGCGTTCGATAAACGCACCGGCCAGCAACGCTGGAAAGTTCCGCGCGACGAAAAGACTTCCTGGTCCACGCCGCTCGTGGTCGAACACGAGGGCAAGACGCAGATCGTAGTCAGCGCGACAAAGCGCGTGCGCGGTTACGACCCGGCCACCGGTTCGCAACTTTGGGCATGTGCCGGCCTCACGGACAACGTCGTTTCTGCACCGGTCTGCTGGAAGGGATTGGTGATCACGGGCAACAGCTACTATCAGCAGGCGATGCTGGCCATCCGGCTCGCCGGCGCGAAGGGTGATCTCACGGGCACGGACCACGTCGCGTGGAAGCTCAACCGCATGACGCCTTATGTTTCCTCACCGCTGCTTTACGACGACACGCTCTACTTCCTGCGGCACAATCAAAACATCCTTTCCCGACTCGACCCCGCGACGGGCACGCCGCGCGGCGAACCGCTGCGGCTGGAAGGCATCGGCGATTTTCTTTTCGCCTCGCCAGTCGGGGCGGCCGGGCGCATCTACGTCACGGGGCGCGACGGCACTACCGTCGTGCTGCGCCACGATCGCGAGAACGCCACGTTGGCGGTCAACCACCTCGCCGACAGCTTCAGCGCCTCGCCCGCGCTCGTGGATCGGGAACTCTACTTGCACGGGGAACGGTTTCTTTATTGCATTGCCGAAGCGGATGCCCGTTGATTTTTTCCTCGTCCCCAGCCGCCAAGAAAGTTCCGCTGAATCAGACACTCCACGGATGCCATCGCCCTTGCCAGTTCCGCGCGCTTCCGCTTCAACTTCGGATCGGTTGTGGCTTCCTCCGCGTGCCCTAGCGCCGCCACGCAACATTCTTTCAACGGGAGGCGCTGATTGCTTTGCCCCAGTTGGGCGAGGAGTTTCTTGACGCGTTCAATCTGCCTTAACGTCTCCGCAATCCTGGCTCTGGCCGCGCTGATTCCGACCGAACCGTCCCGGACCTCTTGCAGCAACTGACACTCGAAGGTCCGGCAACATTCCGGACGATGTAGATAAATGCCGCAGCGTTTTCCGTTCAACGCCGCGCACGGCTGTTCCAATAGCGCGCCGTCCTCCGCCTCGGCGTCTTCAATCTCCAAACCCAGAATCTCCAGCGCCGTGGCTTCGTCCGTGCCGGCGAGTTCCACGTCCGCAAACAACGAGCCGTCGCAACAAAGCCCGCAGCGGGTGCAAAGTGAGTCGGTCAGGATGGGATTCATTGCCGGGTGGGAAATTCCCGACCCCATTCAGGCATCGTACCCTTGAATCGTAGCAGCGGACATGAGTCCGTGCTGACTTTCGCGGAGGGAGAAGTGCGCCGACTTACCTTGGTGGCGACAAGGTTCTGGGGGTGAATCAATCAAATCACGTCCTCAACTTCGGTGTATAGGAACGTCGCGCCCCCCGTGGCGAATTTGGGAACATCAGCGACCGCTGCCTGGCCTTCGGGCGAGGCCAGAAGTTGGTCGAAATCCGCCCGGCCCTCCATGTAAAGGTCCGCCAGGTAATAGAACGGCGCCGGTTTGCCGTCCGGAGTGGCTGCCACTTTTCCGATGGTCCATTTCTTGAGGCCCTTCATCCGCCGGGCGATGGGGATGTGGGTTTCGTGGTAATACTTGTCGAA
>CAIKLQ010000630.1 GCA_903828255.1 uncultured Verrucomicrobiota bacterium
GGGCGGCAGCCAGGAGAAAATAGTCTCCCAGTTGCGCGTGCGCATGGAATCGGCTCACGGGCTGCAATGTCCGCAGCCCGGCGAGATCTTCGTCCGCAAGTCCCGTGGCGAGGAGCGTCGGCGGGAACGCTGTTTCGAACTGGCCGTTGTGATCGAACAACCGGACGCCGAGCACGCCGTCCTTGATCTGGGAGATTTCCAACGCGAGCGCGAGTTGATCGGCGGGATTGCCCAAGCGTTGCGTCAGCGTCGCGCCGCTGCCGTTGGCGTATTGCCGGGCCAGCGCCACCGTGGTCAGCATCTCCCCATCCCGTTGGGCCAGGTGTTCGCGTAAATGTACGCGCAAATGCAACGTGCCGCCCGCCACCGTAATGCCGAGCACGAGCATGGCCAAAACCCAAGCCAGCCAGGCCACCGAGCGCGACTCATGGCTGCGTTGGGATGACGCATCGGGGTGTTTGCCGTTAAGAGTCTGTTTGAAAACTTGGAACTGGCGGCAAGGATGCCGCCAGAACCCGCGGGCAAGGATGCCCGCGCTACGGCGTAGCGCAGGCATCCCTGCCTGCGGGTTCCCGGAGCTTCCCAGCTCCGGGTTGACGACCGGACTTTTCAAACAGGCAACAAGAGGATTTTTGGGGCGCATGGTTCTTCCTCCTTCAGAAAGTCAACGCCAGCCCGCCGATGACGGTGCTGGCCTGATAATCATCAAAGTCGAGATTCGAGAGCGAGCGATCCCAATTGTAGCTGGCGAAAGCCAGGAGATGCTTGGTCAGCTTGCGTTCCGCCCGCAGCATCAAGTTGAACATGGTTTTCTGCCGGAGCGCGGGATCTGTGGCGCTGACGGTTTGCTCCGCGTAATCGTAGTAAGCGACGCGGGCTTGCGCCGTGATCTCCCACTTTTCATTGCGATAGCGGACGCGCTCCGCGAAGCGGTAACCGGCGTAGTTGTAATAGCCCGAGCCGTTGTCGAGCGAACTCTCGAATCCGGCGCTGGCGATATTCTGCCAGTGACGCTTTTGGTCCCAGAAACTGGTGAGGGAGAGTTCGACGAGATGCGTGTTCAAGCTCAGGGAGGTGTCCGGGATGGGTTCGCCCGTCTCACTTACCTGGGTGCGGCTGTCGTAATCGAGCCCGGCATGCTGATACGCCAGCGTCAGTTCCGAGCCGCGTCCCCAGCCATAGCCCAGCGCCGCCCGCGGGCCGAGTTGCCAATAACTGTCCAGCGGCGCGGCCAGCCACTGCCGCGTGCCGCTGAGTTCCCCTTCCACCCAGAACGGGCCGAAGGTCTTTCGCACTGCCCAACGCGGCGTGAGCGTGTGGCCGAGGACGAGGCCCACGCTGGCCTGATTGGTGTAATTCGCCGAATTGTCGAAGACCTGGTTTTGGAACATATACGTCAACGCCAGCGTGGACTTCCAGCCGCGGCCGAAATCCTTGCTGAGTTGGGCGACCGCGAGTGCGACCTGTTCGTTGTCCACGGTGGGAGCGTTGAAGTAGCGCGTGTCGGTCGCGTCGGCAAAGAACGTGAACTGCCACCCGTGGGTGGGCAGGCGAAAGACCATCAGTTCGGCGCTGGACATCCAGAAGGAGCTGCCCTGCGCGTTCGTGTGACTGAGCAGCACGTTGTCCTTGTAGCCCAACCCGCCGCGAAGCGAGGTGGAGTAATTCCAGAGTGAAATCTTGAAGTCATCCTCGCTCAACAACTCCTCCCCCACCGCTCCGCCGCATCCGATGGCGAACCAGACGACCAGCCCGAACCGGCAGATCGTCCGTCGCCCAGTTCGAGATAGATGTTGCGGTTTCACTTTGCAAATTCATCAGGCGGCTGTGAACCGCCTGAGAGTGAACGGGCGTCGTTAGCCGGCGCCCGTGAGAGTCATTTGCCATCGGCATCAACGATCGCGTCCCGGGCCGCCCGGACCTGGGCCTTCATTGAGGATCGCATCCCGGTTGTTGCCAAAGCGGCTGCGCATCTGTTCAGCCTGTTGGCGCGCGTCGTCGCGAACCTTGCAGATTTGATCGCGCAGTTGCGTCCGGAGTTGATCCATGTCCCGCAAGATTTGCTGGCGTTGCTCGTCAGAGCAGGTCTTGAGTTGGCTCATGAGCCGGGTGCGGTCCTGTTGGAAGGTCTGGACGATTGCCGCCACATCCGCCGGCAGTTCCGTTTTGCCAAAGCGGTTCCGGACCTGATCGCCCGTCGCGGCGGGACCGCTGAACGTGTGCTGGTAGTAATTGCTCCACGCCTTGGGCGCGTTGGTGAGCGCGAGGCAATTCGTACCCCAGAGATAATTGTAGTCATTGCTCTGGTTGACGTAGTTGCTCCAGGAATGGTTGTAGTCGTTGCTGGACGTTCCCGATCCGGGACCCGTTTGGGCGAGTGCCAGTCCCGAGGTCAGAACCAGTGCCGCCGCGATGTTGATGATTTTTTTCATAGTGCTTTTCGGTTTGTTTGTTTTGTTTTTTTATTTGCTGGCGGGCAGCGTCTGTTTTGCCGTCCGTCTGCCAGCCTCTTTTGCACGGCCCGTGCCACGGGGGTTGAAACCTTGAAAACCCGCCGAAAACGGCCTGTTTTCGCACATTGCGCTCTCGGCGAAGAAATCTGGCCCGCTCAGCAGCGGGAACGTGTTCCCAACTTTTCGCGGGGTGCGGCAAGCGAATTGGTCTCTAGTTCCCATTGCCGTTTTTGGTTTTGAGGCCGAGCCGGTAGCGCACGAAATCCCGGGGCACGCCCAGCAACCGCGCGGCGGCGGACACGTTGCCGTCCGACTGGGTGAGGGCGAGTTGCAGAAACCGGTTGATGGACTCTTCAAGCGAGAAGCCCGACTCGGGAAAACTGAAACCCGGCTTGAGCCAGTCGGGTTGGCCGGCGGGAAGCGTCGCGAGACTTCCCGGCAGTTGCGGGA
>CAIKLQ010000631.1 GCA_903828255.1 uncultured Verrucomicrobiota bacterium
GCCGACCTGCTCGACGAATCCCTGTCGCTTGCCGAAGAGCGTCAAGCGATTGGTCTCCCAGGCATACAGTCCGGCCCCGCTCCCAATCCACAGGCGTCCGGTGCTGTCCTGAAAAAGCACCCGCGCCGACGCATTCAACAACCGTTCTGGCGCGAACGGAAGTTTCACCTGTCCATCGCACCATTCCATCACGCCGCCATGCAGCGAGCCAATCCAGAGCGCATTGCTGGCCCCGGGAAAAACCGTGACGCTCTCCAGGCCGCGTTCAACCGGTTGGGGCAACGGCACAGCGCGGAAACCCGCGGAGTCCTTCTGCAACAAATCGCCCGAAGCCAATCCCAACCACAAACTCCCTTGCGCGTCCTCGCAGATGGACTGCACCGCCTCACCAAAGACGCCTTGCTCCGCACCGAACACTTGGAACACCCGTTCCCGAATGCGAGCCAAACCACCGCCGACTGTGCCCAGCCAGACATTGCCCTCGCGATCTTCGAGAGCGCAACTGATGAACCGGCTCGGAAGGCCGTCCTTCTCGGTAAGCCGCCAGACTTCGCCATCCGGCCGAACGTGGCGCACCCCAACTCCGTAATCGATGACCCACAAACCACCTTCGGCATCGCCAAGAAAGCGAGGTGGCGTGGTGACAGCCCCTTCGCGGGTCAGCCAGTCCTTCGCCTCGGCAACCCACTTGCCCTGTTCCAGCCGGCGCAGACGGTTTGGTTCACAAACCCAGAGCGAGTCCTCGCCCGTCGGGGTCAGTTGCAAAATATCTTCCGGCGTTGCCCCCTGTATCGGTGTTCGGTCTTGAAATTCGCCCTCCCGCCAGAGCGCCACACGTCGGGAAGTCGCTGCCCACACCTGACCCGCTTTGTCGGTCACCAGCGAATTGACTCGCCGTTCGGCCAGACCAGATTGAGCGGGCAATTCCTGGAACCGTCCGTTCAGGAAACGCCCAAGCCACCTGTCTTGCGTCGCGTACCACAACACGCCATCGCGGTCCTGACAAATACTGCGGGTCTTGCTGCCGAGGGCGGGCATGGGCGTCAGCACTTCAGGATCCGGGTTTGGTTGGTCGCGATGCAAGCGTCTCCATTCCAAACCGGTCGAAGCGAAGAGGACATCGTTGGAGTACGTGGCGACGGGTGCTGTGGGATGCCAGCGCGGCGGCGCACGGGGCTCGCGCACTTTATAAAATCGGCCGTCCCGATACAGGCTGATGGACTCGACGCCGGTGCTGATCCACAATGCGCCAGTGGCATCCACAGTCAGGTGTTCGATTTCCACATCCGGCAATTCCGGCGTTGTCTGCGGCGTGAAATGAACGAAGCGAATTCCGTCGAAGCGTGCAAGCCCTCCCCGCCGTGTGCCGACCCAGATGTAGCCGTCGGGAGTTTGGGCCAGACAGGTGACAGAATTTTGCGGCAGGCCGTCCTCGGCGCGCCACACATGAACGAGGTGGCGGGAGGCGGGACGCGGATCAGCTTCTGAATAGGCGAAAGCCGAGAGACTGCCCACAACCAACCCAAGGCTGCCGCAAATTTGCCGCCACGACTTTCTTGGGTGATGCCACATCGCGCCCAGAGTTGTAGCAAAGCGCGCTTGTCCCTGCCAACGGAATCGTCCCGTCGCCAAAGGCTGGGTTTCCTCTCGCTCTGTCTGGTTTGCCTAGTTTAATCAAGGGCGCGGAGCATTTCCCGGATAGGATTGGCCTCATCGCTTTGGACTATAGGAAAGCGGCGGTTCGCCTGCTACAAATACCGGTGACCGATTCATCAGCTAATTATGAAATTCGTAACCCGCTGCCTGGTGGCGCTTGCCGCAAGCGTTTTGCCGACGATTCTGCACGCCGATCTGATTGTGAATCTCAACCCCGCGACCGCCAAATATGACGGCGGTCGAACCGGCAGGTTTGTGACGGCAGATACGCTGCTCGCCGCCAGCGGTGTTACCTATAACCTCGCTCTCACCCCGACCGCTGCGGACCTCAGCGGCACCGTCCTGCTCATGGAAATCGGCGGCACGGCCAAGGGTACGGGCATGTATCTTCTTGCCGGAGTCCCGACCATTGTCATCAAGGAGAACTCCAACGATGCGCAGTTGCCGGAATTGCTGCCCGACCTGTCTTTCCCGGATCAAGCTGGCGGATTGGCGAGCTTTCAGGTCATCGCAGCCCAAAGTTCATTTGGTGCGCTCACGGCCGGAGCCGCGTATAGCCTGGCCATTTCTTGGAACCACACAAGCAGCCTGCTGTTCGGTGTTCGCGACGCCAGTCAAAACCAAATCAACGACTCTTTCACCATCACCGGGACGGTCGGCACCGCTGATTGGTTTGGCGACAAGACATTCACGGTCGGCGATTTGGTCATCAACGGGGTTGGCACGCTTACGCCTGGTCAAACTGGCGGACTGTCGGGCAACGTTGCGGGGGTGGACGCCGGAGTGTGGGACGTGAATTCCGGCGTGCTCAAATCCTTCGCTGGCACCATCGACCGTGCGATGTACTGGAATGAGATTGGCAC
>CAIKLQ010000632.1 GCA_903828255.1 uncultured Verrucomicrobiota bacterium
CCAGGGCCGGCACCACACAGCTATGCGACTGGTCGTCTGTGGCATCCGCGCGAGTGGAGCAGTTCCGAAGCGGGTTGACAAGGCATTTGTCCGGGCAAATGCGATTCCGTCCGAAATCCGAAAAAGCTGGCGACGAAACCCATTTTGCACGCAAACTGCCCCGACTTATGATTTCGCAACGCGCTGGTTCACCTTCCCGCTACGCTTGGGCCGTCGTGGCTATGCTTTGGCCGGTCGTGGTGCTGAACTATCTCGACCGGCAGATGCTGTCCACGATGCGTCTGTCCATCAAGGTGGACATCACGGAACTCCAAAGCGCCGAGTATTTCGGTTGGCTGATGGCGATTTTCTTGTGGGTCTATGCGTTCTGCAGCCCGGTGGGCGGCGCCATCGCCGACCGACTCAGCCGCAAATGGTTGATCATCGCCAGTCTGGGGGTTTGGTCGTTGGTCACTTTGCTGATGGGGCAGGCCGGGACTTTTCACCAACTTTTCGCGTTGCGCGCCATCATGGGGGTGAGCGAGGCGATGTACATGCCGGCGGCCTTGGCGCTGATCGCCGATTATCATCGCGGCCCGACGCGGTCACTGGCGGTGGGGGCGCACTTGAGCGGAGTTTACATGGGGCAGGCGCTCGGCGGCATCGGTGGCTGGGTGGCGCAGGAGATTTCCTGGCGCGCGGCGTTTGTGGGTTGCGGCGCTATCGGCGTTGCCTACGCTTTGGTGCTGATGATTTTCCTCCGGGACACGGATCGCGGCAACGGCGGCGAAACGGGAACGGCCGCCGCCCCGGATGCGAGCGGGGGCGTGGATTGGCGGGGGTTCGTGATTTTAATCCTGTGCTTCTCCCTGCCGAGCTTGTCGGGTTGGGCGGTGAAGAACTGGTTGCCCACGTTGTTACAGGATCGCTTCGGGATGGCGCAGGCGGCTTCGGGGCTTTGGGCCACGATCACCCACGCCGGCCCGGCTTTCTGCGGCGTGATCGTCGGCGGTTGGTTGGCCGATCGTTGGTCGCGGCAGAATGTTCGGGGGCGGACCTATCTCAGCGCGATGGGCCTGGCCTTGCTCGTGCCGGGGATTTTGATCATTGGCCTCGCGCCGGGATTCGCTTTTGCGATCGCCGGCTCGCTGGTTTATGGGTTCGGCTTCGGCATGTTTGACGCGAACAACATGCCGATCCTCTGCCAGCTTGCCCCGGCCCGTTTCCGCGCCACGGGCTACGGATTGTTGAACTTTTTCGGCATCGCCTCGGGCGCAGCCCTGACACCGCTGCTCGGCAAACTGAAGGACAGCGGCGTGCCGTTGGCGATCGGCTTTGCCTATTGCGCGATCCCGGCGTTGCTCGCCGCCGTGCTGATGTTCTTCCTGCGCCCGACTAATCGCGACCGCGGCGTGGCCAGCGCGAACTGAAATTTCGATGTCCAAAACCTCCAGCTTGCCGAACCTAGCTTAACAAAAAACAGTCTTAAACATGATGAAACTTGAACTCAAAGGCATTGTGCCACCCATGATCACGCCCTTGCTCGGTCGTGACCAACTTGATGTTGCCGGATTTGAAAACGTCCTCGAACGCGTGCTCGGCGGTGGCGTTCACGGCGTTTTTATCCTCGGCACGACCGGCGAAGCGCCCAGCCTCAGCTACCGGTTGCGGCGCGAGGTCATTGACCGCGCCTGCAAAATTGTGCGCGGGCGCGTGCCGGTGCTGGTCGGCATCACGGACACCTCGATGGTGGAAGCGGTGAGTCTCGCCCGCCATGCGGCGACGGCCGGCGCGCAAGCATTGGTGACGGCCGCGCCGTATTATTTCCCCGAAGGCCAGCCGGAGCTGATTGACTTCGTGGAGGGCCTCGTGCCGCAACTTCCGTTGCCGCTGTATGTTTACAACATGCCGCAGATGACGAAGGTGACGTTCGAGCCGGAAACGATCCGGCGACTGACCCAACTCGAAGGACTCATCGGCCTGAAGGACAGTTCCGGCGATTTGAACTATTACCAGCAACTGGTCGAAGTCGCGAAGGCGCGACCCGACTGGCGCGTGTTTGTCGGCCCGGAACATTTGCTGGTCGAAACCTTGCGGCTCGGTGGCCACGGCGGCGTGAACGGCGGGGCGCAAATTGATCCGCACCTGCTCGTCGGGCTTTACGACGCGACCGTGCGTGGCGACCAAGTGGCGGTGGAGCGATTGCAGGCGCGGTTGGTGAAGCTCGGTGAAGTCTATCGAGTGGGTCGGCACGCTTCGGCAGTCATCAAGGGCGTGAAGTGCTCGTTGAATCTGCTGGGGATTTGCGCGGGCGAAATGGCCGAACCGTTTCGCGCCTTCCATGAACCCGAGCGCCGGAAGGTCGCGCAGGTTCTGACCGAATTGGGTTTGCTTCCAAACTAGACTGAGGAAAAGTCGGGAGCCGCCGTTCGCTCAACCGGAACGGCGGCGCTTAACCGCCCGGCGACGAAAAAGCTGGCATGTCCGAGAACCAACTGCCCCTGCCTGTTTCCAGTTCGACAGAGACGCCGCATCGCCGGCGTCCGCGCTACCGTGGGAAGAACCCGCGCCGTTTCGAGGAAAAATACAAGGAGCACAATCCTGACCGCTACGCAGACACAGTTGCGAAGGTCCTCGCCGCCGGCAAAACTCCGGCCGGGACGCACCGCCCCATCATGGTCGGGGAAATTCTCGAAGTGCTCGCGCCGCAGCCCGGCGAGATCGCGGTGGATTGCACGCTGGGCTATGGCGGTCACGCGTTGGAAATTCTCCCGTGCCTCCAACCCGGCGGACGCCTGCTCGGGGTGGACGCGGATCCGATTGAGTTGCCCAAGACCGAAGCCCGCCTGCGCGCGCTCGGTTTCGGCCCGGAAGTTTTCACCCCGTACCGCAGCAACTTCGCCGGACTCCCGCAAGTGCTCATCGCCACCGGAGCCACTGGTGCGGATGTCATCCTCGCAGACCTCGGCATGTCCTCGATGCAGATTGACGATCCGGCACGCGGGTTTTCCGTGAAACTCGCGGGTCCGCTCGACATGCGCATGAACCCGCAGCGCGGCCAGTCGGTTCGTGCGTTGTTGGAAAAAATCCAGCCGGCGGCGCTGACGGAATTGCTTTTCGAAAATGCCGATGAACCCAACGCAGCCAGCCTCGCGGCGGCGCTGGCGGGAAGAACTTTCGCCACGACGACCGCGCTGGCGGACGCGATTCGCACTGCGGCTCCGCGACTTGGCAAGGAAGCCTCGGACCTGACGGTGCGGCGGGTATTCCAAGCGTTGCGCATCGCGGTGAACGACGAGTTCTCGGCGCTCGAAACCTGGCTGCGAAATTTACCGGCGTGCTTGAATCCTGGCGGACGCGTGGCGGTGCTGACGTTTCACTCCGGAGAGGATCGGCGCGTGAAGAAGGCGTTTGAAGCCGGGCAGCGCGCTGGGGCTTATGCCGAAATTGTTCCCGAGATCATTCGTCCGACGGCGGCGGAACAGCAGGCCAATCCGCGCTCAGCTCCCGCCAAGCTACGTTGGGCGCGGCGAGCTGCGGACTGAGTTGGTTGGGAACGGAGGCGGACCTTGCCTCACGCAGTTAAGTCCTAATCTTGCTCTTAAAATAGCAGGTGTGGAAGATCTCGATTATGAAAAAGATCAAGATTAAGCGCGTGGGGCACGCCGCGTTTGCAAAAGGCGGCGCGCAGCGCTTCGATGAGGGTGTCCACATTTTCCGCCGGGAAGAACTGGCCGTGACAGCAGACGCGTGAGGCATCGTCAATGAAGGCAATGAGCCGGGTTTGCACCGGCGTGCCGGCGATCGTGACATACGGTCCGTAAAGCGTGTCGGCCTGCCACAGTTAGGAAACCCTTATTTCACAGACGCCAGCGCTGTCCAACTGGTGTACAAAATATTTGAGCTGGTGGAGCACCTCCACAAAGGCCGGATCATTCTCGGAGACATAAACCCCAAGAACATCCTCTTTAACCCCCAACAGAAGTGTCCGGTCATCGTCGGCCTTGACTCCGCCCAGGTGGACCTGCACCCGACCACCGCGATGAGCGTCGCGAACCTCGACCCGACCCTTGAACGCCAACGCAAAGCAGCCGGCGGAAAGATATACCTCAGCACCAGCAGCGACATCTTCGGAATCGCTTGTCTGACCTTCCGTATTATTGTGGGAGTCTCACCCTTCAAACTAGTTCTGTCGCCGCCAATGCGCGCCGAGGAGCTGCGACCAACCGGCGTCAGCATAACCCGAAACTGCCAACCGGTACCAAGGCAATACCGGTTGAGCCCACCCTTGCCGAGCTTGGCATCACCAAGAACGAAAGCCGAAGCGGTTGTTTTTCATACCTACAATTGCCTACGTAGTTGGCGGCGCAATAGTGTTTTGACGTGTCGCGAGACTCGAAAACCGAAAGCGAGCAAAGCACTGAAAACACTAGATTTTGTTGGTGTTTTTGCTGAAAAGTGGCAAGTCCAGAATCCGCTCGGTCAAAGCGGGTCTTGAACACCCTGGCGGCCGATTCATCAGCACCACGGCCGCAACACCGGAGGGTCGTTGGGGCAAGGTGAAATCCCTGCCACGGCTACTCAGCGGGATGGATCTGTCCACGCTCAAAGGACACAGATCTCCGGTTGTGTCGGCGACCTTTTCGTAGGCGATTCAACGTATGCTTTTTAGAAAATTATCCAGCGTTGCGAAAGTTTTTCCGGGCTCCGACAGGCCATCCCAGCGTTCCCAGAAACGTGAGAGCGGGGTGGTTTCGACGTGCTGCTTTTGCTGCACGTCGCCTTCCGCGGTGGTGCCTTTGGGTTGCCAGTCTTTGCCGAGGGTCCCGCGGGCTTCGGCCAGCAGGGCTGGGGCGCGGAGGGCATCGCCGGTTTTCCAGGCGAGATAGCCGCGCAGGAAAAAGCCGCCGGTGACGCGCGGATTGGTGCGACACGCGGCGGTCAGGCGTTCGTTCGCTTTGGCAACGTCGCCGCGCAGGAGTGCGATCTCGCCGAGCACCAGCAGCGCGCCGGTTTCTTCGGGGTTGAGCGCGTGGGCTGTTTCCAGGGAATTTTCGGCGGCCAGCAATTCGACATCGTTCGTGGCGAAGAGCGCGCGCAGCGTGCCCCATTGCTGGTGACCGCGATGGCTGCTCGGATTGATGCGGATGAGTTCCGCCAACTCCGCGAGCGCCCCGCTGACGTCGCCCTGGCTCGCGAGACAAGTGCCGAGATAGTAACGCGAGTCTTCGTGCTGGGGATTCAATTCCAGCGCGGCGCGAAAGAGTTGGATGGCTTTGGGGTTGTCTTTCTCGACCTTCATGGCGTTCATGGCGGCACGCTGGCGGTTCCAGAATTCCACCAAGCGGGCTTTGTCTGCGGGGGCGGGCGATGAGCTTGCGGCGGGATTCTTGGAGGGGCCGGATGAGGAAGGTGGGTTGCGCTCGGGGGGCACTCGCTTGGCCTGGGTTTCGCCCTCGGTCAACTCCCAGGTGGCGTTGGCTTCCAGGTTCGTGAAGAAGTTCGTCGCGCCAGCGGACCAGCGCACTTCTAACCGGTCCACTTGCTTCGCGTCGCCCAAACCGAAATGTAGCGTGTGACTGCTCTGCGACAGAAACGACACGCTCGAAACCGTGCGCCGCAGCGCGAGGTCGCCGAGGTGCGCGATGACCTTGGGGCCGTCGCCGAAGCCCAGCGGCGTGCCGTTTGCCAGTCGGCTGCGCAAGCGCACCTTGAGCCAGTGGCCGGTTTGCATGTCGTTGTGAAGCAGTTGCACGCCCTCGCCGAGTTGCGCGATGAGAATATCCATGACGGTGCCGTCGGCATAGCGCGTGACGACTTGCGAGCGGCGGTAAGCGCCGCTGGCCACGGCGCGGCTGGTATCGAGGAGCGCGCCGCCCGCGTCAGCGTAGCGAATGTCGGAAGCGTTGGTCAGGCAGTAGCGGCTGTGGAGTTGCTGCAGCATGAAGTAGCTGCGCGCGGCGTTGCCCATGCCGCCTTCCATGACGAGAAAACCCGGATGCCCGAACGCGACCGTGGCGGCGAGGAAGCGATCGAGTTCCGCGTCACGATCCTCCTTCTTCGCACGCGGGTGCGGGGCATTGGCGTAGAACATTCCCAGGTCACCCATGCCAAAGTTGCAGCCGAGGTCGTGCATCTTGCGCAGGTCGAAATCGACCAGCCACGGATTCTCGGCCGGACGATAGCTTTGGTCCTGGCCGTAGTTGCCGTCGGTCAGGCCCATGTAGAAGCTGTGGTAGTTGCCCTCGGAATAAACCGGCCCGTTCCAGGCCCTTTTCTGGCGCAGCATGATTTCGCCGTAGGAGTAAAACACCGCGGCTAAGGTGCCCGCGCCCGGCACGCGCGGGTCGTAATCCACGCGATCCCACGGCGCCACCGCGGTATGGACATCGCAGTAGGCGGTGCTGAATTTGAATTTAGCCTGAATCTGGGGCGCGAGTTTGGCGCAGTACTCGATGGCGCGGGCGGGCTTCGGCGCGTAGCAGCGCATCCAGGCGTGCTGCAACTGGTTCTGCGGATCGCGCGACACCATGTCGGGGCTCCAGAACTCGTTCACCGGCGCGAAGTCGGTGTAATTGTTGTAGGGGCCATAATTGAAACCGAGCTGGTCCTGCATGAACCGCGCGTAATCGTACGCGCCCGGGTCGCCGCCCTTGCCAGGCGCGGCTTTGGTGCGGAAAGTGAAGCTTTCGCCTTCATCGCGCCACATCCCTTCGTGGTCGGTCACGACCATCTGGGTCTGGCCGTGGCGATGGACGTTCGCCCAGTACTGCCGGTCCTGCTCGCGGTTGCTCGCGCCGTGCGCGCGCCAGAGTCGCGTGCCGGTGATATGTCTCCACGGTGAAGGCGGATTGGGGATGTTCGGCAGCATCTCCTCGTAGCGCGGCGAGACGGTGATGAAGAAACGCTCGAAGCAGTCGTTGCGCTTGCCGTTCGTGAGCGGGAGGTAGCGCTTGCCGTTCGTGAGCGGGAGGTAGCGCGTGCCGTTCGTGAGCGGGAGGTAGCGCGTGCCGCCGTTATAGACCACGCCGTTGGTCGCAATCGAATTGGCGGCCCAGAGAATCGAGCCGTTGCTCCGATACCAATCGGTGTTGCCGGTGAGAAACAAGGGTTGTTCCTCCGGCCCGCTGACCAGCGTCCTCGAAGTCCACCAAGGGAAGCTGTGTGTCGTTGGTGCGATTGGCCCAAACCAGTTCGTAGGGACGCTGTCCGATCGGCTCGGCACCGCACACTACGGCAACCCCACAAGAGAGAAAGGCCAGGGCCATAAACGAAAAACGTTCGAGGCGCGGCAAATTGATAGATGGCATTTGGTTTCTGATAGTTTGCTTTTCGGGGGCCGGATCTTACGGAGCTCGGATCGAAGGCTATTAGCGAACTCCGCGCTTGATGTCAGTGACGCCACCCCGGAACATCACTTTGAGCGATAGGGGCCGAAGATCTTCTTCACCTGGTAGCTTTCCGAGGAGTCGCTTACGATCACGACGCGAAAGCTCCTGCCGCCGGGCGCTACCCGCAGGATGATATGGCCCGAATCGCTGGCGAGTGTCTCCAGCCCCTTGATGGCTTCCCGGTTGGCGGGATGGACGTCGGTAGCGAAGATGTCCCGCGGACCTCCATAAAGCGTGGTGGATTGGAGTCGCTCCCACACCTCGGGCGTGGGATGATACTTGTCCCAAACCGAAATGGTCCACACGCGCGGTTGCAGCGTGCGAACGAAGAACTCGTTTTGCGAGTCCAGGTAACCGTGGTGATTGAGGATGGCTGCATCGACCGCGCCGACCGCTTTCGCGACGGCAGTCTCGATGTCAAACCAGGATGGGTAGCCTTTGGGGATCACGCCCGGGATATCGCCGCCGTTGAAATAGTCGAATTTGCCGTAGGTCAGGCGAAAGGAGATGCTGCAACAATTCTCATGCGGCCAGAGGGAAGCGGGCGCTGTGCTTGACGCAGGGACGAGGTTGTGGGTGGACGTGCCTTCTCCCGTCCAGACTTCGGCATTTGCCCCCACGTTGCGGAAATGGAAATTGGGATACTTCCTCGCGTTATGAAGCAGCACGACCTGATCGGCGCGACCCGGCACAAAGCGCTCGACCTTGAGGCCGTTGTTTTCAGTCTGCCATTTGACAAAGGCTCGGTAGTTCATCATGTGCGGTTCATCTAGCGGTTTAGGGTAGCTGTAATCGGGCCAAGCGCGGTCCAGAAGCTTGCCGATTCTGAGACTCTCCCCTACCTGGGTCACCCCGGTCAGCTTATAGGCGCCGCAACCGGCGGTTAGCGATTTGTCCGAGGGGGCGCCCATGTGGTCATCGTGGAAGTGCGTCAAGATCACGTAGTCAAGCGCCGGATGCGGGTCGTGGGCGAGGGCGTGGCGAATGTAGCGCACGATCCGCTCGCCGGCTGGGCGTGTGGCGTCCGGACGATCCGGGGTATGGTTAGCGGTCTTGACGGGCATTTCGCCGGCATCGACCAAAAGGGTGGTGCCATCGGGGAGAATGTAGAGTCCGGCATTGCCACGGCCGGTGCTGATCTGGTGGATATCCAGAGTTCCGGGCTTCCAGGGCGAAATCGGCTTCCCCACGGCGTCTCCCGCGCGGCCCGAGAATATCGCGGCCATGAGCAGGCCGAGGCATAGACTCAATCGGATCTTCATCCCCGCATCCTGCGAGCGAATGTGGAAGTTCGTCAACCGCAGACCGTGATCGGAAACTCCACTACGAGAAAAACCGGCAACTGCTGTGAATGGTGCCGGGCGAATCTCGACAGATATGTTTCTGGGCGGTGTAGTCAAGTGTGTTGAGCGAGGGTTGTAAGAACCAACCGGCGCTTTACAAGTGCCATTTGCCGGGGCTCAGGCCGGTCTTTTGTTTGAACAAACGCGAGAAATAAAAGGGGTCCGCAAACCCGGTGCTGGCGGCCACAGCTTCGATGCTCATCCTGGTTTGGAGCAGCGGTTTGGCTCGGTTAATGCGCAGGTTCAGTTGATACTGGAGCGGCGGGAAACCGGTGAACCGACGGAACAGGTAGCGGAAGGAGCGGTACCTCAGGCCGAGTGAGGCTGCCAGTTTTGGCAGGTCAATTTGTTGGTCCCACTGCTGCTCGATCAGATCCTGCGCCCGGCGGACCAGGGTTACGGTTTCAGCGCTGGGGTGAGTTTTGGACTCTTGGAGGCAGCGTAGGTGGGAGGCGTGCAACTGGACCAGCAGGCCCGCCAAAATCTGGTTCAGGTACGGGGGATTAGCCCGAGCCTCGGCGAGGAGTTGGTTGAACAATTCCACCAGTTTGGAGTGTACTCCTGGCCGCAGCACCGGCACCTTGGGATCCAGCCACTTCGAAGCCACCCACTGGCGCGCCAGGTCCCCGTCGAACAAGGCCCAAAACTCACTCCAGCCAGTCTGAACGTCCGGACGGTAGTTGTGCCATACTCCAGGGAACAAGAGCAAAACGTCTCCCGCGCCGACCTGCGTGCGCCTGCGGCCCCGCAAGAGAAATTCCCCGTGTCCGCCAACCAGGTAAACGAAGCCGTAGCAAGGCAGCCTGCGGCCCGCCGACCAATGGAACGGCGCGGCCGGCTCTGTGAGTTGGGAATGGACATCCATGCATTTCCCCACGCCCAGCACATGCAAACCCCATGAGAGCTCCCGGGGGCCGGCGACGTAATCGTGGCGCTCAACCTTTGCCACTTTGTCTATTTTCATTGTCAAAACCTTCATTGCTGGAAGAGCGGCGTCGAGCATAAAATAGAGGCGATGAAACAAATAGAGGCCGCTAGTTTGAGCGGGGCTGCGGGCATGCCTTTCCCTACGGCGAGCCGCGATGGGCACCTGCTACTGGAGGTAGAACAGGCCAGCTCGCTTCAGCGGCGGCTGTATCGTACGATCCGGGAAACGATGCGGGCGATGGCGGGCCGCATCTCCGGGGTAGCGAACTGGGAGGCAAAGAAGCTACTCGCCCGGCATATATGGCTGGACGCAGAACACGCGGATGCCATCCGCCAACGGGTCCTCGAACTGCGGTACCCGCGCGTGGACGTGGATTGCGAGGTGGATGGGGCACTGGCCGCCGTTCTGGCGAAGCTTCCCTCCACCTGGAGCGACGCAGAGTTTCTGGGGGGTGTTTATCGCGTGATCAAGCCAGCCGTGCTCGAAGCGGTGCAGCGGTACCTGGAGCAGAGTGACCGGCTAGATGATGCCCCGAGCCATCGCGCGCTGCGGTGGGTGGTCGAGGAACTGAGCGATGAACTACGTGAGTTTGCTGCGGTCTGGGCCGCGTTCCCAGAGCAAGAGCGCTCCGAGGAGTCCCCTTGGGAAGCCTGGTTGCGCGAAGCGGTGAAGGAAACCGGCGGGATTCTTGGCCCCGATTCCGGCCAGCCTTTGCTGGCGCGGGCCGGTTTCTCAGACCGGCCGCGCTACGTCATCCCGATGCTGCCGAAACGCGACCCGCGCTGGCTTCCGGCGGTTACGCAGGTTCCGCCGCGCCCGCCCCGGACGCCGCAGGAGCAGCAGGTGTGGGTGGCGATCGACCATGTGAACGAGCTTTGGGCCTGTGAGCTGCCAGGGGCGTTCATTTGGCATTACGAGAACATGCCCTGGGAGCTCTACCGCGAAACCGCACGCTGGGCTTACGATGAAATGCGCCATGCCATGATGGGAGAACGCCGGCTGCTTGCGTGGGGCTTTGAAGTGGGAGTGGATGTGCCGATGGTTCCGGACCACTGGATGGGGGTCGCTGCCCGCGGAGGATTGGAGGCGATGCTTTTCGTTGTGCATGGGCTCGAGCAGGGTGGCCCCAAATGGAAAGCACAATTGAAGACAGACCTGTGGCAGATGGGGGATCCGTACAGCTCGCAGGACTGCGACTATGATTGGGCAGACGAAGCGGGCCATATCCGCTACGGTCAGAGTTGGATCAAGGCGCTGTTACCGAGTATGCCCAAGGATGAGATTATCGCCCGCACGCAGCAGGAGGTGGCCTGGTGGAAGGAGTGGATTGCCGAGAAGCACGCCACCGGCAAGCATGGGTATGACGAGTTCCTACCTCGAATCGAAGCGAGGTGCGCGAACATGCCCGCGGTGGGCAACCCGGAGCATTTCAAGCCGCTGGGCTCCAGCGCCGCCACCACTTCTTATGGATACAACGGCTGAGCCTCGATATGATATTGGGGATCATGAAGAGGATTCGCGCCGCCCGCGCCCGACTGGCGAAGCCCTGAACTTCAGAAGTATAACGCTGGAGGAAATCGAACTGCATTTCGAACGGAGCAAGCCGCGCGCGTAACCGACCTTGTCCAACTGTATGAATCAAACCGCCTCACCTGCCGAACCGCTGCACCAAACGCCCGTCACCCTCGAAACATCGGTTTCCAAGGGTTTCCTCAACCAGGCGCTTGGAATCGCTTTCGATCATGGGTATTACTTCGATCCAATCCGGCGGCACGAGATAGATGCCCGCTGCCACAAATTTGTCGAGGCCGAGCTGGAAGATTTGGACGCGTTCTATACCGAGAGCAACCTTGGCCGAAAGGCGCATTTCGACGCGCGCCAGGTTCTGGTAGGGGGAATTCAACCCAACCTGATTCTGGGGATACTGCTCGGCGCGGAATTCATCCCGGCGGCCGCGGGGGACGCCGATATTACCCCGGCGTGCTGGAAGGACAGGCCGCTGGAGGAGCTTCCGCGCCCCGAACAGCTCTTGGAGCATCCGCTCGTCCGGATGTTTGATGACCAGATTCGTTCGGTGCAACAAGCCGATGGGCTGCAAGTCATCCCTCCCTTCTTCTGGGATGCATCCGGGCGCGCGGCGATCCACGGGGCGATCACCACGGCGCAGAAGTTCCTCGGCGAACAAGTGTTCCTTGATCTCCTGGAGGAACCGCATCGGGTCCGGGACGCGATGAATTGGATCACCGAGGCCAGTATCCTGCTGGTCCGTCACTTTGCGGGGTCTGCCGGGATGCGCATTGGGGAGGTGCATGTGGGGGAATGTTCCTCCTGCATGGTTGGCGCCGCGGAATGGGGAAGCTTTGTGGGCCCGACGCTGGAGCGGATCGGGCGGGAACTGGGGCCTGTCCGGCTCCATTCCTGCGGCGCCAGCAACCACCTGTTGACGCACTTCCAAAAAGTTGAAGGGCTTCGCAGCCTCGACGTTGGGGGGGAGACCTCGCTGGCGCGGGTGCGACAGGCGTTTGGCTGCTACTTCCCAGTTAGCATCGCACCACCGGTCAAACTGCTCACGGGCGGTTCGGTGGAGGCCCTGTGGGAATGGACCGAACTAGTCCTGGCCGAGAACCGAGGCGGCGAGTTGGTAATCCTATATCACCTCGAGCCTCAGTATCCCTTGACCACGCTGCGGCAATGGAGGGAGAAACTGGCAAGGGTCGCGAATAACGGGAAAGCTTGAAGCTGGAGCGCTCGGAGAAAAGGCAGCGTGTGGAAAGGCGGACTCATCGCCGTTTGCGGCGATGTGAACCTCGGTGTTCAATGGTGGTTCGTGTTCACTGATGGCCTCTACTTTTCCGACGACAGCCGAGCGGCACTCACGAAAGTGCTGGATGAAAAAGGAAGGCCGGAGAATTGACCAAGCCGGGCATTTGCCCTTGACCAATAAACTGTAGCTTGAGGGCGGGGGTAATGATGGACAATCACACCATATCCAGAGCGAATTTCGGCTTAGTCGCCTTCCATTTCCCCCTCGTAAAATCAGGGAACTCCACGACTTCCCCGCCTTTTGCAATGGACTTGCCAGACAAGTCCACAATCGCGCTCATCACCACAGAGTCATAAACATCCAGCGGCAAGGGACTCCGGTTGCGGACCGCTTCGACCAACAAGCTCAACTCCAGACCGTCCACCCCGCCGTGACCGCCAAAACCGCCGTTGTCCTTCCACCACTTGTGCTTGAACTCCTCCTGGTAAGGATTGAAAGGCTCCCATGTTTCGTAGGCTGGGCTTTTTGCCGAGAGGTAGAGAGCGTTGCGTTCTTCGCTGTAAACGCCACGTGTGCCCTGCAGCATCCAGCGGTTGTCATAGGGCCGCGGCAACTGCATGTCATAATTGATAACGACCGTTTTCCCGCCGGCGGTCTTCAGGGTGGAGGTAACAATGTCGGACTGCGCGTATTTCCGCTTGGCCCCCGGATGCTCCGGGCCGAATTTCCGCGTGAAGTTGTCGTTGATGCCGAAGCTGCCGGTCGCGGTGGAGGCGATGGAGGTGAAGCGGTCGCCGCAGTTGATATCGCACCAGCTTAGGACCGGTCCGACGCTGTGCGTTGGATACTGGTCGCGGTTGTATTTGACGAGGTACTCTGCGGGCCAACGGTCATTGCCGGTGCTGGCGTCGAAGAACCAATGGTCAATGCAATTGTGACTGTGGGCACAATGCACATGCACGATCTTCCCGAAGAGGCCTTTCCTGGCAATATTCAGCAGGGCAAGGTTGTCCGACCGAAACGACCAGTTCTCCAGCATCATGCAGTCAACGCCGGTTTTCTCCCGGGTGTGGATCAACTCCCAGCATTCCTTCACGGTGAGGGCGCACGGGACCTCGACCCCGGGAACGATGCCCTGTTTCATGGCCATGACCGAGATGGGAGTGTGCCACTTCCACGGGGTGGCGATGATGACCAGATCCAGGTCGCCCCGTTCCAGCATTTTCTGCCAGTGCGTTTCTCCGTCGGTGTAAAGCTCCGGCTCACGCAGCCCGGCTCTTTTGGCGATGCCCACGGCATTCTGGGCGGCACTCTTGTTGATGTCACACACCGCAGGAATGGTGATCTGCTTAAGGGTGGCCACGCTCCCCAGCAGGCTGGTCCCTCTACCCCCAACCCCGATAAAACCGATCCGGACGATGCGCTCGTTTTCAGCCGCAAATCCCCGGCTGATGAACGGCGCGGCAACGCCGGACATCCCTGCGATCTTCAGGAATCTTCTTCGATCCATGGGGTTGATTATCATAGATCCTTGCCTTCGCAAATCCAGAGACTGACATTTCTGTTCATAGCCTTGGGATTACACCACGCTGAGGGAACATAAACAATGAAGGTTTTGACATTCAAAATGGACAAAGCGCCAAAGGTGCGCATGGTTTCGCGGAACCCCACCGGTAGTTTGCCCAGCTCTTGAAGGACATATTCCACCGGGACGCGCTTCTCGAACCGCGCCCCCAATGGTTTGCTTGAACGGCGCTTCGAGGTCGCGCCGGATGACGAAGACGAGTTTGCCGAACCCGGCACGGAGCGCGTCGTAGATCGAATAATCCATGATCGTCTCACCGCCCGGGCCGACCGGATCCAGCTGTTTGAGGCCGCCATAACGACTGCCCAGGCCGGCAGCCAGGATTAACAAGGTGGGGTTCATCACAAGCGTTATTATTGACAGGCACTTGGTTTCTGGACGCTTCGCGGTTCAGGATCACTCGTGTTTTCTAAAACAGGGGGGTCTTCAGTGAAATCATTATCAAAGAACCCCTTTCCTAGGTTTGCGGCAACACTCAAGGTTTTTCGACCGTCTGTTTGGGCGAAAGCGCCAGGGACGTCTGGATTGAATACGCGCAGGTGCAGCCCGAACTGGCCTCCGGCAGGAGCACCAGCCCGCCCGCGGGAATGATCGAGATCCAGCACCCCGGCCGCGTTACGCTGGTCAAGTTGATCTCCTCCCCGGTGGCGATTTCCGCGCGGGAGGGGTTTTGCCCGCGATAGAAGATGTCACGGGCGCTGGCCGAGATCGTCGCGCACCCGACACGTTTGGGCGCTTTCCAGCCGGGGACCTGCGTTCCGGTCCGGAGTTGGTATGCCAGGGAGTCCGTGTAGATAATCCCGTTGACAATGGCAGGGTGCTGGTCCTGCTCACCGTGCCCGCCGCCGATGTCGCCGGGAAAGGGCGGCGTGGTGGTCCGCCAGAGAATCTCTCCGCTGGAGGCGTCGAGAGCCAACAGAGCGAAGTGAAGTTTTTTCTCCACGTTCTGAGAACCCGCAACGAGCAGGGTCTGGTCCGCGCAGTACAGATACACATTGTGCTGCAATCCTCGAAGGTCCACCGGTTTGTGCCAGATTTCCCTGCCGGTCTCGAGGTCCAGGCATACGAGGGCCGAATCCTTGCCCACGAGGGCCGCAACAGTCACGCGTCCGTTGGCAACTTGGCGCGTCTGCGGGTCCCCGCTTTCAAGGTAGTAAACGTGGCGTCCATCCGCCGCGATCGCGGGGTTGATGATGACTCCCGTTCTGGGGATTTGCCGCCAGAGAACCGCGCCCGTGTGGCGGTCAAGGGCAAACACCGAGTCGCTGCAAACCACGGGCGTGAAATCAAGGTAGCCACGCTCCCAAGATCCATGGTTCTGAATCTTCCAAGATGGATCAGGCCTGGAAGCGCTCCCCAGCAAGACGCTGCCCACGCACGCGATATAGCCCCATTCCGCCCCTTTCTCCGCGTCGGCGGGGGGGATCGAGAAGACCGTCCTCTGTTCGCCGGTTTGGGGATCGAATGCGTGGCAGCGGTTCTCCGCCGCCACGTAGAGCCTGTCGGAGACCAGGGCCATGTTACCGCTGTTCTTTAACACCGACATACGAACCGAACCCGGCAGGTCCTTCTCCCACAGCACGGTCCCGTTGTAGGCATCCACTCCGTAGAGGCGGTTCATTCCCGACACGAAGAGTCGTCCGTTCATGAACAGCGGGGCGGAGGTCCGGTTGTGCCGGTCCACCATCCCGCGCGGGCCGGGTTGACCGAACCACTGCACCTCGAGGTTGGCCGTTGGCAGCGGATCGTCGCTGCATGCCGTGTTGCCCGGATCGGCGTATTGGTGCGTCCATTGCCCCGCTCCCTCCACGGCGCCGCGTTCCGCCACTCCCACGAGGAGGGTGGCGGGGCTTGGCTTCCGCGCGCTTCCCTTATCCGCCGGTGTGGGGGACTTCTCCTCCGGGAAGGTCAGGAACGTTGTCCCGCGAAAGGGATGCAGTATCGGCAGGGCTTCGGACGGGCGAGTGGCGACGAGTTCCCCTTTCTTCAGGAGGCGGTCCGCGACAATAAGATTCGCGCAAAGTCTCGGGTAACGGAGATAATCGGGTTTGCCTTCGTGGATGGAGATGCGCTTGCCGTAGATTCCCGCCGCCAGGAATTTCTTCCGCGCGCGCGCCACCGCCTGCGGGTTTTCTTCCAGGCCGATGACCTGCAGGTTCGACTGCCGCGCGATCTCATAGGCAAGGCGGCCATCGCCTGATCCCAGGATGAGGCAGTAGCCCTTGGTTGTGCCGGCCGCGCGTAGAACCGCTTCGGCGGCTTGGCGGTGAAGTCCCGTCCAGTTGTCTTCGGGCCAGGCTGGCTCTTTGGGAATGCTCCGAATGATCCGGGGCCCTGGAACCCTCCTCTTTTCTCCCGAACTGGAGCGGAAACAATGGATGGTCCCGGTATCCGTGCTGACAAAGAGGCAACCCTCCGCCACCGCCAGAGCGTAGGCTTTGCCCTGCACCGGGCTGGTCCACACGACCCCGCCATCACGCGCCGCATAGGCCGCCACCAGACCCTCGCCGCCGCCCAGAATTGTGTCTCCCGCCTTGATCATCTCGAGCGGCGTGGTGCTCGGTGTTTTCCACTTGGGGGACGCTTTCCCCGTGCGGAGATACTCCTCGCGGTCCACGGCGAACAACCGGTCTTCCTGGAGAACATACACGCGGTTCTGGTCCGCAATCAGGGACAAACCGTCCGCTTGGGCAATCTTGGCGCGTTTCGCGGTCGAAGAAACCACCAGTCCGCCCTGCCGCTCGCCGCCGGCATGCACGTATACGTCCTCCGACACCACCCCGAAGCAGCCCCCACCGGAGATTTCCCCCAACGGATTGCCGGTCTTGCGGTCGAAAACCAGGGGCGCGCTCCGCCCCGTAGGCAGAAACAGCGCCACCGGCGAAGCGAGGAGGTATCCCTGGGCTGGACGGTTGATCTTCTGCTTCCATACCTCCTGGCCGTCGTAGGCGTTCACCGCGCACAGATAGACTCCTTCGTTGGGAAAAAGCCCCGCCGCGCAATACACCCGGTCGTCCTCCACCACAATCCCGCACCGCACGGGCCAGCGCGAGATCATGCGTTCATTGCCGGGCAGTCGCCGGTCTTCCGGTCCGACGCGGTACTTCCAGAGCAGTTCACCGTTCGAAGCGCGCAAGCAGTAGAGGTGGCCATCATCGGACCCCACATAGACATAGTCCCGCATTATGGTAGGGGCCAACCGCACCGGGCCTTCGGTCGTGAAGGTCCAACTGGTTTCGCCGCTCGCCGCGTCCAGACAGTAAACGGTGTCATCGGTGGAAGATCCGTAGTACAGGCGATTCCTGGCAACCACGACCTGGAAGGCGCGGTCGAAGATCACCGTTGGGCTGAGCCGGATGGTGTTGCCCCGGTTTTGGAAGTCGTGTTCGGCCGGCTCGGGCCATGCGGGGGAAGGGGGCTGCGGCGCTTCGTAACACCAAACCTCCTCAAGCGGGAAAACCAGTTGCTCCGGCGTGATTCCGCCGCGCTGGGAATCCTTGCGGCAGGTGGGCCAGTCCTCGCCCTGCGAGATCGAGCCCCAGAGCAGGAACACCAGAAGCCACCCACCAAGCCGCACACCTCTGCCTCCGAAAGCGTTGTTGCGTTTCTCCCGAATCCGCAACGCCTCTTCGAAGGCGATCGCGTCAAAGGGATTGATCACGAAAGGCAGCCCGTCGGTCACGATGCCGGAGCCATCGGGCTTGACCTCGATCTTCTGATCGGTGTCGGGGACCCGTTTGATGGGGACGAGAATTTTCACGAGAGCAGAAGGACTCGGGCGTAGTGGCTGAGCAGGCTTGCCCCCTCACCCTGACCCTCTCCCCCTCGGCGGGGGAGAGGGAACAGCAATGTGCGACCCACGATCTTTTCGACGACGCACGTTTCGCCAGCCGACTGACGACGATCCTCCCTCTCCCCTTCGGATGGGGAGAGAGCCGGGGTGAGGGGAAATTTCATCCTCGGCGTCACGGCTTCGGAGTAACGGCGTGTGGCTTTTCCACCTGACCATAGTAGCTGGCGTACATCTCGTGGCACTGGCGCTTGATGTCGGCGCGCTCCTGGTATCCGGGGAGGTCATGGAACCGGTCCGCCTTGATGAAATTAATGTCGTATTTGGTTTTCCCATCAAGGATCAGGTCGGCCATGACTTTGCCGACGATCGGGCTTTGCATGATGCCGTGTCCGGAACAGCAGGAGCAATGGAACAAACCCGGCACTTCGGGCAACGGTCCGCACAGTCCTTTGCCGTCGGGCGTGAAGCTCATGATGCCCGTGCTGATGGTCATGGAAGTGCGCTCGTTGATCCAGGGGAAGCGTTGGTTCGCGAGGTGGATCAGCAGAGCAACATTCATGCTGTCGCGCGCGGCTTTCATGGCACTCATGTCGAAATCCTTCGGCAGCTTTTCCATGTCGTACTCGACCGGCTCGGCTTCGTAGATGCCCAGGATGAGGCCGCCGCTTTCAGGGCGCGTGTAGAGGCGGTGATGACGATTGCGCACGGCAGGGCTGAGCCGGTCCACGGGATGATTGGGGTCGGGCCGCGTGGTCAGATAGTAGTGGCCAATGGCGGCGGTGGGCAGGGTCTCTTTGGCCAGATCGGCCACGAGATAAGTCCACGGGCCCGCAGCGTTGACGACGACGGGAGCGTGAAATTCTCCGCGCGGAGTCTTGACTCCTTTGACCTGACCGCCCTGGATGATGACCTCTTCAACGGGGCAATTGATTTCATAGCGCACGCCGAGACCCTTGCCGACTTTGTGGTAGGCGCTTACCAGTTCCGCGGGTTGGAGGTGACCGTCTGTGGGCGAGTAACAGGCCTCGATAAGATCCTCGGTCTTCATGTACGGCAACCGCCGTGCGGTTTCCGCGATTGAGATGTGGTCAATGTTGAACCCGATGGATTTGCCCATCGCGACGAGGTCCTTGATTTCCTGGGCGCGTTCCGGAGTTTCGGCGATGCGCAGGGAGCCGGTCTGCACATAGATTTCCACGCCCGCGCGTTGCTCGAGGTCTTTGACGATCTCCAAGCCGTCGGCCAGCATGCGGGTGTGTTCGGCGGTGCCGCGTAACTGGCCGAGCAGCCCGGCGGCGCGACCGCTGGAGCCGCAGCCGAGGCGCTGGCGTTCGAGGACAATTACGCGCTGGCCGCGCTGGGCCAGTTGCATGGCGGTGCTTAGGCCCGCCACGCCGCCGCCGATGATAATGACGTCGGTTGTATGGTTGTTTTCGTTCATAGTTTTCGTTTCAGGTAAGAGCAAGAGCGGACACTAGTGCAAAGAGGGTTCGGTTGAAATGATTCATATTGGGAGCTGGCGCGGCGTATTGGCGCGCCGATTTTCCACCTGAGCGCAACGCACTTGCGGCAGGCGGCGTCACTTGCGCGTAACCAGTTCCATGGAGCACACCCAGGACCCCGCAGCAGCGGAGGTGAATACGCTCCATTCTCCAAGCTGTCAGAGTGGACTCACGTCCAGGGCTACAGTTTTGAAAGAGGGTCAATTGTTTCAGCATGGTGTGCAAGGGTTGGTTGGAAGGGGCTGCAGCCAGATCGTCAGCCAAGTGATAAGGTTGCTCATTTCGAGGAGCTTTCCTTCAGCAAGTCCGACTTGGGCTGAGGCATTTGCGCGCCGACCTTCTTGAGCCACGCGTCCAACCGGGCGCCGAGTTCCTTGCGTTTGGCGGAATTAGCCGCAACAAGGTCGTTCTTTTCAGAAATGTCGGCCGCCAAGTTGTATAGCTCCTCACGGCCGGCTTCGTAAAAGTGGATCAATTTCCAATCGCCAACCCGCGCCACGCTGTAAGGCGACACCTTGCCGTCGTTCAAGTAATGCGGGTAGTGCCAGAAGAGTTCGGGGTGCGGCCAGGTCTTCTCGCCGCGCAGCAACGGCACCAGGCTGACGCCATCCACGGCTGTGCGGCTCGCGGACTTGTCCGCGCCGGCGACTTCCAGCAACGTCGGGAAACAATCCATGGTGATGACCGGCGTGTCGCAGACGCTGCCCGCGCGCGTCACGCCCGGCAGCTTCACGAGCAACGGCACCCGCAAACCGCCTTCGTAGGCCGAGCCTTTGCCATCGCGCAACGGAAAATTTGACGTGGCCGGCGGCTGGCCGAAATGCACCGCGCCGCCGTTGTCCGAGGTGAAGACGATAAGCGTGCGGTCAGCCAGGTGAAGCGCGTCCAGTTTCTTCACGATGCGTCCGACACTTTCGTCCACGCTGCGCAGCATGGCGGCATACACGGTGTTGCTCTGACCGTCGGCGCCGGGCCGGTCAGCGGCCTGGTGAATCAATTCCGGCTTCCCCTGCAGCGGCTCATGGACTGCGTAGTGGCAGAAGTTCAGGTAAAATGGTTTGTCTTGGTTCGCCTCGATAAATCGCACGGCTTCGTCGGTCAGTTGGTCGGTGAGATACTCGCCCGACTGGCCGCCGCGTTCCGCCAGGCCGGGCACGCGCCAGGCATTGTTCGTCGCGCCGTACGGCCAGAAGTAGGACGCCGGCTGGCCTTTATCGCTTCCGCCAATATTCGTGTCGAAGCCCTGATGTTCCGGGAAACATTCTTCTCCCCCGAGATGCCACTTGCCGATGTGCGCCGTGCGGTAGCCCAACTTTTTCAAGGCCTCGGCGAGGGTTGTTTCCTCCAACGGCAAGTGCTGCTGCCAGTCCGGAATTTTGAACCGGCTGTTTTGGGGAGCGCCTTCCCCGGGGATCCAGTCTGTCAGATGCAGTCGCGCGGGATATTTTCCCGTCATCAACGCCGCGCGTGTGGGCGAACACACCGCACCCGCCGCGTAAGCCTGCGTGAAGCGCATTCCCGCGGCGGCCAGCGCGTCCAGTTGCGGCGTCTGATAAAACTTGCTGCCAAAACAACCGCCGTCCGCCCAGCCCATGTCGTCAATCAAAATGCAGACGATGTTGGGTCGCGTCCTCGGCGCAGGTGCCGCGGCCAGATAGCCGCAAGTAGCAAGAACCAGAACCAGCAGAATCGCGCGTTTCATTTGACCTTGTTGCGGTCCAGCAACGGGAACGGAAATTCCTTCGACGGCGGGTGCTGTTCGCGCATGATTTTTCAGTTCTCCGACGTTTACCGTGGGTAAATGCTTCAAGACACCTGGCTGGCTGATCGGACTACTTGGTGGAACGGTAAGCCTTAATCGTCTCGGCGGCCTTCGCATCGCCTTTGGCTTGGGCCTCCGGCAACAAACCATTCACGGTGAGGAGGGCCCGGCTGGTCACGTCCACCTGTTCCTTGTTGAGTCTCCCTTGCCGACGATGGAATTCAGGGCATTGAAAGCGGTGGGATAATCCGAGATGCCAATTTGGTGCAGGTTGCTTTGGCAGAGCGCAGCCTTCGCTTTCTCTTTGGCTTGGTTCAACGCAGGCAGGAGCATGGCGGCGAGGATCGAAATAATAGCAATCACCACCAGCAATTCGATCCGGGTAAAGGCACCCCGCGCGACGCGGGGCAGGATTGGTTGAGGCCGAGAAACCCCGATCGGGTTAGACGGATTGAATTTGAAATGGTTCATTGTCTTGAGCAAAAACCTCGAACCGGTCCGGCGGGTGTTTGCTCCCGCCGAACCGGCCCGGAAACTGGCTCAGGGAATCTTCGGCCGATACAATTTGACCGTGCTCCCCGCTGGCGGAGTGTATGGGCTGCTGACGCCAAGCGTGGTCCAATTACCCGTGAGAGAATCGGCGCTTTGCAGCGGCACCCCGCCCGTCCAGCGGATGACCGGACTACCGCCCTCAACGGTTGCCTTGATGCCACCGGGAATCTTGGTGGCTGAGGGTCCGCCCAGGGCCTCGATGAACGCATCCGGTCGCCGACCGTTGGTGAACTGGACGCAGCTTACGTAGGTTTCTGCATCATCCCCCGAGTCATCGGCAAAGAGCAGCGCATAACCGGCACCGGTATCCAACGAATGCTTACCGTCCCTGGGATAGGGGAGGTATTGCACGCTGCCGACCTTGACACCGTCATGGAATTTTGTCAGCAGGGTATAATCTCCGGACCGGTCAAAGCAAAGAGCCACGCGATGCCAATTGCCCACGGTGACATCGCCGTCGGCTGTCCCGTAAGCCCAGACCCCGCCACTGGGACTGATAAACACTGTGCCGTCACCAGCATTAGCGAGATCCGGCTGCAGCAGGGACCGCCAGTGCGTGAATGTGAAATAAATGTCATACACCAAGGTGTATTGGTTCACATTAGCCCCGCCGGCGTTCCCCGCAGTCTGGTGGTACATCTTGTAACCCCACCATTTCCCGGGCGTCGGCGTGAAGTGCATGACCGTGGTGGGCTGGCCGTTAATGTCCGGGATTCCCAAAGCGGTCGTCGTGCCGAAGGCGGTATCGTTGGATATCCCGGCATCGTAATACTCCAAGTCGCGGCCAACGAAGGCCGCCAGGCCGTTGTCGAAGTTCCACTGGCCGCGCACCAAGTACGGGGGAGCAACGCTCACCGAGAGCACAGCGACCGGGGGCGGACTGGTAACGGAGCCGCCAGGGTTGGCGGCCACGACATCATAACTGCCCGCGTCGGACGGCGCCGGGGCCGGCAACGCAAGGGTTTGACTGGTTTGCCCCGGCAAGTCGGTCCCGTTACGCCGCCACTGGTAAGTGATGGGGCCGACGCCAATGGCGCCAGCGATGGTGAAGGAAAGGGGATTGGTATCATAACCCACAATATACGATTGTGCCGCCGGGGTTGGGCTGCTGACCAGAAGTGGCGCGGCCACCGTAGGAATGCTGTACAAGCCGAAGTTGTCCAGGCCCCAGTACCAAGAAGCGGTGCCGACGTGCGCGAAGCGGAAGCGCACGGTGGCCTGGTTGTCGGCTTGGGCCAACCGGATCACCTCGACGCGCATTGAAGTGGTCTGATTGTCATTCACCCGGGCGCTGAGGTAGGGCTCGAGGCCCGCCCACTGACTCTGAGCCACGCCGATAAACAGCCCGTAGTTGCCGCCGGTCACGGCCGAGGTGGTCGGCACATCCCCATAAACCGTGGCGAACGTATTCGAAGCGTCAAGGATGTCCGGTCCATCGAGCATGTATTGCGCGGGCAGCCAAGTTGCGCCGCCGTTGATGGAGTATTCGACCGCAGCCATGCTGTCTTGGTTTTGCACCCACGCGCTGTCGAACGCCAGGTACACATTGTTTTGACCGCTCAAGTCATAGTCGCGGGTGAACAAGTACTGAATTTGTTTCGTGTTAACTCTGCCATCGGAGACGGCGACGAAGAAGTTGTTGGCAATCAGATTCGTGACCACGGCACCGTTGATCACCTGATTGGGCGCGACGTTGAAGAGCCCAAGGTACTCGGCCCCGGGTGGGTCCACCGTGGCCCAGTTGGAAAGCGTGCTGGGGCTGATCACGGTCCAATTCGTGAAAGTATCGGAGTGGTAGTTGTTCAAATCCGAACCGGCAACGAAGTCGGGGTCCGTGAAGTTTGCCACCGACCAACCCGCCGGCAAGTCCCCTTCGGTCACGCCATCGAAGGTTTCCAGATAGAGCGGTGCGCCGAGGTTGATATTCTGCCACGGAGCGACCGTGAAGGTGTACTGGTTGGTCGTATTCGCGGTGGCGCCGCCCGTGTTGTTATAGGCGATGGCGTAAGTATGCGTGGATTGCGATGCGAGCAACCCCGGGGGATCGAACTGCACGGAGGTGGTGGCGCCGGGTTTCTGGATGCCCGGGGTCACGGGAGAACCATCAAACCACATGAGCACGGAACCCGTATTCAGCGCCACCGACCCATCTTGAAGGGAGACGCTCAGAACCGCGTTCGCACCGACCCCGGTGGCATTATTGGCGGGCGACACAGAAGCGACCTGGATGGGGTTAATTCCAACCGTGACGTCGAGGCTGACCAGATCAACGTAGCCGTCGGCCCATTTCTGTTCTCCGCCCCGATAAGCTTTAGAGGTGATCGAGACATAACGGGCGAGCGAAGGAATCGCGCCGCTATTGGTCACCCCGGCCCAACCCCGGTATCCGCTGCCGCCCGGCAGTGTGGCGACCAACGCAGCGCCACCGAGGGTGACGGGGATGCCGAGGGCTGCCTGCGAGGCGTCCAGGAACTGATACGTCAGAATGCTGTAGTCACCGGCGGCAAGGTAGCTGGAGAACGCTGCCGAAGCGGTGAACTGCCCTTGGCCGTTATCTATTTGAGCGGTGGTCAGGGCGCGCGTCAGGTTGTCAATTTGGGAAACAATACTGTTTTCATACGGTCGTAAATACGCCTGGCCGCTGCCCGGCAGCGGGGTTAGCACGTAGTTGGGGTAAGTGTAGGTGGTGAAGGCCGTCCATCCGCCGTCAATACCGGCGCTGTCGTTTCCCCCGGTGCCTTTGTTCCCGCTAATGTTGTTCGTGGAGGATTCGTAGCTGCCGTCAACGACGATGTCTGTCGCGCTGGCGCTGCCCACAAAGGACAGCCCGCCTGCAAGGACTGCTAGGCCAAGTCTGGTTTTCTTAGTTTTCATTTTTTGGGTTTGGTTTCCGGAACGGGCTGAGACTAGCAGAGCCCCAAGTTCGGACAATCGCCTGTTTAGGGGGGACCTTCGACCATTTCTTTCGGCTTACTTCGGACAATCGCCTGTTTAGGGGAGCCTGCGACCACTTCTTTCGGCTTAGAAGAGTCTTTGGGAAGGGCTGAGGCGGTTTACTTTTGCAGGTAGCGCATGACGGCTTCCGCGCGGGTGTGGACCCCCAGCTTCCCGAAGATCTTCTTTACGTGCGCGTGAACGGTCCAAACGCTAATACCCAGGAGGCCGCTGATGGTTTTGTCGGTATGGCCCGTGCCGAGATGGCGCAGGATTTCGGCTTCGCGTTGGGTAAGCGCACCAGCCGCAACCGCGGCGGCACCAGCCGGCCCGTCGGCCACGATGAGCTTTTGAAAGTAAGCCTGAAGCTGCGGCCGCACTTGCATCGGGGTGGCCAGCCCGGTTGACCAAAGGGCCGCGAGCGGTTCGAGCATAAGGACCGGAGGTCGGCGACGCAGGAAATAGCCTCGGTCCATGCCGGTTACACTCGAGAAAAGCTTGTCGCCATGGCCGAAGATGCCGAAGGGCAGCGCAATGACCCCGGGCCAGCGGGTTTGGAGTTGTTGGTGAAAGGTGTCGGCGGCGAGGTCGAGCGCGCGCTGATTGAACAAGACCAGGCGCGGCTGGCGGGCGCGCGAAGCTGGCTGCTGGAGCAGTTGCTTCGCCAGGGCAGCCGTTTGCACGCAGGCGTATCCCGGAGTGCGGTTAAGACATTGTTCCAGGCCGCGCGCGACTTCGGGCTCGGGCTCGACGACGGCCACGGCCACCGACTGGGCGGCGGAAGCCGGCGCTTTGGCCGCGGCGGATTTGGGGTCGAGGACGGTAAAAAGCGTCGCGTAAGTGCAGGCCAGAGGTTCGGTAAACCAATAGATCGCCCATATAATTTGCCGCACATAGCGCTTGCGGACAGCGTTCCAGCCGTCATTGGCGAGCGTGCGATAGACTGTCCAGGCGCGAGCGGCAGCCTTCTGGGAGAGATGAGTTTCCAGCGGGATGTAAACCCAGTGGCCGTCGTGTTCGATGCGCGCAAACAGCTCGTTTTCAGAGCCGGGCCGGGTCGGGGCGGTGTAGGGCTGGCGCAACACCTGAGTTTCCCAATAGGCCAACTCGGCGGGCGTCGGGCCACCGTCCAGCAACGGACTGTGCTGAGTGGCTCGAAGCGATCGTAGTCGAGGGCGCATGGTGGAATTCTACCGGCTTTGCTTGCGGCAGCAAGTCCGCGCCTGCCGCGCGGGGACGCGCTGGCGATAACCTGCCCCGCGTTCTTGGAATCCGCCCGTCGCAGTCGGCAAATTTTCAGACGGCGAAAATTGCTGTTGGGGGCGAGGCCGGCAAATCTTCACGCGGAAAGCCGGTTGAATCGAGCGGCAACCGGAACGCGTCCGTTGCCGGACAACTTTCCCTTTCATCCCCGCACCGTCCATGCTCTCATGGCCGCCAGAAAAACTGCGACAACCTCCGAACTGCATGGCCAAACCTGCCCCAAAGAACTTCCGCCGGTCGGGTCACCCGGCTCAACGTCCCCGGGTGTCTTCGATTATTCCCGGCTTGGGCGTGGACGTGCCGGAGTTGCAGCAGGCGCGGGCGCTGTGGCAAATCAATCGCTTCGATGAAGCGCTGGAACTGTTCGAGCGCGCGGTCCGGAAATACCCCCAGAATCTGGTCGCCCTCGTGGACACCAGCCGGGCGTTGGGGGCGCGATTTGAAATCACCCGGGCGGAGGCGATCGTGGACCGCCTAACAAAAGTGGCCGCGCGAAAACCCGAGCTGCTCCACCTCGCTGGTCAAAGTTATCGGATGATCTTCCGGCCGGACAAAGCCATCGAGTGCTTTGAGCGCGTGCTGACCCAGACCCGGCAGATTCCCGACGCGCAACTCGAATTGGCGGTGCTCTACGAACGGCGGCACCGGCTCGCGGAGGCTCAGGTGCTCATCGAAGATTGCCTGCGCGCCGCGCCCGATTACCTGGAGGCGGAGTTGTTCAAGGGCCGGTTGCTGCGCCGGCTCAAAGAGTCGGTGGCCGCCGCCGCGCTTTTCCGAAAACTGGCCGGGAACGAAGAGGCGCATCCGCTCGTCCGCGCCCAGGCCTGGACCGAAGTCGGCCAGCAACAGGATCGCGAGGGTGATTTTGACGGCGCCATGCAATCGGTGCTCAAGGGCAAGGAACTTTTGCAGGCCGAGGAAAAGCCCCTGCTTGCCGAATCCGAGGCCCTGCAAGGCCATGTGCGCAACCTGGCTGAGGCGCTGGCCCCGGGGCATTTTCAGCGCTGGACTGCCACTGCAAAAGTTTTTCCGCACTGCAAGCAAGCCCTGCTGACGAGTTTCCCGCGCTCGGGCACGACCCTGCTCGAACAGGTGCTCGACAGCCATCCGGGTCTGGTCAGCGCGGACGAACGGGAAGCCTTTGGGCGCGACATCTTCCCGGCGATTTGGCGCTCCCCGACGACGCCCTTGCCCACGGCGGACGCGCTGGATGCCGTTCCGCCCGCTCGCCTGCTGGCGCAACGCGAGCGCTATTTCACATACATGGCCGCCGCCCTGAACGAACCCATCGGCGACCGTGTGCATCTGGACAAGAACCCGAGCTTGACGCCGCTCCTGCCGGGTATGTTGCGGCTGTTCCCGGAAACCATGCTGTTAATCGCCCTGCGCGACCCGCGCGACGTCGTCATTTCGTGCTTCATGCAATACCTGCCGCTGAACCCGAACAGCGTTTGTTTTCTGACCCTCGAACGCACCGCGCGTCGCTACGCGCATGACCTGAAACTGTGGCTCGACCTGCGCGAAAAGATTTGCAACCCGTGGCTGGAGGTGCGTTACGAGGATTGCGTGGGCAACCTCGAACGCGAGGCGCGGCGGGCGCTGGCATTTGTCGGCCTGCCGTGGGATCCCAACGTGCTTGACTACCGCGAGCGGCTGAAGACCAAGGCCGTGGCCTCGCCGACTTACGAAGCGGTGAGCCAACCGCTCTACAGCTCCGCCATCGGGCGCTGGAAGAATTACCGCAAATACCTCGAACCGGTTCTGCCCTTCCTCCAGCCGTGCATCGAAGTTTTCGGCTACGAACCTTCCTGATGGAGCACGCAAGTTGTTCCTGGAGAACCAAGTCATGGGCCGCTGGTGGGATAGTCCGGTTTCGCGATTGCCAGGTGACGCGAGAACCTTCAAAACCGAGCCAACAAAGCTATGAACCGAATTCGTGCGATTGCTTACAGGCAGGGACGCCAATAGATCGGAAACTTCCGCAGTTTGGCCCCCTTGCGGGCTGTCGGCGAACACCAAGTTCAGGTGTTCTGGTTTCATGGTTCTCATCTTCATTATCCCCTTCGCTCCTCGGGCTTTCACCCGATTCAACGCTACTACGAGATCATCCGACTTCTCTGCCAACGTCACTCAGGTGTCGTTGCCTTCCCTCCGAGTTACCTGGTTGCCCAGGATCGGCAGAGATCGCTTGGAGTAAGACGATGCACTTTCCCGGCTTCCGGTCACTACTGAATGAACCCCTCGGAATATTGGGCGTTGTGTTTTCCAAGCACACAGACCCGGTTCATCCTGCCTTACGAGGCTTCACTTACGTTCAGGAATCCGTTTTGTTTCAGGCTTCCTCTCCACACGTCCTCGCGGCTCATGCAGACGCCTTCGACTCGTGATTGCCTCCCGAAGTCCCCACAACAGACTTTCACTGTCGAGTTCATCATCATGTCCAACGCACGCGCTTCCGCTCCGCCGGGGGACTGCTCCGCAGCCCCCAGCTACGCTCCACCGCCACTGCGGTAGGCCAGTTTCGCAGTTTCGCTGGCGGCTTGACAGACAGGCTAAGGTACACGGAAAGAAAACCGCTACCCAAAAAACAGGAGCCCTCGGGTAACACCCATTTGGCACAATGATTCACTGTTTCGGGTAACCAGTTGCTTTTGGCGCGCCGCGCTCCATCAGCCATGCCAAAATCAAGACATCCGCAACAGAGCCCCAGATTGTTATTTGGACACGCCGACACTCGGCACCACCAACCCATGACCCGAAACCACCAAATCCAGCGAGCCCCGGTTCGACTTATGGTGGCCATAATTCGAATAGCCCACTGGCAGAAAACCTGCTGTGCCATAAGCCGCAAATCATGCAAGCAACCATCTCCGCGCCCCTCCTCCACCGCGTCAAATCCTGGCAACTGATCGGACTAGGCTTAACCGGCTGGGCCACGCTCTATAGCATCGCCCTCATCAACTGGGCTGCCTGCGGCACCATCATTGGCAATACTCAAGGAAGTTGCTTCGCCGCCACCATGGCCCTCGCCAGCCTCGAAGCCCGGCGACTAAAAAAAAACAAACCCACCAAATCAAGCGAGCCCCGGTTCGACTTATGGTGGCCTTAATTCGAATAGCCAACTGGCAGAAATCCTGCTGTGCCATAAGCCACAAATCATGCAAGCA
>CAIKLQ010000633.1 GCA_903828255.1 uncultured Verrucomicrobiota bacterium
CAAGCGGCAAAACGCGCGCGTCTGCCTTTGGTAGGATTCGCCTCGGGTCAGGCGAAATCGGGCGCGCTCATGACCGTCTCGCGGGATTTCTTTGACGGCGGCGTCGCCTCGGCCGAAATCGCGGCGCGCGTATTGCGTGGCGAATCTCCGGCGCGGATCCCGTTCCAGCTCGTGGAAAAAATCAAATACACTTTCAACCCGGCCGTCGCCGCGCAGTCCGGCGTGGTGATTCCGAAGGAACTACTGAGCCGCGGAGAGATCGTGAAGTAAAGCTGCGAATAATTGAAACCACACATGGACACGGATCGACACAGATCAGTGAATCAGCGCGAAGCTTTGGAGTGCGGTGACTCGTCACCGCTTTCGGCATGCGACTTGTCGCCGTCAACTCTGGTGAGGCACTCGCCTTGCGTAAGCCGACCGGCCCAGGTGCCCCAGCGCACCGCTCTGCGCGGGGCTGCTTGGCCGACAAGTCGGCCAAGCAGAAAAGCGGCGACAAGTCACCGCACTCCAAAGCCTGCGGCGTCCTCGCCCTCCCGTCTTCATCCGTGTCCATCCGTGTCCATTTGTGGTTTCCTGCCTCTCCGGAGAGTTCAATTGCCGGATTCTGACTGAAGCTCTCATGGAAATCACCCAACACGCTCGCGACGGACGCCTTGAATTGCAGCTCAAAGGCCGCCTCGACGCCAACTGGTCTGATCGCGTCGGTGCCGCCATTGAAACCGCGATCCGCGCCGGCCAGCATCAGATTGACCTCGACCTTGCGCAGGTGGATTACGTCAGTTCGGCGGGTATCCGAGTGCTGTTGAAATACTACAAACAACTCAAGGCTGCGCGCGGCACGCTGCGCGTGGTACGAACCACCCCCCCCGCCCTGGAGGTATTGCGACTCGCGGGCATCGCCGGACTGCTTGTCGCCGCCGTCGAAGCCCCCCACGCCGCAACCGCCCCCGCGCCGCCGCAAACTTCCCGCTGGGAAAAGAACGGCGTGGAATTCGAGGCGCACGAACAGCACGCCGCACACACGCTGGATTTCCGTCTCCACGGTAATCCGGAGAATTTCGCCACGGGCCAATTATCTGCCGCGCAAAGCACCCGCGTCCGCTTCGACGGCGATGTCTTCGGCTTGGGTCTGGGCGCATTCGGCAACGGGCCGGAAGATGCGCGCGGACGGTTCGGCGAATTTCTCGCCGTGGCCGGCGCCGCCGTCGCTCAGCCCACGGATGGCAGCAGTGTACCGGATTTTCAAGTCAGCGAGGGCCAACTGGTGCCCGAGGTCAGCGTCCTCTACGGCCTCAGCGCCGCCGGCGGTTTCGCGCAACTGCTGCGCTTTGAAGCCGCGCGCGGCCCGCGAGGCGTGATTTCGCTGGCCGAACTCGTCGAAGCCGCACTGGAAAACCTGCAGACCCCCGCCGCGGGTTTCGCGATTTTGGCCGAGAGCGCCAGCGTAGTCGGCGCGACGCTGCGCCGGTCCCCTGCCCTCTCGGACGGAAAATCGCCATGGATTTTTCCCGACGTGCGCGACTGGCTTTCGTTCACCACCGAACGAACCGAGGAACGGAACGTGGCACTGATTCTCGGCTTCGCGCTTCGCGAGCCGACTGGCGAAGCCGCCCGCTTCGTTCGCGAAATTGGTCCCGACACGACAGCGCAGGGGCATTTCCACGCAGCGATGTTCCCCTACCGCCCGCTGCCCAAAGGCAATCTCAACTTGAAAGAATCCGTCGCCGGGCTGCTCGCCACGGAATCGGCCCAAACCGTCTTGCACCTGCTGGCAGACGAACGCGAGTTCGAGGGCGTGGGCCAGACCGACTTGATGCGCGGGGCATGTTGGGTCGGGCCAATGCGAATGTCCGGTTGCTGAAACGACCATGAAACCAGCTTCCAAGTAACCCGAGTTCTCCAAGCTGGTGCTCTATCAAAGCGCCGCTGGCAACGTGACGGTGGAGGTACGGTTTGAGCGCCGCGAATTTTCGGCTCACACAGAAAGCGCTGGCTGAGTTGTTCGGAGTCAAAGTGCCAGCCGTCAACAAGCACCTGAAAAAAATCTACGCGAGCGGGGAACGGCCCCCGGCGAAAACTATTTCCAAAACCCCATGCCGCCACCGCGTTCCCGCCGGGGCAATCGTTCTCGAACTTTTTCCACAGCGCGAATCATCCTTTCCTACGAAACCGCTCCGACCAGCGCAGATTCGGTTGGGGGCATTTTCCCGCTGCTGGCGGTGGCTTGCGTGACTGGAGCATTATCACAACCCGCTGGATCGCCAAGGTCGGAAACAGCTTTGTAGGAGTCAAGGTAACGAGCTCAAACTGGGAAATCAGAGACTCCTCCCGTCGTCCCCGGCAATCAAAAATGACTCGGCCGACGCTGGAGGAACTGACCATGTCCGTGTTTGCCGACGAACTTGCTGTCGCGCACGGCGACCTGCCCGCGCACGGTGACGACACTCGGGCGGCCTTCAATCTTCCAGCCCTCGAAGGCGCTGTAGTCAATGTTCATGTGCTGGGTCTTCACGGAAATCTTGCCGCGATAGTCAGGATCGAACACCACGAGGTCGGCGTCCGCGCCGGGTTGGATCGTGCCTTTGCGCGGGAACAGGTCGAACGTCTTCGCGACCTGGGTGCTGGCGGCGTTCACGAACGTGTGCAGGTCAATCTTCCCCGCCTTCACGCCGTAGGTGTAGAGGAGTTTGATGCGTTCTTCGAGCGACGGAATGCCGTTGGGGATTTTGGTGAAGTCGTCCTTGCCCATCGGCTTCTGCGTTTTGAAATCAAACGGCGCGTGGTCGGTGGCGACGGTTTGCACGAGGCCGTCGCGCAGGCCGTTCCAGAGGATTTCCTGATTTCGTTTGTCGCGCAGCGGCGGCGACATGACGTATTTTGCACCCTCGAACTTGGGTTTCTCGGCGTAAGTTTTGTCGAGCGTGAGATACTGGATGAGCGTCTCGACGTTGACGCGCACGCCGCGTTGCCGCGCGGCGATGGCCTGATCCAGCGCTTCTTTGCAACTCAGGTGGACGATGTAGGTCGCCGCGCCGGTGAGTTCGGCGAAGGTCATCAAGTGATGCACGCCTTCGGCTTCGACGGCGGGCGGGCGGCTTTCGTGGTGCTGGCCGGGATCGGTTTTGCCGGCGGCGAGCAATTCCTTCGAGCGCTCGGCCACCAGCGTCTCATTCTCGCAATGTGCGGTGACGATGACGCCGAGTTCCTTCGCCAGCTTGAGCGTGCGGTAAAGCTCCGTGTCGTCCACCCCAAACGCACCTTGGTAGGCGAGGAAGATTTTGAACGAACTGATACCACGCTTCACGATTTCGCGGAGTTGCTTCTCGGTCGTGTCATCGAACTTCGTCACGCCCATGTGGAAGGAGAAGTCGCACGCAGACTTGCCGACGGCCTGACTCATCCACAGTTCGAAGCTCGCCAGCGCGTCGTCTTTGCGCGACGGGCAGCACATCTCGATGAGCGTGGTCGTGCCGCCGACGAGCGCGGCCTGGCTGCCGGTCACGTAGTTGTCCTTCGAAAACGTGCCCATGAACGGCAGGTAAATGTGGACGTGCGGATCAATGAAGCCGGGGAAGACATACTTCCCTTTCGCATCAATCACCTCCGCGCCCTTGGGCGGCGTGAGGCCACGATCAATGCGCGTGATGGTTTCGTTTTCGCAAAGGATGTCGGCCACGTAGCGTTGGCTCGCGGTGACGATTTCGCCGTTCTTGATCAAGAGGCTCATAACCAAACTCCAGACATGTATGCGTTTCTGACTCTCATTAACACCCGGCTTCAGCCGGGTGATTTCCGACCCAATACTTCAAAACCGTTTCAACGGTTTTCATGGCGCGTTCGAAGCCGTTGAAACGGCCAAACGGGCTTCCCTTCATTGACACCTGGCTGAACCCAGGTGTGAACGAAATCATTTCTTCGCTTCGGTGTGCCAAATATCGCCCTCGCCGTAGCTGAACCAGCGGCTGGTCGTGACTTTCAACTGCGTGAAGAACTGCACGCCTTCTTTGCCTTGCATGTGGAGGTCGCCGAAGAACGATTCATTCCAGCCGTTGAACGGAAACCACGCCATCGAAGCCGGGACGCCGATGTTGATGCCGACCATGCCGCAATTCACCCGATGCTTGAACTCGCGCGCCGCTTTGCCAGATCGCGTGAAAATCGAAGCGCCATTGCCATAGAACGACTTGTTCGCCAGTTCGATGGCTTTGTCCAGATCCTCCATGTGCATCACGTTCAGCACCGGGCCGAAAATTTCCTCCTTCGCCACAGTCATGCCGGTTTGCACTTCATCGAGGATGGTCGCGCCGACGTAAAAACCGTTCGGCGCTTCGCTGACTTTCACGCCGCGACCATCCGCGGGGATTTTCGCGCCCTCCTTCACGCCGGCTTCGATCAATTGCAAAACGCGGTCGCGGTGCTGGCGAGTAATGACCGCGCCCATGTCCGGCTGGGCCTCGCGATCGGTGGGGCCGACCTTGATGCGCCGGGTCGCTTCGACGAGCGCTGGCAGCACCGTTTTCTCCGCGCCGCCGACAACCACCGCGGTCGAAGCAGCCATGCAACGCTCGCCGGCGCAGCCGAATGCGGCTTCGATCACGCCGCGCGTGGAATTTTCCACGTCGGCATCGGGCATGAGGATCACGTAGTTCTTCGCGCCGCCATTGGCCTGAACCCGTTTGCCGTGTTTCGTGCCGGTTTCGTAAATGTAGCGAGCGATGGGGGTCGAGCCGACGAACGAGATGGCTCTTACTTTCGGGTGCGTGAGCAGCGCGTCCACCGCTTCGCGCCCGCCGTGGACGAGGTTGAACACCCCTTTCGGCAGGCCGGCTTGTTCGAGGAGTTTCGCGACCTTGATCGAGGTGAGCGGAACTTTCTCGCTCGGCTTGAGGACGAAGGTGTTGCCGCACGCGAGGGCCACGGGATACATCCAGAGCGGCACCATGCAGGGGAAGTTGAACGGCGTGATGCCGACGCAAACGCCGAGCGGCTGGCGGATGGACTCGCAATCAATCCCGCGCGCGATGTTCTCCAGGACCTCGCCCATGAGCAGCGACGGCACGCCGCACGCGAACTCGACCATCTCAATGCCGCGCTTCACGTCGCCGCGCGATTCGACGAGCGTCTTGCCGTGCTCGCGCGTGTTGCAGCGCACGAGGTCGTCAAAGTTCTCATCGAGCAGCATTTTGAATTTGAAGAGAATCCGTGCGCGCTCGACGGGCGGAGTTTCCATCCAGGCCGGAAACGCAGCGGCGGCGGCCTCCACGGCTTCGTTAACATGCGCCGCCGTGCAAAGCGGCGCTTCGGCGATCACCTCGCCGGTGGAGGGATTGTGGACGGGCGTCGTGGCGACGTCGCTGAGCGTGCGCCATTCGCCGCCGAACCAGACAGGGACGGGAGTGAGTGATGTATTGGTTGCTGACATAATTTTTGTTGTTCTAAATGACGAATTCCGAATGACGAATGGCCGCTTTGTAGGGTGTGTGCATCTGGCTACTTGTTCTGGGCGATCTCACCCATCTCCATTTGGCATTCGTCATTTCTGGAGATGTGCCGAGATTAGTCTCAATGCACAGCGCTCACCAGTCCAGCGCGGTCAGTCAAAGAGGTCCACGAGTCGAACCTGTAGCCCCGGCACGCTGCTGGAAATGATTGTTTCATCGGCGCCAACCATCTGCTGTTCGCGGTAATGACCGTTTTCCGGCAGACGATACACCTCCACCCGTCGCTCCATCCCCAGCACGATCCAGTATTCTTTCACATTGGCCTCGGCGTAGAGGGCCGCGCCCTCCCGGTCCAGTGCCGCACTCGTCACAGCGACTTCAATCACCAACTCTGCAGTGTGGGGGTGGGCATTGGAGAATTCATCCTCCGCGCCGTGGACCACCGCAACGTCCGGTTCGGGTTCGGAATCTGCAAGGGTGAGGGGATCCTCCCGCCGCACCACCCAACCTACGCCAACCATGCGGGAAATCCGGTCGTAGAGACGCTTCGCTAGCTTGCAGTGTAGAGGTGACTTGGACATTTTTTCGATGACGACGCCACGGATCAGTTCCGTGCGGCGCCCGTTTTCGTTGAACTCGTCGAGGCGGTGATATTCCTCGACCGTCAGCGGGGAAATCCGCTGCCGCACTTCCGGGATTTCAAGAATCGCTGGCATCATGGCGCAAGTTAGGTGGTTTCCGACCGTTCGTCGAGTTAAGGGTGCGCGGGAATCCGTTTCATCTCACCGCGCGCGAGTTTCGCCTGGTAATCGGTCCAAGACATTTTCGCACGCTTTGTGTCCACGCTGACCATGGTGAGGCACTCGTCCACCGGGCAAACCAGCGAGCACAGGTTGCAGCCGACGCACTCGGCCTCCTTGATCTCGGGAATCGGCTTGCCCGGCACGCGACCCGGGCCGAGGCCGTGGCCGTTCGGCGGGATGAGCGCAATGGCTTGGTGCGCGCCGTCCTCGCAGGCGATGTAGCAGAGGTTGCAGCCGATGCACTTGGCGTAATCAATCCGCGCGATGCGCTTGTAGTTCAGGTCGAGCGTTTCCCACTTCCGTAACGTCGGCACGGCTTTGCCGATGAGTTCGTTGACGCTTTTCATGCCTTTCGAGTCGAGGTAATCACTCAAACCCTCGGCCATATCTTCCACGATGCGGAAGCCGTAGTGCATGATGGCGGTGCAAACTTGCACACTCGTCGAGCCGAGCGCGATGAACTCCGCTGCGTCGCGCCAACTCGCGATGCCGCCGATGCCGGAGATGGGCAACTGCACTTCCGGATCCGCCGCGCAACTCTGCACCATGTTCAACGCAATCGGCTTCACCGCCGGGCCGCAATAGCCGCCGTGCGAACTCAAACCGGCGACGGACGGTTCGGGCACGAGGTTCTCCAGGTTGACCTGCGTGATGCTGTTGATGGTGTTGAGGAGCGAAATGGCGTTGCTGCCGCCGTGCTTGGCGGCCCGCGCGGCGTAAACGATATCCGTGATGTTCGGTGTGAGCTTGGTGATGACTGGAATCTTGGCCACTTCCATCACCCAACTGACAATTTTCTCCGCCACGGCGGGTTGCTGTCCGACCGCCGAGCCCATGCCGCGCTCGCACATGCCGTGCGGGCAGCCAAAGTTGAGCTCGATCCCATCCGCGCCCGCGTCCTCGGAGCGCTTGACGAACTCATGCCAGTTCTCGCGCGTATCCACCATAAGCGACGCGATGACTGCGTGATTTGGCCAACGCTTCTTGACCTCGGCGATCTCGCGAAAGTTTGTTTCCGGCGAACGGTCGCTGATGAGTTCGATGTTGTTGAACCCGACCATGCGCGTTGTGCCGAGATTGAGTGCCGAATAGCGCGACGAAACATTCACGATCGGTTCGCCAATGGTTTTCCAAACGACGCCGCCCCAGCCGGCCTCGAACGCGCGGTGCGCCTGATAGGCGGTGTTCGAGGGCGGACCGCTGGCGACCCAGAAGGGGTTGGGGGACTTG
>CAIKLQ010000634.1 GCA_903828255.1 uncultured Verrucomicrobiota bacterium
ACTCCTGCTCCTGCTGGCGCTCGCCAAGCGTCTGCCGGCACAGGAACGGATGGCGCGCTCGGGCGACTGGCGAAATCAGGCCAGCGTTACCGGTGACGATCTGGCAGGGCAGACGCTGGGAATTGTCGGACTGGGAAGAATTTCGTGGGAGTTGATCCGCCTCGTCGAACCTTTCGGGATGCGCGTGCTGGCTTTCTCGCGTCACTGCGCGCCCACCGAAGCCGCCGCCCGCAACGTCACGCTGGTGGACATGGAGACCTTGTTGCGTGAATCCGATTACGTAAGCCTTCACTGCGCGCTGAACGATTCCACGCGCGGCTTTTTCGGCGAGCGGGAGTTCAACCTGATGAAGCGCACCGCCTATTTCATCAACACCGGTCGCGGCGAGTTGGTGCAGCAGGACGCCCTGATCCGCGCGTTGGAAACGCAAAGGAGCGCCGGGGCTGGGCTTGATGTTTTCTCACCCGAGCCTTTGGCCTCAAACGATCCGCTGACCCGGCTCGACAACGTGGTGCTTACGCCGCACTGGTTGCCCACCACTCATCGCGCGGTGCGCTTGGTGTGCGAGGCAATGGCCCGGGGAATTCTCCGTGCCGCTCGCGGCGAGCCGCCGGAAGACGTGGTGAACCGCGAAGTGCTCACGCGCCCCGGTTTTCAGGCCAAGCTGGCGCGGTTTGCTTCAAATCGTAGCCCTTGAATCTTCGTTTTTCAGTGAAGTCTTGATGGTTTTCAGCATCCGCGTTGACTTGATTTGGGCCCGGGTTTACTGGTGTTGGCACAATCTTGTTGGCCGACCCGATATGTTCATAGTGCATCGAAAAACACGCCCGTGGAAGGGGTTCACGAACACCGCAGTTTTGGTGTTTCTGGCCATCGTCAGCGGGGGCTTCCCGGCGCACGCGCTCAACATCGTTTCGGCCCGGCGGAGCTGGGTGGATCATTCCAAAGGGACCGTGACATTCTCCGAGGCCGTCAGCCCCGCGTCCGCAACGGCCCCGGGATATTATTCCGTCGAACGCGCCACCGTTCTCAGCGCGCAGCTCGGCGCGACCAGCTCCAACGTCGTGCTGAGCGTGAGTTCCATTGATCTTGGCTCTCCTCCGACGTTGGTGGTGAACGGCGTTCAGAACCTGGCGCTCAGCCAAACCTTGCTCAATGCGAGCGTCACCGTGAGTCTCGCCGCGCTCTTGCCGGCGGAAATGGGGACGACCGTCAGCGGATTTCAGGACGACTTCAACGAGCCCACGCGCGACCCCAACTGGCTGGCCATTGGCCCGGACGTTTACGCGCAGGCAGGCGGTTTTCTGAATCTCGGTGCGGGGAACGGCGATCCGAATCATCTGATTTACGCCAACCCGGCCTACAACGGTTCGACCCAGGAGGTGCTCGCGCGGATCAAGATGGCCAATGTTAATTTGCAGCAGGATGCCTTCGCGGGGATCGCACTCGGCGTGCCGATCAACAGTTGGAGTTTGCCGGTGCGTGGCGGGTTGAATCTGAATCTGCTCAATCCCGGTGCGTACGGCGGGCCGGGGCAACGCCACTTCCGCTTCCTCAGCGATTACACGGAGTTCGGTCCCTCGCTGAACACGGCATGGACAACGAACGTGTGGTATTGGGCGCGTTTGCTGCAATCGCCCAGCGGCAGTGGCCCGGACGCGTTCGCGAAAGTCTGGCTTGCGGACGGCGACACGCCCGAGCCGACTGCCTGGCAAGTGACCTGGGACTTTTCTCCCGCACGCTCCGGCTACGCGGGATTTCGCGCGGGAATTCTCGGCGCGGGAATCATTTCGGACTGTCAGGTGGATTATGTGTTGATCAAGGCCAGTGGGCTTCCAGTCATCACCCCAATGCCGGCAGCGTTTCAGGATGATCCGCCGGTGAAGCTGCTCGCCATCGCCCTTCAGGGAAGTAACGCGGTGGTGTCGTGGCCGGCAACGGCGGGCGCGGCACAACTTCAGCAAAGCAGCAATCTTGCGCTGTGGGCGGTTTCGCCGCACGGGGTCAGTTCCAATGCCAGCCAGTTCGCCGCCACCGTGCCGCTCACGAATCCCGCCGCCTACTTCCGCACCGCGCTGTTGCCCGCTACGCCGGCACCAGCGGCGGGATTTGCCTTCAATTTCGGCGCGACCACCGCCAGCGCAATCACCAACTCCTGGCCGGTTGGCGAAGTCGTGACGGTTTTGGATTCAAATCGCACCCAGCGGGTTCGCACCTACACGAAACCTGGCGACGGCTTCAAATTCCAGATTGATGCTGTCGAGTTCGCGGATTACCCGGCACGCGAGTGGAAGCTGTGGTTTGAAAACCCGCCTGCCGCCGCAGAGTTTTTCCAGAACAACTTCGGCCTGACCAATCCACCCACGACGGTGACGTTTTCCGAGCACACCTACAACGTGCCGGCTTCGGGCAATCCGGCGACACGGATCATCACGGAGTATTCGGACCGCGGCCTGTTCTTCGACGCGGTGACGCCAGTTTACTGGGACAATGCGCTGTCAGGAAATGTATCTGGTGGCCAGGTGCTCAATTACCAACCGTTTGGCGGAGGATTCACCCAGCCGGCGCTGCCGATTTATTTCACGCGGCCGCAAACAAACGCGGCCTTCGCGCTCGTGGTGGATGGCGGCGCAACTTCGGCTCTGTTCGAGGCGCTGCGGAACGGCGTGGTGGTGAGTTCTGCGACGGCGATGGTCGGCGTCGCCAATTCCAACAACTTCTA
>CAIKLQ010000635.1 GCA_903828255.1 uncultured Verrucomicrobiota bacterium
ATCAACTCGACAATCACCATCGGTGGCGGGCGCGTCTATTTCGCGGAATCCCGCAACGCTACGGCCAAGAACCAGCCCACCGGGCGCATCACTTCGACCCCGCTCTGGCAAGATCTCTACCTCGTGGCGCTCGACGCCAACTCGGGCGCGCTGGTTTGGCAACAGCCTTTGACGACTGTCGCGGTCTCGCCGTAGCCCGCCGTGTTTTTCCTCTCCTACACCGCCGAGAAACTGTTGCTCACCAGTTCCACGAGCCAGTTCTATCTCTACGCACTGAACGCGCAAATCGGTGCTTCGCTCTGGCAGACAAATCATGCCTGGATTCGCAACAACCACGGCGGGCACATGTATCACCCGGTCATCGTCAGCAATACGGTTTATCTCGAACCGTTCGCCTACAGCATCACGACGGGGGCGGTGGTCAAGAGCGGCCTGCCGGCGCGGGCGGGTTGCAGCACGATGTCGGCGGCTGCCAACATGATTCACACCGTCCAACAAAACTACGACAGCGCCGCCCTCTGCTTCTGGGACCTCAGCACGGACAATCGCCGCCAGATGGTCGGCTCGCGGGCGAGCTGCTGGATGTCGCTCATCTCTGCCGGCGGGATGGTGTTGTCGCCGTCTGCCAGCGCGGGCTGCACCTGCAAGTATCCGCTGCAAACCTCGATCGGCTTTGAAGCGCCATGAAGGAACTTGAACCGCGATGAATTTGGGAAAACCAATGTTCCAACGTAAGCCGACTGACGGTGAAAACTCAGCGCGTGTGATTCATCAACCCGGAGCACGCAGCGTTCTCCCTCTCCCCCGCCGAGGGGGAGAGGGCCGGGGTGAGGGGGCACGATTTAGCAAGAGCATTCCTGCCCCCGCCGAGTGTCCCCTCACCCTGACCCTCTCCCCTTCCGAAGGGGAGAGGAAATCCGCTCTGCCCACTTGTTGCGTGTTAGGCAATCGGTCTTTTTCCCGCTTGGCGATGTGCGTTTTCTCGGTCGCTTTGCTCACGTGCAGCGTTCCCGCCCTCGACTGGCCGACCTATCAGCACGATTTCCAACGCAGCGGCCTGACGCTGGAAAGCCTGGAACTCCCGCTCACGCCGAGTTGGACTTACCAAGCCAAAGCCCCCGCACCGGCCTGGACCGATCCGCCCAAAGCCGATTACTACGCCGCTCCCGGAACGCCGCTCAAGCCCCGGCTCGCGTTCGATCGCGCGCACCACGTCGCGGTGGTCGGCGGGCGGTTGTATTTCGGCTCGTCCGTCGAACACACGGTCAACTGCCTCAACGCCGAAACCGGCGCGACGAACTGGTCGTTTTTCACCGACGGCCCAGTGCGAATGACGCCAACCGTCCAGGACGGTAAAGTCTATGCCGGCTCGGACGACGGCACCGTGTATTGCCTCAACGCTACCAACGCCAGCTTGGTTTGGAAATACACCCCGTCGGGCACGACGAATTACCTCATCGCGAACAACGGCAATTTTGTTTCTCCCTACGCCATCCGCAGTTCAGTGGCGGTGGATCAAGGCATCGCGTATTTCACCTCCGGCTTTTTCCCGCACGAAGGCGTTTATCTTTGCGCCGTTGACGCCGCCACCGGGGCGCGCACGACTGCGAGCCACTGGCAGCGACGGTTCGACGGCTCGGCGGCCTTGCAAGGTTACATCCTGCTAACCGCGACGCGCATCTTTATGCCCGGCAGCCGCAGTACGCCCTTCTACTTCGATCGCGCCACCGGTTCGATGCTGGGGCAATACACTGGCGCGATGGGCACGTACGCTTTGCTGGCGGGAAACAGCTTTTTCTTCGGCCCCGCGGCGCGCGGCGGCGGCCAAGTCACGGAAGGCGGCCTGGTAGGCGACACCATCGCGTCCTACGATAGCGGCAACGCGCTCGTGGTCACCGCCACCCGCTCCTATCTGCTCGGCGACACCACCCTGTCCGCTTTGGATCGCAGCACCCGCGCGACCATCTGGAGCAAAGGCGCAAGCTACCCCTACACGCTGATCCTCGCCGGAACGACGCTGTTCGCTGGCGGCGAAAACGAGGTCGCCGCGTTCGATTCGGCAACCGGCAACAAGACTTGGAGTCGCGTCGTGAATGGCCGCGCCTACGGACTGGCGGTGGCCAACGGTTGCTTGTTCGTCAGCACGGACACCGGTTACATCTACAGCTTCGCCCAAAGCCAGAGCGCCCGGCAGAGCATGTGGATGCTCTATTGAGGGCCAGGGCTTTCCATGGTGGCGTTGTCGTAGCAATTGCCTGTGCGGCTCATGGAGGCCACGCAGCCCGCTTGGGTCAGCGCGTGCCGGTAGTCGGCGCTGGCGTATTGAACGCCGCGATCGGAATGGAACAACAGTTGCGTAGGCGGCTGGAGGTGACCTATGAGTCGCGCCATTGAAGTCATCGTCATGGTAATGGCCAGGGAGTTTCAAAGGGCCAGTTAATAATTGGAGAAAGAGCTTCCCTCCTGCTGACGCCAGCCTAAACTCGCGGCGAATGAGCATTGACGGAAGGTGCTTCTCCGTTTCCGCGCAGAGCGGCAAAGCGAGTTCGAATCAAATTGCGTAAAGACCGGCTCAGACTTACAGCTTTCTTCTTGCTGACAGCCACCTTGGCGGTGATCGGCTATTGGCGCATATTTACCCAGTTCATGATTTATGACGACGAGGGGAGTTTCCTTTGGTGGTTAAGTTCCTACAGCGCCGAGGGTGGCCTGTACGATCGCGTAAGCTGTGTATACGGTCCATTCTACTTCACGTTCAATCATCTCCTGCATGCGCTGACCGGGTTGAGCTTCAACCGCGATACCGGTCGGCTGCTGGCACTGTGCTACTGGTGTGGTGCCGCGCTGCTGTGCGGATGGGTTGCCTGGAGGCAGACATGTAGTGTTTTGGCGGCACTTGCCGCCCAGGCCCTGACCTTCGTCTGTCTGATAACGATGATCCGGGAACCAATGCATCCCAGCGGCTTCCTGACGTTCGCAGTGGCCCTTGCGGTGGTGGCCGCACACGTCACCAGCATTGGGAAGCGGCCGGCGGCGTTTGCCGTTGCGGTCGCCCTGCTGGGCATGGCGATGGCGTTAAGCAAGATCAACGTGGGCGTATTTTTCCTGATTGCCGCCGGCTCCTGGCTGGTCATCAACTCCCGCACGGCTGCCAATACCCGTGTGGTTACGCTCCTGATCGCTCTGGCGTGCGCGGTCCTCCCCATGCTGCTCATGTGGGCACAATGGCCCAGGCCTTGGGTAGTCGTTTATGTGCTCGTTTTCACATGCGGGGCGCTGACTCTGACAGCCGCCTTGCACGATGCGCGGCAACCGGAGCACGGCCTCCGTTCATGGGGCTCCGGATTCGCCATCGCTGGGGCGTTCGCTCTGATTGTGCTCGTGGCCGCTTCGGCGCAAGGTAACAGTTGGGCCGGCCTCTGGGACAGTGTGGTCACAGCTCCTCGAGGGTTCTCACAAACTATCTACTTGCCGCGGAGCTGGCCGGCGGGAGTGCGCGAACTCGCGATTATCCAAGCGTTGGTCACAGTAGCATATTACCTTCGCCGCGGGGCCGCCAGGATGGCGCTGGTGATCGCAGTGCTCCGGCTCGCGGTTGGAGCTTGGTTTTTCATTCGTATTCCAGGGTTGTTTGCCGAGGCAACGTCGCTCCAGAATTTCTGTTTTTACTACGGCCCATCGCTGGCGTGGCTGATGGCCGTGCCATTGAGCGCGACTGCCAGCACCGGACTCGGGCGCGCCCGGCTTTGGTTGGCGTGGGTGTTTATCTGGCAAACCCTCCAGGCGTATCCTGTGGCAGGCAGTCAGATCGGCTGGGGCTCATTTTTGTGGGTGCCTCTGTTTATCGCTGGCTGGCACGAGGCAGTGGTTTTTTTAGCAAACCATTTTCGGTTTTGGCCGCGGCTAGTACAGGCTGTGACCGGGGTTGTGTTGACGAGCGTGGCCACGGTGGCGCTCTGGCCCATCGCCAGCGTGGGCTACCAACGGTTCACCTTGAACGAGCCGCTGGGTCTCCCCGGAGCGGAGCGCCTGCGCTTGGCGAGTGATGTGACGAGCGATCTGCGCATTCTGCATCAGAACATCCGGGCGCATGGTGGAGTGCTGTTCAGCTATCCCGATATGTTTAGTTTCAATGTCTGGACGGGCCATCGTCATCCGGCGTTGACCCGTGGCATGGCCGAGGCGCGAGAACGGGCCTTGCTTGACCAGCTTGAAATGGATCCACGAGCGATCGTGGTTGTTAGTCCGTTGCGGATCGAAGTGTTCAAGGCCCTTGGACTCGTTCAACTTGTGCAGCCGGAAACACTGACGCGCTTTCTGGTCGAGCATTTCGCCCCCGCCGTGCGCCTGGGCGACTACGAACTCTGGATTCATCGGGGACGCCAGATTGCCGCTTTCTCGACGGCGCTCTGGCTGCCGGCGGACGCTGCCAATCGCCCACG
>CAIKLQ010000636.1 GCA_903828255.1 uncultured Verrucomicrobiota bacterium
GGGGTGTTGGCGGCATCCAGAAAAATGAGCTGGGCCACGCCGAACGCATTGGTGCTGGTCATGGGATCACTGGACCAGTTCAGGCCAAACCCAGTGAATCCCCAGACTTGTCCCGCGCTCGCGCCCGCAAGGTTCTGAGACACTCCGGCGCTACCGAAGGTGGCATTGAACGGGCCGAATATCTTCATCGAATTGGTGCCGCTGAGCGCAGTGAGCGGCCAGGTATCGTTGGTCGCCGTGCGATAAGTATCGCCGAAACCCGCCCAATTGTCGGCCGCCACACCCGTTCCGGATTCAAAGCTTGGATTCAGCAGGAGGTTGGTGGCGATGGTGGCTGCGGCGGTAGTTCCCGGGGCACAGAAAAATGTAATGGCGTTGGTCTGCCAGTTAAAGGACGGGACCGCGTTTGTCGGTGGGTTGGGGATGCGGTAGCGCACTAGGTGGCTGGGTTGGTCGTAGGGCTGAACCACGAATTGGGCATTGGCGTAATCGGCAGCATTGCCCCAGCGACCACCTTCAAAGTCAATCTCACGATGGGCAAAATCAGGTTGATCGGTCCAGGTGAACAAGCCGAGTGTCACATTCGGAGTGAGTGCCTCCACGGGCGAAGCGAGGTGGAAGGCATAGGTGCCATAGCCGGGAGTAGTCTGCGAAACAATCTCGGCACAGCGCCACTGGCTATTGACATAGGTGATGCGCAAGTGCAATCGCCCTTGCGTGTCCACAAAGACATTATTGGTGCTATCCGAGAAGTAGTTAGGTCCTGGGCCGAGCGGCGAGTTGCCCGTCTTGACCCACCAATCAAAGCCCGACCAATGAATCGAACGGGTCCCTGGATCCACCCGCGTGGTAATCGCGCTGGCGACCGCCTGCTGCTCCACGCCCGCAGGGAGACAAAACACACCGGTCACGCACGGCTGGCTGAAACTTGCAGGAACGACGTAGGCCGCGATCCGGGTGGCGTTCTGATCAATGCCGCCCGTAGTAATGTCGGCGGTCCAAGTGCCGTTCGTTTGGATCGTCGTCAAGGGCGTGCCGCAGGTAGGCTTGGTGAACCAACCCGCGCCGTTGAGGTAGATGAATACCGCGATGCGGTTAGTGGCCGGATTAACGCCATAGACTTTGCCCTGTAGGTTGCTGAACGATCCGTACGGGGGAACGTAGGTGAATTCAACACTGGCGGCCGCCCCTGCCGCCGTCGCGGAAGCGCAAGCTATACCTATCGCCGCGAGGGACGACCAACAAAGGTTCCGCGGGTGGTCGAAATCAGAAAGCATAAGTTGCCTGGTGGAGATTTGTATTTGCTGCCCTGCAGTTCATGGAATGTTGGCAGCGGAAGCTGGCACTCATGCTCGTGGGCGTCAAGGATGGTTTCGGAAAAGGCGTTGGGAGCTATGGCTGATTCATCCTGACGGTAACCATGAGGAATGATAGGCCGTTACGAGCGAGAAGGCTTTCCGGCATTGTTTGGCTGCCATGAAGTCATAGAAACCGCTCAGAGTGGCTTTGCGCCGGTTGCGACACCTGCGACAC
>CAIKLQ010000637.1 GCA_903828255.1 uncultured Verrucomicrobiota bacterium
AGAAGATTGGTCGCGATTCGCTTGGAGGTAAACATGTCGCCGGACCGGACGAGTTCGGCGTAGTAGCTCTGCAATTGGGGCTGGTCGCCAAATTCCGCTTGGAGCTTGTCCGCCATTTGCTCCCACTCCGTCGTACGCGGGACGATTTTCTTGCTCTTGGCGCCACTGCTGACCTTCAGGCGATCCATGGCCAACGCCACGTCCAGTCGGTCGCTCGCCGGGTTACTGCGGTTGTCCCGGTAATTCTGCGCCAGCGCCAGAACGGATTTTTCGTAATTGTCATCGCCATCCTCCACTCCGTGCAGGCCCGCCACGACCTCGGGTTTTCTCGCTTCGGCGGCTTTGGCATGGCCGGGATACTGCGTGTAGAAGTCCTTGGCGTTTTGCGCCGCCTGGCGCGACACCACGGCCTGTTGCTTGATGTTCGCCTTGGCTTGCACGGACGTATTCTTGCCATCACTGGCGGGGCGCAGCGGCGTCGGCCTGGCTTGGGCACTGAGGTTGCTCCAGTCGGTGTCACAGCCAGCCCTGCGCGGTTTTGCCGGGCACATCGGGATCCTGGCAACGCACCGGTGTTTCATCCGCCTGAAGGTAGTCGCCGGCGAGCAGCTCGGCGAGCATCTGGCGGTAAATGATTTCGCACCACGTGGCGCCTTGGGCGACCCATTCCATCATGGTCTGGCGGGAAAGGCGCGCACCCCAGCGCGCGGATTGTTTTTCCAGGCGATAGAGCGGCTGGTGGTCGACGTATTTGGAAACCAGGATGAAAGCGAGCAGGCCCGCCGAAGCGTAGCCGCCGGCCACCGCCTTGGCCGGCGCGGGCGCCACCACCGGCGGCACGCTCTTGTCCTCGATTTTACGATACTTCGGGCGCACGATCTCGCGCTTGAACAATTGGGGCGGAACGATATCGATCTCGAAGGTCTTTTCCTCGCCGATTCTTTCGTAAGCGGCGGGTGCGGCTTTCACCTCCGCGGGTTCGATCGTGATGGTTTCCTTGACCGGCAGTTTCGCGAAGTGCGCGGCGGGGTTCGTCCGCTCGGCCGGCGCCGCGGGCGTCCGCTCGTAGGTCACGATTTGCGGCTGAGTCGCCAGCCGAGCGGCGAGCTTTTCCAGACCCTCAAGTTGCAGGAGCAGTTGCGCCCGGTCGAGGGTCTCGCCGCGACCGGGGCCGAAAAGCCGCTGTTTGAGCCAGTCGAGTTGCACCTTTAGGCGGGCGATTTCCTCGTGCAGCCCGATGACCACGCTTTTGAGCGAGAGGTTTTCGGCGTAGAGCTGCTCGGCGGGAGGCATAATCAGGACGTAGGTACAACATGGATACTCTATACGGGAAAGGCAAGCTGTTTTTTGCTATATTTAGATATATTATTCAGCGTTCGTACCACGCCTTGGCGACACCCGCCTTTAAATCGATGCCGCCGGTGAGCATCGCGAAGGCCTCGGGTGTAAGCGCGAGCTTGGCTCCGCCGCTGGCGCTTTGGGGCCAGGAGAAGCGTCCTTGTTCGAGGCGTTTGGCCAACAGCCAGACGCCCGTGCCATCCCAATATAGGATCTTGAGTCGGTCGCGGCTTTTGTTGGCAAAGACGAACAACGCGCCGGACTTGGGATTTTCACCCAGCGTTTGCTCGGCGTGAGCCCACAGGCCGTTGCTCTGCTTGCGCATATCGACCGGTTCCACGGCCACGTAGATGCGCAGGGCGGCGGGAAAGGCGAACATCGGATCAGCTCCGCAGCGCCTGCGCCACCTCGGCCACTTCGCGGGCGCTCGCGCCGCGCACCCGCGTGCCGTCGGGCAGGATGACTTCCAGGCTGCTCCAGCCAGCGGGCACGCTCGCCTCAACAAATCGCAACGGCGCCGATGGGGCAGTGGACGCGGATTGCACCACCCGCCGCCGACCTTGCAGCCAGGCCGTGAAGGTCGAGTACTTGATGCCCTCGCGCTGAGCGAACGCCACCTGCGTCACCCCGCTCGCCTGATACGCGGCGATGAGTTCGGCCCGGCGCTCATCCGTATAGAGGCGATGGCCTCGGCCGTCGCGCGTGCGTTCTGGAGTGATAACTTCGGTCGGAGTCGTTTCCATCGCCGCAGTCTACCTGCGGGAAAGTCCCCTGCATAGGAGGTCCCCGGCCGGACGCATACGATAGGTCACCTCTCCTTGCCACTCCGACGGAGTCGCGGGCACGGTGGAGGGGGAGTTTAGAAACGGCCGGTACCGATACCTGACCTGTCCTTTCTTTAAAACCTGACCCTTTTTCCTGCCCCTGACGTCTTTTGATTCGCCCAAGCAGACCCCATTGGATCGGCCCCGATGGCCTGCGTCGCCAGTTCGTACCATCGCTTGAGCACTCAGTTTCCGGGACGTTCTTGCCACCTTCCATTCCGTTTCTCCAAAACGCATTTATATGACGCAACCAGATCATACGGCGATGCTGCGTTGATAGGCACCAGTATTCTCTCATCAGTTGTAAAGACCGCCTTACGGATGAAAAGCAACCTGATGATTATTCCCGAAATCAATCGCCTTTCTATATCATCGGCCGTCAGGTCATTATACCGCGCGATTGGGTAATAGCTAATATGCCCAAATGATGGTAACTTTGAAAATAGTCTATTCTCTTCCACCCGCTCATCAGCGTCGATATAGATCTCCATCTGTACCGGCTCGTTTGCGATCATTTTCACATGTCCAGCAATACACTCCCTCACGACGTCCTGAAGAACGCCGTTTGAAACCTCATAGTGCGGTTGACTACCACTCACAATCAAACTGAGAGACAGACACTCCAATCCCCAAACGCAGAATCCCACAATTGTCCATTTTACGACTCGATTCATCGCTTATCGAACTGGAATAGCGACGCGATTTATTGCAGAAAGCCATGCTCCGTCCACATGAACAAGTAATGGCTGTTTCATTCGGACATATCTCAGTCCCGCATATTCGTGCATCAGATTTCTGTCGTCACCGATCGGAGCATGATCAGCTAACTTAGGCGAATTCTTAGCAACCGTGTAATTATAATAATTACCGACATGCCCCAGCTCATGCGCAAGAGTAAATGGGTTACGGGAAAGCCTGTCACAGTCCGCAATGATCCCACCGCCCCAAGATGCTGGAATTGAACATGCAGCCGCTTGAGTCGTCCGATCTCTGACAATTGCCTTGTTGGTGATCACAATCGGAACGATTCCGGTTGTTCCACCTCGCAGTTGAGAAACTGCCGACTCACCGTCTACGGAACGGGGATTGAAATCATACCATTTTTGGGGAGCGACGAGTGGCTTATTAGAAATCAAAAGAAAAGTCTGAATATGCCACGAGTTCTGTTCTTCGAGTAGCCTCTCAACCGTCTTGGCATTGACGATAATCGCTTGCCTATCGCTATCACTTAGGCCCCCTTCGATGGAGCTATCAACTCCAGCCACTAATGTCAGCGTCTTCGCTTTGATCGGAGGCGCCTGGGAGCCAAATACCATCGTAAATACCGCTGAAGCCCCGAACTCGCTAATGGCCTGGGCGGCGAGGTTATCGTCGCTAACACCGTCGTAACCCGTAAAAATATCACGCAATATTGAGCCCCCCCCGAGGCCATTGAGGTAGATAGTAGCAACAACTGGATCGGAAACGATCGAAGCTGCCCTCTTTGCCACTTCTCCGGCCGCGATCCGCTCCAAATATGGTTGCAGCAAATCCGCATTACCTTCTCCCCATGCGTTGTACCAATTCTCGGCGTCGGTCTGACTAGAAAAGGTCCACTCGCGGACTTTACTCATTAAGTCAGTGACGCTGGCCAAAAATGTGCCGTGTTCAGTCGCTGTGACTCCATCGTACCCCAAGAAATCCCAGGCATTAATTGCGTCATTGCCACCAAACCCGTATAGATTCAGCCCACCTGCTTCCTCTATGGGATCCCTGCCAAGGAACCTCCCCTGACTCGGGCTATAGAAGCGCGCACCGTAGTAAACCAAGCCGGTTTCCAAGTCGGTAAACTTGGTGGAGAAGCGGAAGGGGTTGTCCGCCACCACCGGGTCGAGCGTTTGGGCGCGCAGGGGTTCGCCGTAGGGCGAATACTCGTACGCCGCCGCGCGCGCTCCGGTCGAGGCGTTGACCAGGGCCGCGATGTTGCCGTTGCCGTCGTAGGTGGGCAGGTAGGTTTTCCCGCTCGGGTGATCGGTGATTTGCACAAGGGCGCCCACGCCGCCAGCATTGGCCATGGTGTTGACGATGTCGAGGCCCCACGTGTAGGAGCGCAACAGGACGCCGCAGGTACTGCCGCCCGGGGCGGCGTATTCGGCGACGAGATTCCAGCCGTCGTAGAGGTAACGGCGCGACAGGATTTCCTGATTCTGCGCCACATCGATCACGCGCTTCTGCACCCGGCGGCCCAGGTAGTCGTAGCGGAATTCCAGCAGGC
>CAIKLQ010000638.1 GCA_903828255.1 uncultured Verrucomicrobiota bacterium
ACTATAATTTCGAGGAGTTTGCACTCGGCTTACGATAATTTCATCGTCGGGCTGGCTAGTGGCATCGGCGATTTGCGCGAGTTGTTGTTGGCGAAAGCCGAGAAATATGCAGGGTTTGTGGGGTTGTTTGATATTGCCCGGTACATCCCCAATTTTGAAACGATGTGGAAATTTTCGGATTCCTTGAAGAGCGGTTTGGTCCACGAGTCGACGGAGGTTTCCCGGGCTACCCTGCGCGGGGCTTTCCTGAACAATGCCGGGGCCTATTCATTTTTGGTGGAAAAGTTTCCGCAGGTGCAGCAGCTCTGCGGGATGAGCAGTTTGGAACACTACCGGCTGACCCGGGATTTTCAGAATACCTGTGAAAGAATTAAGCTGTGGGGATTACTACGATCCGATTTTGGTTTTGATGATTAAAATTACGGTTGTCGGTGATTAAAATTATGTCCAAAAAATACAATGTAACTATGGAGTGGCTGCCGAATCCCCACGAACAATTGAGCAAAGCCCCGGACGGTACGCTCTTTTTGTTGCGTACGGACCGAGACAGTATTCACTTGTGCGAGGTTAATCACTCCGATTACGAGGAGGATACCGAATGGGAGGGAGGCTTCAGGGCCGTCCGTTACGGAGTGGGAGATAACATCGTCATATCGAAGTTAAATTTCCCCAACGCGACGTACATGCTGCTGCAGCCGAACAGCCCGGAAGATGCCCTCGAACCGGACAGCATCAACACGGAACCAATGGCGCCCCCGGAATCGGATTACGATAGCCCGGACCTTAGTGCGGAGGAAGAGGCGGCGAAGCTAGCGGATTTCCGGAAGAATCAGGTACACATTTACCATGTGATCCCGGAGGCCGGGATGCCGGTATTTGGTAAGGATCGCGTGTTGCCGATTGGATTCCACGGCGACGAATTATATCTACCGGTGGTGGCCTCCCCGGTGGGTGAGGCGACCGCCTTGGGTATTATCGAAGACCCGGATGGGGAACCGTCCGTGTTCGCGAGTATTGGGTACGGAGTTTTGTTGCTGCGGGAGGAGTGGTTGCGGACGGTAATTTCCGAGGGGGACTCCGCCTATGACAGTTTGTGTCGCTAGGCTTTGCAGATACGAAAAAACCCAAACCACTTTAGGGAGTTGGTAGTGGAGGGGGTCCAGATTGGATACGTTAGGCTCGAAGAAGTGAATCATCGCGCCAAGACTAAGATGCCTGGAAAAGTATGAAGCCCCTTAAAAAAGGCCATCGCATCCGGCTGAAAGTTAGAACGATTACCGGCTGGATCGGGTTTGGTACGGTTAGCCATTCACCATTCCAAACCGGGTGAGTAACCGGTATCCAAAGTATCCGGGAAGGAGTTAACCATGAATCAGGAAATCCAACTCGACGCCAACCCACTGTCGCTGCCCCCGGGACCAAGCATGCCCGGACCCTGCGCCTGAAAGAAGTTTCCAGCCATGTCATCACCGCTCGGCCAAAACCAGCAACGCCGGCCAGGAGTTACCCCCGGGCCGGCGTTGCTCGATGCTCTGCCAGAAAGGTCCGCCACACTTTTGCGGGTAGCCAGCGACTACCGGTATGGCCCGGACCGGCCGGCCCGGACTGGCCCGGACCGCCGGAATCCCGGACGTCGAACCACACTTACAAACAATATGAACCCCATTCCAATCACCGATCGTTTGATCAGCAATCCCGGTCAGTTCGACCCCGCGCTCGCAAATTTGCTCCATTACTTCCGCAACGGGGTGTTGCTCCCGGTGGGTGCGAATCCAGATATGGAGCCGGCGCCGCTCGCAACGGAATGGGACTCCCCCGGCTACCAGAGTCGGCTGGTCACGAACAACATCGCGGTGGTGCTGGGGGCGCGTAGTGATAAGTTGCTCGGCATCCAGTTCGCGGATCGCACCCACCTTGGCGAGTTTCTCATGCGAAACCCGGATTGTCGGCGAACCCTGATCACCGTCCATGCGGCGGGCCCGGTTGTGTGGCAGCAGGCGGCAACAAACTTCGGGGCACCCATTGATTTGCCTGGTTTGCGGGTCAGGATGACGGGCCACCTGTTGATCTACGACCGAACCGCGCTTCCGGGCCGGGATTTCTTCCTGAACCTCGCCACGATCACGACGATTGATCTGGCGGCCATCAATTGGGGACCAGACCCGGACGGTAGAATCGCCGCCTGGCACGCCCATTTGGCCCAGGGCGAGTTTTTCCGGCGCGGCGGGCGTGGCCAGATGATTCCCAATGCGCAAGCGTGGCGGGCCTACCTGGCGGCGCGGCTCAAGTCCCGCTTTTGTTATGAGTCCCGGGAACGGCAGTTTTACCGGCGGGTGAATGGTAACGCCTGGCAACCGGTGCCAGACGAACAGATGCGCGACGAAATACGAAGATTGACTGCTGCCGCCCCGGTCGGCACCGCTGAGGCCAAGTCCCGATTGACAGACGAGTTCCTGGGCCGGCTGGGTTCGCGCCTGAAGTCATCCCTCGCAACGCAACTGCAGTTCGCGGAAGACCGCGTGCGGGCGTTCGCGGAGGACTGCCTGGTCAAGGGGGCGGGAGCCAATGTGACCAACGCCGAACTGGCCGCGGCATTCACGGAGTACTGTCGGCAAACCGGGCAACCGCCGCTGTCGGCAAAGAAGTTCCGGATTCTGATCGGCCGCCTGCTGCGCGGCGAGCGATGGTGTCGGTGCTACTCGAAGTCGGTCAAACGCCCGGGCGGTGATCAAAACGGCTGGCGCGGTGTTCAGCTACGGTCCGGCGAGGCGAGCATTCCGCCCGCGACCAATGACGGGGCGGATGGGGCACACGGGGCTGAAAACTCAGGTGAAATCTGCATCAAAATCTTGCCCCGTGTGGCGGCGTGACCCAGGGATGCTGTAAGATCGAGCCATGCAAAATGAAATCAATGGGGCTCAAGGTATCCCGGTCGCCAACGTGACGGAGCCGCCCGGAGCCCCAGCGGCGGCGCCAACCGCGCCACCAAACTCAACTCCAACAACAACACCCCCCCCGGTCGTGGCCGGCCCGGAACCCGACCCCAAGCCGGTTGCGGCAACGGCCACTGCAACTTCCATTGTGGAGCCACCGCTTCCCGATTCGACGGTCCGAGTCGAATACTCGATCCGCATTTTCGGGGGTGCGGAAGTCGTTGCCGACATTCGCTCCCGGTTTGACTTACCTTTGGCGTTAGAGGCCGACTGTCTGGCGCGAACCGACCTCGCCTTTGCAGAACTACTGGACACCATCGTCGTTTCGCCGGTGACCACCCAATTTCGCGGCTTTTTGCAGACGTGTTATGACCGCTATGCGAAGGCCCGGGCGAAGCCGGAAACCGCGGTCAAACCGCCGCCGGATCCGCTTGCGAGCCTGGGGCTCACACTGCCCCCACTGGCCAACAGCGACTCTTTCGATTTGCCGGAGGAGAGCGCGACCAAATTCCCGGTTCCCAAGATGCCGGAATTTCCGATGCGAATGACCGCTAAGAACGGGCGGTGATCTGGTTAAGGAAGCGCCGCCGAGGTTGCGGCCGCCGGGGCGCTGATACCACCCGACTTGGTTGGCGAAATCTCCCGGTTATCTAACTCCGCGTCTCAGGACCAGAATGGCAGCCGAATTTGGGGGCCCAAGAGTTGACAGATGCGGAAATCGGCGCAACTCTCAGGTGGCTGATGTGATTCAGGAACGCGGGCCATTCCGTCCCGGTAAAATTCGCTGAACCCCGTCAGCCTTTTCTTTTTCTCCGAACCGTCATTCCTTTCGTTTCTTGCGTGGACTGTTCCGTGGCAAATTGCAGACTGCAAAAGTAAGATCGGATTTCATCAACTGTCGTTCGCCGGCGGAGTTTTACCGTGCCATCGAAATGACCCATCGGTTAAGTTTGCTTGTGAAAATTCAGCTACCCAAGTTCGCGGCGCTCCTGATCGGTGTTCGCACCGTTGCTTTGTCCGCCGTGCCGATTCCCGATGCGCCGTTCTGGCAGGATGTCGCGGTACGAATCCCCCACGCCCCCGGCTTGACCAACGCCAGCTTCAAGAAGCTTTGCGTGGACAAGGAAGACGTCGTTTACGTGCTCACGGACAAAGGCGTCGCCCGGGTTTTCGACGATAAGTTGGCGCTGGATAAAAGCTATCGGCCATTCGCCGGCAAGCTCGCCCAGGACATCGCCCTGACTCCGGAAGGCAACCTGGCCTATCGGTTCGCCGACGGCTGGGTGTCGAATGGTGACAATGGGCGGCTGAATCTGAGCAACACGAACTCCTGGCTGCGTCCGCCGTCAGTCTTGAAAGCCCGGGCCGGCATGCCCTGGCCGGAGTTGACGTGTCAGGCCACCGTGCCGGGCGGGATGTGGTACGGCACGAAGCGCGGCGCGTTCTTTGAGCGTACCGGGACCAACTCCCCTTACGCCACCCCTTCCGCGCCCGGGATTGAACCGCCACGTTTCCGCTATTACGCCGGCCAGCGCTGGCTGCGTGACGATCACGTCCGCGACCTTGCTGTGGACCTCGACGGCCACGTCTGGGTGCTCACCCAGACCGGACTGAACAAGATCGAGTTTCGGTTGACCACCCTTGCGACGAAGGCGGAATGGTTTCACCGCAAGATTCGGTCGCGGAACCTCCGCTACGGTTTCACGGCGGAACGGCGCTTGCTCGTGCCCGGGGACATTACTTCCAGCGAGATGATTGACACCGACAACGACGGCGGTTGGACGAGCTATTACTTGGGCGCGCTCGGTGCGCAATACGCCGTCACCAAGAATACGGTCGTTCGCCAGCAGGCGTGGGAATCGTTCGCGGCCTTGGAGCGATTGCAGAACATCCACACCAACACCGGCTTCCCTGGGCGCACCTTTGAGCGCAAGGGTTTCAAATTCTCCGATCCCGACCGTTGGCGTGACGCGCCGGATCCCGGCTGGGAATGGAAAGGTCATACCAGCAGCGACGAAATCTGCTCGCAGACTTATGCGCACGCGGTGATGTGGGAGTTGGTCGCCACCAACGCGACGGAACGTGCCCGCATCGCCACGAATTTCGTCCGCATCGTGGATCACATCCTAGCTCACGATCTCTACTTGGTGGACGTGGACGGCCAGCCGACGCTCTGGGGCCGGTGGCATCCTGATTACGTGAACTGGTTTCCGCCCACGATTCACGACCGCCAACTCAACAGCGCCGAAATCACCGCCAGCTTGCAACTCGCCTTCGCGATGACCGGGAATACGCGCTACCGGGAAAAGGCTTTCGAGCTGTTCCGCAAGCATGGCTATCTCACCAACAGCTTGAGTTCGCTCAAACTCATCGCGCCCACAGCGGGCTACGTGCATCAGGGCAACAACATGGGCGACGAATGGAACCACAGCGACGACGAGTTGGCGTTCTTCTGCTACTGGCCGCTGGTGCGCTTCGCTTTCAACGAAGAACTGCGCGCTCAATACCGCGAGGTCGTGCGCGAGCATTTGGAGTTTGAAGGCCCGGAGCGGTACCCGATTTGGAACTTTATCGCGGCGGCCTGTGGCGTGAAGGAGTTCGACCCCGCCGGCGCCGTGTGGACGTTGCGTGGAACACCGCTGGATACGATCGCGTGGCGGGTCACCAACTCCCACCGGCAGGACATTACCAAACTGCCGGCGAACTTCATGGGACGCCAACTGAAGGAACTGCTGCCGCCCGGCGAACGCCTCATCGCCCGTATCAACACTCAGCCTTTCATCCTGGATCACGGGGACGACGCCACGGATTTCCCGGGTGACGAATTTCTCCTGGGCTATTGGCTGGGCCGCTACGTCGGCGCGATCAGCGCGCCGTGAGGGGGCATTCCCGGAACTTGAAACTGCCCACCCCGGCTGTCAACCCGCCGCCCAACCTATTCCTCCTGCGCCACCGCGTCCCCGGCCGACTTCATCCCCGCTTGGCGTTTCAGTGCCTGCTGATACTGCGTCTCGGGATCCGTAATGCGCCGGAAATGCTCCATGACTGATGCCTTCATGCCAAAGCTACCCAGACCGACCCGGCTGTCCGGGTCGCTTGCTTGCTGGATCTCCGCCTCCTTCTTCGCCCGCAGCATTAGCGCCCTCCCGTACCGAATCCCCGCGGAATCCTTCCGATTCAGATGCCCGGCGCGAGCCAGCATCCGGGCGTTCGCGGCCATGTTCTTCTCGATGTCCGTCAGCATGGTTTCCGGCGATTCGTCTGTGTCTTCGATCGTTAGTAAACCCGCCAGCCGGGCGACTTCCTTCCAACCGTAGTCCCGGCCGACCCGCATTAGCGTCTGCGCCACGTCGTCAAAACCCCTCTCCACCTCAATTACGACCCCCAGTCGGGTGAGCGGGAAAATCGTGTTGATGGCAAAGTTCCCTTCGCGATTGCGGACGTTGAAGAACAACCCTGCGAATAATTTCACCACGGCTGCCTCCAAGCCGAGTTGTAAGGCAATCCCTTCCAGGGAAATATCCCGGGCGCATAGAAAACCTTTGAGCACCGCTCGGGTCCCGCCGTACTCGGGCGATGTTTGCAGGCCCACCGCTACCGCCATTTGGTCATCGCGATTACCTTGGAGATAACGATACGCCCGGCGGACGTTCTGATCGCGGATCGAAGGGGGCAACGCTTCCTCGGATTGGTGATACCCGAACGCGATCTGCCAAGCCCAGCACGGATCGTTAAGGGCGACCGCCCAGCGTTGGTGAGCGACCAGCGGTGAGGGCTTCGGACCATAGGCGGGGGAGTTGCTCGGGAGAAGTCGGATCGACTCGTAAGTAGCTTGTGTATTCATAGCGTATTGCCACGAGGACAACGCCCGGTGGCTTGACGGGAGGATACGAAATGAAGCCCGAAAGATCACGCCTGTAATTACCGCTGTTTAAGGAGGGGCCTAACTCGACGGTTGGACACCTGGCGAGTGGTCCTTGAAAGCGTGCCCCGGTTTACTGAGAATCAGCCATGGCAAAGTCAAAAGTTCAGGAAATCAAATGGCTTCCCGACGCAGAGCCGCATAACTATCCGGCGGCTGAATCCTACCTCCGCCTGCTATTCGACCCCAAGGTGGTTGCGAAGCTGGTCCAGCGACTCCGGGAATTCCCGGTGGAACGCTTCCGCGCCAAGGATATTTTTCGTGCCTCCCAGTTGTCGTTGTTGGGCGTGAGCAATTGCCACGTCGAAAAGGATCGGGCGAAGATCCGGAAGGGCCAGGGGCTTTCGCCCATTCTCCTGGTCCGGCACGAAGCGCACGGAAGACTGGTGATTGCGGACGGCTACCATCGCCTTTGCGCGATTTACGGCTTCGATGAAGACGCCTGGATCCATTGCAAGATCGTGGGGACGACGCCAGATTAGGCCAGCCATGAAAATCAAGTTCTTCACTACCGGCGGGACCATTGACAAGGTTTACTTCGACGCCAAAGCCACCGTCTTCGCCCTTGTCCCCGGCGACTCATCACTGCGCGTCGCCCGCCAGATGTGTATAAGGTGGGAGACTCCGCAACCGCGGATCCTCGACCGGGCCGCCGATGGTGAAATGGTAGAGGCTCTGCCAATCGTGGCCAGTCAACCCAAGCCTGCGGTGCAGCACATCATCGAAGTAACAACCAATTCCCGTCCCGCGGACCCCGGCGGCCTCGGCCGCCAGATAAAGGGCCTGCCCGATCAACCCGGCTTCCCAGAACAATTCGCGGTAGGCCCCCGCCCCGCGCTCCCGCAACACCGGCGCGAACCGCGCCAGCATTCCCAGGCTGAACGCGCCGTCGGCTGCAATGTCCTGGCCACAGGAAAGCGCCCGGGCAAAATCCCGCAGGTCGCCCCCGTCCAGCCGATACAGTGGCGCCGGCATGGCGGAATCCGTCACGAGTTCAAAACCGAGGTCCGCCCGGAAAGCCCGGCGCAAAGCCGCCGCGTCCGCTGGAGCGCGGAGCCACAGATACAGACCGGGCACCAGTCCGCTGATCCGATGCACGAATAACACCAAATGCACTCGCGGCGGAAACGGCCAGACATCGAAGGGCGACGCGGCAGGGCGCGGCAGCGTCGTGTCCAAAATGGCCAGAAAACTCTCCTTCGCGAGATGGGTGACTCCGTCGAAGTCCACCGCACTGCGCCGCTGGCCAATTAGCTGCCGGGCGGAGTGGGCGCAGGCCGGTGGCGTGGGTGGAGACCAGTCCCCCAAGTTCCCGGGTTGGAGGGGGTTCAGGTTCCCGGCGTTTCGTTCCGAGGCGGCTATGGCCTCGGCAATCACGGGCCATTCGACGTGGGAGTCGCTCAACCGATTGGCGCGTCCGAACCAATCGCCGGCGTTACTGGCGGCAGGCGGCGGATTCGTCGCTGCCCGGTTGTTCACTACCACCCGGACGAGCAATTCAGGAGTTTCTGGTTCCGCGTCGCCAAAATCCTCCTTGCGATCCAAGCCGAGCAACCGGGCGAGGGCGGCTTCGGCCAAATCCGGCAGGAGTTGCACGCGCCAGCCCAGTGCCGCCGCGGCGAAACGCAGCGCCCCCAGCGCGTGCCCAACGTCATGCTGACAGTAACGGAAGGCCCGTTCCCCATATTTCCACGCTTCCCGCCAGCAGACGGAAGTCAACCCGACGTGAAATCCCGACGGGTCAGGTGTGGCGGCTGGCAACCAGCGGGCCCGTTGTTCGAGGGCGTGTTGCCGGGGTGCGTAATGATAGACCCCGGCGCCCCCGGCCAACCCTGCGAGGACCGGCAGGACGGCGTAGGCTTCCGTCGGATGGAGGTTGCCGCTGGACGGGTTCATCCGGAGGTACCAGCTTGAACCGCCAAATTCCTTCCGCGCCGAAAGCCCCAGGGACAATTCGAGGAACAAGCCCAGTGCTTCGAGCGTGAAGGGGCGCGGGGTCACGGTCGCGGCACCGAACAAGGCGGCGGCGGGAGGGGTAGCATCCGAGCCGGCCAGCGGCAACCGGAATGCGGGTGCGCCCTCGAAGCGGCGAAAGGGATCGGGCTGATTGGCCCAGTCGAGGCCGCCCGGCCCGTTGGCGTAACGCTCGGGCTGATGCTTGGTCCGGTCGTGATACGCGATGATGTCCGCGACGGCATCGCGCACCGGCCCATCGTTGGTTAGGATTGATTTCAAGTAGTGCGGGCACCTTACGATAACCCGGATGGAATCTCACGCACCGATTAAAGCGGAAGCTCCCGGTGAACGGCCCGGAGAAAATTGGGTGCTTTGTGCCGGACCAACCTGGAGCTTCGTGGCTCGATTATCCACGAACTTGCTTGGTTGGGCGCGTCCCGTCGTGCGCTCCGTCTCGGCCGGGTCCTAAAGTGACTGCTTGGCTGATTACAAGCGTTTGCGCCCGGGGGTGGGGTCTAGTGACTTTAGAAACTTTTGGAGTCCTTTACGAAAGCCTGGACGGTCAACCTCCAAAGCTTCGTTGTGATCACCTTTTAGCTCCCAGAACATTTTTGGTTCCTGCGCCGCGGCAAAATTCTTTTGGCCATGCCCGAAGGGAATGAGCGTGTCTGCTCGGCTGTGCATGACCAACATCGGAATCTTCAATCGCGGCAATTTGGTTTGCGTGGCGTATCGAATCCTAGTCAACCAGCGCACCGGCAACCACGGATACAACTCCGAACCGAGGTCGGGAATGCTGGTGAAAGTGCTTTGCAGAACCAGCCCGGCCAACGATACCCGCAGCGCCAGTTCGCTGACCACGCCACCCCCCAGGGATTCACCGTAAGCGACGATGCGCTTGAGGCCCTTTCGTTGCAACCAGCGGTACGCCGCCGCGGCGTCCCCGTAGGTTCCAGCTTCGTCGGGCTCGCCCGAACTCTGGCCATAGCCCCGGTAGTCTAACAGGAACACATTCACGCCGGTCTCCAACATTGTCTCGGCCAGTTCGAGTCGGTGGCTGATGTTCCCGGCATTGCCATGACAGACTAGTATGGTCAAGTCCGCTCGGCGGGACTTCGCGTTCGCCGGGAAGAACCAGCCGTTGAGTTTGGTGCCGTCGCTCGCCTTGAAATGCACGTCTTCCCAGGGACGACCCAGCACATCCCCGGTGACCTCAAACGCGGTATCGGGCTGATATATTAGCCAGTTTAGCATAACGTGAAATAAATGATCGTGAATTACGGGTTGTACCCGGTTCGGTTGTTCAGGTGAGTAAGGCGTAAGAAGTCAACCCACCTTTCACCGCCCCCAACAGACCAGGCCATCCCCTTGGGGTTCCACCACTCGCGGTTGAATTCTTCCCAGGGCACCTTGACCTGATTGCGCCACCCCCCCGGCTGATTGCCCAGGTAAATCTTGCGCGGGCGGACCCCATAACGGCTGCGATTGCGATTCCAGGGTTTATTTTTCGTTCCTTTGGGTTTTGGTCTTCAAAATGGTGGTCTCTTCGAGAATCGGGTAATGAGGAGTTTCTTAACCTTGGCTGCACGGTTCAACAAGTTGCGGCGAGGCCCAACAAGGGAACGAGGTCCGGCTGGATTGCCAACTCCGGCTCGCGGAACATGATCACGGGAACCCCAATGCTCTTCGCGATCTCTCGGATGGAAACATATTCGGCATTGCCTCCGCAGATAAAAATGGTGCGGGGGCTGCCGCGCAATTGTCCCACATCCTGCAGCAAAGCAACGACCCGCTTCGTGAACTCTTCCCGGATTGTCGGATAACTCCAACCGGGGTTCTTGCCATCAACCCACTCAAAAAACGGTTTCCCCAAAACCTGATGCACCGCTCCGTCGTCGCTCTTCATTCCGGCCGCTTTTGATAAATGAGGAGCCGCGAACCCATGCACGAATTCTTTGGGTGCCACCCATTCCGCGTCTTTGGCCCAGGCCCAACCCACTCCGGTCCCAAGAACCAATGCCACGCTCGGGTATCCGGGGTGACCGACTCCCGGGGTGGCTGGTCTGGATTCACAGTAGGTTACGGCGCCCCGCAACCAGGCTTCCGCATCATTCATCAAAATTACGGGCTTCCCCGTCTGGCGCTCGAATCTTTCTTTTAAGTCGGCGGGAACGCCTCGACCCCGAAGGTTTCCGAATATCTTTCCTGACGCGGTCAGTTGGGTGCAGATGCCGATGCCGATGCTGTCGTAAGCGGGTAACTGCCGCCGGGCATGATTGATGCCCGACCAATTGTCGGGGTCCAGCAAATCCTCAAGACTGCTATTAAGCCAACCAAGGGTCCGCATGGAGTAGGTTTGCATCCCGGGAAAGTCTTCCCCATTGATTGCCCGGGGCAAAACAGACCACTTCAATCGGGTTGCGCCAATGTCAATGCACAAACGCTTTTCCCTCCCAGGAGTTCTTGGCACTTCTTTCATAATGATTAAAGTGCGATTTTAACCGCGCTCGGCACTTCAAAACGGCGCTCCTTCAGGTAATTCGCCAGCAGAACATTGATCCATTCGCGGGAGGTTTCGATTTCGCCGACACACAGATAGGTCTTTCCTCCTTCCTCCGTGAGTTCGTAGCGCTTGATGGATACCTTGATGGGGGAGGTTTCACCTTTCAATTCCAGTTCGAGTTGAATGGTCTTAATTTTGGAGTTTATTTGTAGGGACGTCATATTGCCGAATTTATTGCATTTGAGTTGAAACCACGTTCGCAGGGCGAATTGTACCGCTTTATCTTTGATGGTTGTTAGAAGGGACATTATTTCTGGTTCAGGCGGGCCGTGGAAAGGCGCTTCGCAGCAGTTTTAAGGCCGGTTCATCCAGATGGTCCCGCAGTTGGCTGGACGAGTGCATTACGTGGCTGCGCCAAGACTCATCGCTGTTTGCTTTTTGAAGCGTGGGGCTGGGACTTGGCTTGCCCGGACGGGTGTTGAGCCAGCCGCGGACGACAATGCCCGCTGTCAGACTCAATACCAAAGAGATCGCCAACCCCAAGGCTCCGGTGGCAGCCAGACTGCCGAGCAGGCTGCCCACAACCAACGTCGTGCCTGCCCCGGCAACCCCGGTGCCAAACCGGTCCCAATGCCGCAATGGCATTTTTGCTTCCCCCGAACAACCGCGCCAGGCCAAGCACAAAGCGACGGCGGC